>NZ_VIFM01000787.1 GCF_006636215.1 Myxococcus llanfairpwllgwyngyllgogerychwyrndrobwllllantysiliogogogochensis | reverse complement strand
CTCCTACCCGAGCGAGTTCGAGCTCAAGCCGCGCATCAGCCTGGGCGGCGACTCCGAGACGACGTTCCGCGAGCGCAACAGCCAGGCGCAAGGCGGCTTCGGTGAGGACCTGGGCTTCCCCAGCGGGAGCCGCCAGCTCCCCAACGCGATTCCGCGCGACAGCGGCCTGGGGATGTCGGGCGAGTCCAGCGACGTACTGGAGCAGCAGTACCGCAGCTTCCCCAACATCTGGCAGGCGCGCCGCACCACCGCGCTGCCCAACATGGGCCTGGGCGTGTCCATGGGCGACACCCTGCGCTTCGGCAACAGCCGGCTGGGCTACCTGGCCAGCGCCAACTACGGCCACCGCGACGGCGTGCAGGAGGGCACCTTCGCCCGTGTCGACCGCGACGAGACGGGCGCGCTCAACGCCCGCGACGCGGCCCGCAGCACGCAGGGC
>NZ_VIFM01000786.1 GCF_006636215.1 Myxococcus llanfairpwllgwyngyllgogerychwyrndrobwllllantysiliogogogochensis | reverse complement strand
GCCCTGGACGGAGACGGAGGCCACCGTGTTCGCCGCCCCGCAGCCCGGGCCCTCCGTGACGACGCCGCGCAGCTCCTCGCGTGCCGAAGGACTGAAGGGGTCCAGCGCGAAGAGGTCCGAGTTGGCTTCGACGCGCTCCAGCCGCGCGAGTGCGTCCACGTAGCCATCGAACGTGGGCATCAGCTCTGGATGCCGGGTAGCGGTGCCGACGGGGTACAGCGGGCGGAAGACGGCGGTATGCGCGCCCACCCGCCGGGCCAGTTCGACGCAGGCCTCGACTTCCGCCACGTTGTCGCGCGTCAGCGTGAAGGCGAGGGTGAAGCGCGCATGCTGACCGAGCAGCGCGAGCTTCTCCATCACCCGGTCGAAGACGCCAGCGCCCCGCACGGCATCGTTCGTCCCCGCCTGGGCGCCTTCCAGCGACACGTTCAACCACACC
>NZ_VIFM01000785.1 GCF_006636215.1 Myxococcus llanfairpwllgwyngyllgogerychwyrndrobwllllantysiliogogogochensis | reverse complement strand
GGGTTTACCTCGCAGCCTGCATGGTGGCCCACCACGCGGCATCGGCTTCCACTTCGCCCTGCTCGTTAACGTGGGGGTAAGGCAGACCTTTTTGTCTGGCGACGCGGGCCAGCACCGGATAGCCGCCTTCGAACAGCAGGCGCTGCTGCTCTTGTGGCGGCAGCATGCTGTTGGCGCGTTGGTACATCCCGGCATTCTGCCGCTGGCGCTGCGCCTCGTAAAGGATCAGCGCCGAGGCGACGGAGACGTTCAGCGACTGCACCATGCCGATCATCGGGATAATGATGTCCTGATCGGCCAGCGCCAGCGCTTCCTGGGTGATGCCGGTTTTTTCCTGACCCATCAGGATGCAGGTTGGACGCGTATAGTCGATTTCACGAAAATCGATGGCTTTGTCGGAAAGGTGAGTGGCAAGAATTTGCATGCCCTGGCCTTTCAGG
>NZ_VIFM01000784.1 GCF_006636215.1 Myxococcus llanfairpwllgwyngyllgogerychwyrndrobwllllantysiliogogogochensis | reverse complement strand
TCATCCGGAAGGCCTGGCCCAGCAGAAAGTCGCCGACCAGCACCGAGGCCTCGTTGCCCCACTTGATCCGGGCGGCGACACGGCCGCGGCGCATGTCGCTCTCGTCGACCACGTCGTCGTGCAGCAGGGTCGCGGTGTGCATGAACTCGACGCTGGCGGCGAGCTTCACGTCGCCGTCGCCGGCGTAGCCGCAGAGTTTGGCGCAGGCGAGCGTGAGAATCGGGCGCAGGCGCTTGCCGCCGCTGGCGATCAGGTGGTTGGCCACCTCCGGGATCATCGCCACGTCGGATCCGGTGCGCGACAGGATCGTGGTGTTGACCCGCGCCATGCCGTCCGCCACCAGCGCGACGAGGTCGTTCAGCCCCGCCTCGGGCTCGGGCTTCGGATTCTCGATGGAGAGGGGCATACCCAAGATCCGCGACCTCCAGTCCGGTTCCCCC
>NZ_VIFM01000783.1 GCF_006636215.1 Myxococcus llanfairpwllgwyngyllgogerychwyrndrobwllllantysiliogogogochensis | reverse complement strand
GGCGTATACGGCTGGGCGATCGAGCGCATCGCCTACCGGCCGCTGCGCAACTCGACGCGGCTGGCGCCGCTGATCTCGGCTATCGGGATGTCGCTGATCCTGCAGAACTATGTCCAGCTGAGCCAGGGGCCGAACCAGCAGGGGATCCCGACGCTGCTTAGCGGCGCGTTGCGCATGACGGTGGGCGATGGGGTGGTGCAGATCACCTGGACCAAGGTGTTTATTCTCGTCGCGGCGCTGGTGGGGATGCTTATCCTGACCTGGATTATTCAGTATACCCGGCTGGGGCGCATCTGCCGCGCCACCCAGCAGGACCGGCGCATGGCGGCGATCCTTGGCATCAATACCGACCGGGTGATCTCCCTGGTGTTTGTCATCGGCGCGGCGATGGCCGGTCTGGCCGGCGTGCTGGTGACCATGAACTACGGCACCTTCGACTTC
>NZ_VIFM01000782.1 GCF_006636215.1 Myxococcus llanfairpwllgwyngyllgogerychwyrndrobwllllantysiliogogogochensis | reverse complement strand
CAATTGAATGCAGTAGATTCCATGCAGCGTGGCCCAATGGATCTCGATTGAATGCACTGGATTCCATGCAGCGTGTTTGAATGCAGTGTATGCCATGCAGCGTGAAGAAATGGAACCCTATTGAATGCAGTGGATTTTATGCAGCATGGCCCAAGGCATCCCGATTGAAGGTAGTGCATTCCATGCAGCATCACTGAATGCAGTGGATTCCATGCAGCATGGTAAAATGCATCCCGATTGAACGCAGTGTATTCCATGCAGCGTGGCTAAATGGATCCCGATTGAATGCAGTGGATTCCATGCAGCGTGGCCCAATGGATCTCGAGAGCATGCAGTGGATTCCATGCAGTGTGGTGCAATGGATTTTAATTGAACGCAGTGGATTCCATGCATCGTGGCGCAATGGATCCCAATTGAATGCAGTGAATTCCATGAAGCGCG
>NZ_VIFM01000781.1 GCF_006636215.1 Myxococcus llanfairpwllgwyngyllgogerychwyrndrobwllllantysiliogogogochensis | reverse complement strand
ATTTAATACTTTTAGCGTTTCGGCATCATCACCAAAAACCGTTTTAAGTGCCGCAAGCCTTTGCTCTGTGTTTAATTTTTTTAACTTTTCAAGCTGGGCAAATAGCTTATCCAGTCCACCAAATTCCCCTTTTCCATCAGTAAAATCTAATTTGACCCCTGATCCTTTAATTGAGGCATTGGCTTTATTAACTTTTTTGGTATCCATGACAGCCTGGAATATTTTACGGTAGGCATTCCCTGCTGACTCGCCAGCCATCCCCATCTGATCCGCCATCACCAGCAATGGTGCAAATACCTTCGTTGCCCCCAATCCCTTCTGACGGATAATATCCATTGCACTACCAATGTTCGAAAAACCCTGCAACATATTGCCGGGGTCAACGCCCGCATAATAACCCCGCTGGATCACATCCATCAGGCTCATCATGTCCTTTTCGGT
>NZ_VIFM01000780.1 GCF_006636215.1 Myxococcus llanfairpwllgwyngyllgogerychwyrndrobwllllantysiliogogogochensis | reverse complement strand
CTCCACCAGCACGCGCTGGCCGTTGTCCTGCTGCCAGCCGAAGCGCTCGCCCGCGGCCAGCACCTCGCGCACGATCTCCTGCTTGGCGGCGGCTTTGAGGCGGATGTTCAGGAAGCCGGGGCCGGCGATCTCGATCGCATCGACCCAGCGCGCGAAGGCCGGCGTGGCCTCCAGCGCGGCCTTGAGCTGTTCGCCCAGAGCGCGCGGGTTGAGCTTGAGCGGCTTGGCCAGCTGCATGGCGGCGGTGCAGGCGAAATCGCCGTGCGCGGCCACCTTGGGGGATTCGAAGGCGGCGCGCCCGGCGGTGCCGGGCGAGAGTTTTTCCAGCTCGCCGGCGAGCGCCGCGAGCAATTCCTGTTTGACGGAGAGCATCCGCGGATTCTACGGGCCGGCCCGTCATCCGCCGGGGGGCGAGCGGCGTTAAGCGGAACAGTCCCGGCC
>NZ_VIFM01000779.1 GCF_006636215.1 Myxococcus llanfairpwllgwyngyllgogerychwyrndrobwllllantysiliogogogochensis | reverse complement strand
CCTCGACCTTGTCGCCCAGCCGCTCGATCGCCTCGGGCGGCGGGCCGATCCAGGTCAGGCCGGCACCGATCACCGCCCGCGCGAAGCCCGCGTTCTCGGACAGGAAGCCGTAGCCGGGGTGCACGGCATCGGCACCGCTCTTGCGGGCGGCATCGAGCAGCTTCTCGATGTGCAGGTAGGTATCGGCCGGGCGGTCGCCGCCCAGGCCCCAGGCCTCGTCGGCCATGCGCACGTGCAGCGCGTCGATATCGGCGTCGGCATAGACGGCGACGGAGCCGAGGCCGTAGTCGGCGCAGGCGCGGACAATACGGACCGCGATCTCGCCGCGGTTGGCAATCAGGACTTTTTTCATGGTGTTCAGGAACGGGTGACGGGTTCAAAGGCGCGGATGGGCCGGAAACGCACCCAGGCGTTCACGGGGATCTGGCCTGCCAGATCCAGG
>NZ_VIFM01000077.1 GCF_006636215.1 Myxococcus llanfairpwllgwyngyllgogerychwyrndrobwllllantysiliogogogochensis | reverse complement strand
CCATTCCGCCTAGCCCGCATGCCCGGTCTCCGGAATCTGGCGGGCTCCGCGGGGTTGTTGCCCCTGCCCTCTCTCCGAGCGATCGACATGCCGCCAGGTCGCTCGGCACCCAGGCCGCGTCTGCTCGGAACGGGCTGCCGGAGAGGCCTCGAGGACAAGGTCCGACATGACCCACCCGCTCTGGCGTCCCCTTGATACCCTGGAACCCTGGCAGACAAACTGTTAGCAGGCCGAGCGTCGGCCCTCCTGACTGCTCGCGGCGACAACGCGGTAGAAAGAGGGCCCCGCCAGATGTTCACATGCCACCGCGCGCTGCGAGTAGGGCCGCACCGCGCGCGTTTCGAGACACCCGCCCGAGCCCCATCAGGACTTCCGCCTCTGAATGAATGACTCGCTAGAGACCCTCCTCGCCGACGGAATCATCGAGGCCGTCATCGGCCAGTTGAAGACCGGTAAGGAAGCGGAGGTGTGGCTGGTTCAGCACTCCGGGCAGGTGGTCGCAGCCAAGTTGTACAAGCAGCGCCACGAGCGGAACTTCCGCAACAACGTGGGCTATCGGGAAGGGCGCGAGGTGCGCAACTCCCGGACGCGTCGCGCCATGGAGAAGGGCAGCCGCTTCGGGCAGGCCGCTTCCGAGGAGGCATGGAAGAGCGCCGAGGCCGACTCGCTCTACAAGCTGCACGCCCAGGGCGTGCGCGTGCCGACGCCGGTGATGTTCTACGAGGGCATCCTGCTGATGGAGCTGGTGCTCGACGCGCAGGGACAACCCGCGCCCCGGCTGGTGGAGGCTCCTCCGGCGACGCCCGAGGAAGCGCAGGCGATGTACGTGGACCTGCGGGCCCAGGTGGTCAGCATGCTGTGCGCCGACCTCATCCATGGGGACCTGTCGCCCTACAACATCCTGATGGGCTACCTGGGGCCCACCATCATCGACTTTCCGCAGACCATCGCCGCCGCGCGCAACAACCGCGCGGAGTTCTACTTCCGGCGCGACCTGGACAACGTGCGCGAGTTCCTCGCGGGCATCGCGCCCTGGCTGCACGGCGCCGGGGGCGACACGAGCGAAATCTGGAGCGCGTACACGCGGCGTGAGCTCACGCCCTCGTTCGTTCCCTCCGGCAGCTTCCGCGAGGCGCCGCGTCGCAATGGTAGCGCGGGCCGGGGAGCGAGCCGCCCCGTCCATGCGCAGCCGGTGGAAGCGCCCCCAGAGGCGCCCATGACGCCCGAGGAGGCCGAAGAGGCGGAGCTGCGCGCGCTGGAGGCATTGGTGCTCCGGCAGGGTGGTGGTGAGCGGAGCAAGCCTCCCGCGGCCCCAGCGCCGCGAGGCGGACGCCGCGGGCCCGGTCGGTCGCCGCCACGTTCCGGAGGCAATCGCCCGAATGCTCCCGCGTCGGCGCCGCGAAC
This sequence comes from Myxococcus llanfairpwllgwyngyllgogerychwyrndrobwllllantysiliogogogochensis, assembly GCF_006636215.1. Taxonomy (GTDB): domain Bacteria; phylum Myxococcota; class Myxococcia; order Myxococcales; family Myxococcaceae; genus Myxococcus; species Myxococcus llanfairpwllgwyngyllgogerychwyrndrobwllllantysiliogogogochensis. The sequence goes on along the minus strand of NZ_VIFM01000077.1, from coordinate 40,834 downwards.
GGGTGGCGCTGGCGATCAGCGAAATGCCGCGCGCACGCCGCAGGGTGGTCAGCACTCGGGTGGACCGCGCTCGGCGCCGGCTGAGCAGCGCAATGGGAGTTCACGCGCGCCTCAGGTCGAGCAGCGCAACGGGAGCCCTCGCTCGCCTCAGGTCGAGCAGCGCAATGGGAGCACTCGCTCGCCTCAGGTCGAACAGCGCAACGGGAGCCCGCGCTCCGTGCCGGGTGAACAGCGCAGCAGCAGCTCTCGCTCGGCTCAGGTCGAACAGCACAGCGGGAGCCCTCGCGCTCTCCAGTTCGAGCAGCGCAACGGAAGCCCACGCTCGCCTCAGGGTGAACAGCGCAACGGAAGCCCCCGCGCCGCGCCGGATGAGCAGCGCAACGGAAGCCCCCGCTCGCCTCAGGTTGAACAGCGCAACGGAAGCCCCCGCTCGCCGCAGGTTGAACAGCGGAGCACCAGCCCGCGCTCCGCGCCGGGTGAGCAGCGCAACGGGAGCCCCCACTCGCCTCAGGTTGAACAGCGCAGCACCAGCTCGCGCTCCGCGCCGGGTGAGCAGCGCAACGGACGCACGCTCTCGCCTCAGGACGAGCAGCGCCACGGAAACACGCGCTCCGCGCCGGGTGAGCAGCGCAACGGAAGCACGTTCTCGCCTCAGGACGAGCAGCGCAGCGGTGGTCCGCGAGGCGCGAGTGATCCTCGCAACGGCGGTCCCCGTGACGCTCAAGGAGAGCCCCGCAACGGTCGGGCGGCTCGCGCGTCGGGGGACTCACGCAGCGGAACCCCGCGTGCCTCGGACGAGTCGCGCAACGCAGAACCTCGCTTCTCGGATGACTCGCGCAACGGGAACACTCGCGCTTCGGATGCTCCGCGCGGCGGTCACCCCCGTGCGTCGGACGAGTCGCGCAGCGCAGAACCTCGCTTCTCGGAGGACTCGCGCAACGGGAACACTCGCGCTTCGGACGCTCCGCGCGGCGGTCACCCCCGTGCGTCGGACGACTCGCGCAATGGCGGCTCTCGCGGCGCGGCTGAATCACGCAACGGAACACCTCGCGCTTTCGATGGCGAGCAACGGAACGGCAACGGCTCCCGCACCGCGGATGAATCGCGCAACGGCAGCCCGCGCACCCGCTCCAGCGAGCAGCACTCCGCCCCGGGCGAACACCACCGGGCCCCGAGAGAACAGTCCGGAGTGGACAACACCCGCCCGGCTTCGGGAGAGCAGCGCCGTGGCTCCTCACGTTCCGCGCAGGGCGAGCAGCGCGACGGAGGCCCTCGGTCCACACAGGGAGACTCACGCAGCGGCCCACGCGCCCCCCAGGGGGATTCCCGCAACGGCACGCCTCGTGAGCAATCCTCCGCGCCAAACGGACGTCACGGCAACGAGGTCCAGGCTGGCGCCGAAAGCCCCTTCCCCGAGTCGCGGCAGCGACCTGCCCGGAACGAGCAGCGAGGTGGCAATCGGGGCAACGGCAGGGCCTCACTGCCTGTCGTGGAGGCCCGCCCCGAGACGAACGCACCTGATGCCAATCCCGGCGGCAACACGCTGCGAGAGCCTCGGCAGAATGGGCCCGGCCCCCGGCAGCAACGTTCCGCTCCGAACCGGGGCGGCGGCTCCCGTGCTCCTCGCGGCGGTCCCCAGGTGAGCTACGTCGCTCGCAACAACAACCCTTCGGACTCGGGCCCGACGGAAACGGGTTCCTGACCACCCCGTAGGACCCAGGCCCGGTGAGCACTTCGCGTCACCGGGCCCGTCTCCACTCCTGCGATACAGAGCAGCACCCGCTCACCCGACGCGCACGACCACCTTCCCGAAGTGGGCGCCGCTCTTGAGGTGATGGAACGCCGCCACCGCCTCGTCGAAGGCGAAGACGCGGTCCACCACGGGACGAACCGAGTGCTGCGAGAAGGCACGCACCAGCGCCTCGAAGCCCTGGCGATGCCCCACCAGGATTCCCTGCACGCGAAGGTTCTGCATCAGGATGGACGTCAGCGGCACGGCGCCCGAGCCACCGCTCAGCACGCCGATGACGGACACCGTGCCCCCGGGCCGCACCGCGCGCAGTGACTTCTCGAACGTCCCGGCCCCACCCACCTCCACGACGTGGTCCACGCCCGCGTTCCCCGTGAGCGCCCGCGCCGCCTTGTCCCAGTCCGGCGTCGTCACGTAGTTGATGAGGTCGTGCGCTCCCAGCGCGCGCGCCCGCTCCAGCTTGTCGTCGCGACTGGAAGTGATGATGACGCGCGCGCCCAGCAGCTTCGCGATCTGCAGCGCGAAGATGGAGACGCCGCCCGTGCCCTGGAGCAACACCACGTCTCCCGCCTTCAACGCGCCATAGGTCACCAGCGCGCTCCACGCCGTGAGCGCCGCGCATGGCAGCGTCGCCGCCTCCTCGTCCGACAGGTACGCGGGCGTGAGCATCACCCCGTCCTCGTGCAGCACCATCGTGTCGCCCAGCGCGCCGTCCAGCGGCCCCCCCAGCGTGTGCTGCTGCGCCGTGCGCGTCGGCTCACCCGCGGGCCACGCCTGCGAGAACAGGCCCATCACCCGGTCTCCCTGCTTCACGCGCGTGACGCCCTGCCCCACCGCGTCCACCACACCCGCGCCGTCCGAGTTGGGAATCAGCGGCAGCTTCTGCCTCGGGTTGTAGCGACCTTCCACCATCATCAGGTCGCGGTAGTTGAGGCTCGTCGCCTTCACCCGCACCCGCACCTGGAACGGGCCCGGCTCGGGGTCCGGCCGCTCGCCCAGCACCAGCTTGTCCAACCCGAATCCGCCTCGAATTTCATAGGCCCGCATGGGTCGGGTTCTACCGCGCCCACGCCCCAGAGTGGGAGTCGCGCTCGCACACGGAGGGCGCCTACACTCCCCGCCTCATCGTGAACGCCCTCTTCCTCATCTGCGCACTGCTCGCCTCCGCGCCCGGCCCTCGCTTCCCCCAGGGCACCGCGCGCATGGAGGTTGGCCCCGCGCCGCACGGGCTCCCCGATTGGAGCGTCCAGCGCTGCGCGGAGTGCCACGCACCCCAGGTCGAGGCCTGGAAGCGCAGCGGCCACGCCACCGCGCGCACGGACGATGTCTTCCAGGTCGCCATCACCGAGGACCGGCCCGCCTGGTGTGTCCAGTGTCACGCCCCGCTCGCGCGGAACCTCGAGCGCGGCGCGCTTCCCACGGGCAGCCCTCCCGAGGAGCACGGCGTCACCTGCGCGGGCTGTCACGCCCCCCTCGGTGACGCGAAGGCCGCCCCCGCGATGCCCTGCGCGGGCTGTCACCAGTTCGGCTTCCCGGTGCTCCAGGGCGATGGCCAGCGCGTCCGGCTTTCCGACACCCAGTGGCAACAGGACACCGTGGGCGAATGGACCCGGTGGCGCAAACAGACGGGGGACACGCGCCACTGCACGAGCTGTCACATGCCTCGCGGCGACCACGGACTGGGCGGCACCCGTCGCACGGAGTCCCTCAAGGCCGCGCTCGTCGTGGAGGCCGTGGACGGCGCGCTCCTGCTCTCCACGCGCGATGTGGGCCACGCCTTCCCCTCCGGTGACGTCATGCGCTGGGTCAGCGTGGAGGTCTCGGACCAACCCCTCTTCGAGTCCTCGCGCACCGTGGCCACGCTGGGCCGTCGAATTGAAGTGCGCTCCTGGCCACCGGAGCCGCTACCGCACCTGGGCGCCGTCGAGGACACCCGGCTGCTTCCGGGCCCGCCTCGCCGCATCCGCATGCCCGCGGGCGCGCGTTATGCCCGCGTCGTCTACCACCTGGTGTCCCGAGAGCAGGAAGACTCGGGACTCTATCCCCCGGGGCTCTCACAGCTGGTGCTGTGGGCCGCGCCCCTTCCCTCGACCCGCACACCCCTGGAGCGCAAGCCATGATTCTCCTGTCGCTCATCCTCGCCGCCGCGCCGCCGGTCCTCCTGGAGCCCGACGCGGGCACCGCCCACCGCCTGCATCCCCGCCGCGTGACGGCGTCCTCCTTCCTGGAGAACGGCTGGAACAAACACGCCCAGAACTACCTCCCCCTCTACGTCGCCGACGATGACCCGGCCACCGCCTGGGTGGAGGGCGCCAAGGGACGCGGCGAGGGCGAGGCCATCGAGTGGTGGGGCCCGGAGCTGACGCGCGCGAAGTCCTTCCGCGTCTTCCTGCGCAACGGCTACCAGAAGACGGACAAGCTCTACCGGGCCAACGCCCGTCCCAAGGGTGTGAAGCTGGAGCCGCTCGTCCAGGGCGAGACGGGGCCGCAGACGACGGGCACCGCCGTGGAGGTGGAGCTGAAGGACGTGCTCGGCTGGCAGGAAATCCCCCTGCCCGTGCCCGGCAAGGTCCAGGGCGTGCGGCTCACCCTCGTGTCCACCTATCCCGGCGCGTCGTACGACGACACCTGCCTGAGCGACCTGCGCGTCTACGTGGAGGGCGAGGACCCCTACAAGGCGGAGATGGAGACGGCCGCCTTCGAACAGGTGCGCGCCTACGCGTACGAGCGGAAGATGGCCGCCGCGCGCAACGACACGCAGGCGAAGCTGGAGTGGGCGCCTCGCTACAAGACCGAGGACCTCTTCATCCAGAAGAACACCGAGAAGCAGCAGGAGGTCTTCTACCAGACGGAGCGCACCCCCACGAAGTGGCTGGCCCAGGTGAAGGTGAAGGACTCCTACAAGGCGGAGTTGGCTCGCGCGAAGGCCGCGGCGGCGCTGTTCGACCGCGCCAGCCTGAACCTGGACGGCGACAAGTCCGAGGCCCGCTCGAAGTGGGTTCGCGTGAGGCCCGCGCTGCTGCGCCCGCAGAAGGCCGCCGCCAGTTCAGCGCTGTCCTCCATGGATGACCCTGGACTCGTGCGGGTCGCCGGCCTGCTGCACCTGGCGGATGCGTCCTTCTTCGAGTCCGACGCCACCCAGGCCCAGATGCGCGCGAAGATCGCCAGCACCCACAAGGCCGAGTCCCGCGCGCTCGCCGCCTGCGTCAAGCAGTGTGAAGCGGACCGCAAGGGCCGGACGCTCTCCGAGCCCGAGGAGATCTGCGGCTGCGATGAACAGTGCATGGGCTGCATGGGTGACCGGGAGCCCGAGCTGAGCACCCGGAGCGAGCAGCTCAAGCACCAGCTCACCGGTGGCGAGTACGTCCAGGGCTCGCTCGCCCAGCCCACCGCGTTCCTGCGCGGCCTCAGCGAGGAGAACGGCAGCCGCGAGTCGTGGATCTCCTTCCGCCAGACGCTCGTCACCTACTCGGGCGAGAAGGCCGACACGGTGCTCGTCTTCGGAAACCGGAACGCGGAGGACGGTGGAGAGCCCGTCTTCGTGCACGTGCTCGACTGGAGCGAGTCCGGGGGCAAGGCGAAGCTGAGCGCCATCACCACCTTCATTATCGGCCTCGAGTCGGTGCGCGTGCTTCGCTACCGCCCCGCCACCAACGCCTGAGCCTCCAGTCGCGCCACGGCCTGCCGGGGGGTGAGGATGACGAAGGGCATCCCCTGTCGGTCCGACATCGACAACACGCGCTTGTCCTTGCTCACCAGCCACGCGGCCCCCGCCCGGGCGGCCAGGAGGAGGAACTTCTGGTCGTCCCGGTCCTTGCAACGAGGCAGCTCCAGCGAAGGCCCTGACGCGTCCGGCGGGAGCACCTTCACGCGCGCCCGGTAGCGTTCCAGGGCCGTCCTCCGGCCCTCCAGGTCTCGCCCCGGCAGGAAGTGGCGCGACGCCAACACGAAGCCCAGCTCCGCCAGCGTCGCGTCCTCCGCCCACGCCTCCAGCGCGCCCGCCTCCAGCGCCGTCTGGAGCACGCGCAGCGCGGGGTCCTCGAAGACGTACAGGTCCAGGACGACGTTGGTGTCGAGCACCACGGGGAGCGGAGGCGTCAATGGGGACATTCGGGTTCCTGGAGGCTGCGGTATGCTTGCCCGGCACTGTGTGAGGGGTGGATGGAACTACAGCTTTTGAAGTGTCCTGGCTGCGGCGCGAAGCTTCCACCCCCGTCCTCACCGAATGGCATCCTCACCTGCGACTACTGCGGTGCCATGGTGTCCGCGAAGGGCGCGGCTGTCTGGCCCAAGCCCGCTCGCCCCGCGGACGACCCTCCCTTCGCTCCGGACCGACCCCGCGTCACGGTGGCGAACACGCGCTACGTGCTGCTCGGGCGCCTGGGCCGAGGCGACGGCAGTGACGTGTTCCTCGCGCGCCGCGACTCCCGCCTCACCGAGCTGGTGGTGCTCAAGGTGGCCCGCGCGCTCGACGACAAGGACTTGCTCGCCCGCGAATACGAGGTGCTGGAGGACCTGCAGCGCACCGACGCCCAGGGCGCCGAGTACTTCACCCGCCTGCTCCCCCAGCCCGTGGCGCGAGGCACCGCGAAGGACCCCGAGGGCATCGCTCGCGCGGCGCTGGTGTACCGGTGGACGAGCGGCTTCCAGCACACCTTCTCGGAGGCGCGTGAGGTGTACTCCGATGGCATCGACCCGCGCGCCGCGGTCTGGATGTGGAAGCGCGCGCTGGAGCTGCTGGGCTTCGTGCATCGCGCGGGCTACGTCCACGGCGCGGTGCTGCCGCCCCATCTGCTCCTCCATCCCAGGGACCACGGGCTGATGCTGGTTGGCTGGTCCAGCGCCGTGCGGCACCGCTCGTTCCAATCCCTGCCCTCCACCAGCGCCTCGCACCGGGACTTCTATCCCGACGCGCTGTGGAATGGAGGCGTGCCCACTCCGGAGACGGACGTGGCGATGTGCGCGCGCTCCATCACCTGGGTGCTCGGTGGAGACCCGGCGACGGGCGCGGTGCCGTCCCGCGTGCCAGCGCCCCTGGCGGAGCTGCTGCGCGCGCAGCATTCGGGGCGGAGTGGCCTGGACGTCGATGCGTGGAGCGTGAAGGAGCAGGTCTCCGCCGCCGCGCAGGAGGCCTTCGGTCCGCCGAGTTACGTTCCCTTCACCCTGCCTGGGTGGCGTTGAGCGCGGCCTGGCCGTGCGAGGAAGGAGAGTCGAGCCATGGGTTACGGGAGCTACAGCCACGCGGCACATGCGGCATTCACACGGGCCCGTGAGGAGATACCCGTGCAGCGCGTCTTCCGACAGGAGCGCTGTCACCCGCTGATGGACCCGCACGGCGTGAAGTGGCGGGAGAGTCGCGACAGCGAGGCGCATTCCAAGTCCCTGGGCATCGTCTTCGCCCTCGACGTCACGGGCTCCATGGGCTCCATCCCGGAGCTGCTCGCCCGGCGCCGTCTGCCTGACTTCATGAAGTCCCTGATGGACGTGGGCATCCCGGACCCTCAGGTCCTCTTCATGGCGGTGGGCGACGCGAACAGCGACCACGCTCCGCTCCAGGTGGGCCAGTTCGAGTCCTCCGAGCGGCAGATGGACCAGTGGCTGACGTCCAGCTACCTGGAAGGCGGCGGCGGAACGCCCGGCACCGAGTCCTATGAGCTGGGCATGTACTTCGCCGCGCGCCACACGGACCTGGACTGCTGGCGCAAGCGCAAGCACCGGGGCTACTTCTTCATGACGGGCGACGAGCGCCCCTACGGGTACGTCTCCCGCAAGCAGGTGAGGTCCCTCATCGGCGACACGCTCGACGAGGACCTGCCCGTGCGACAGGTGGTGGAGGAGCTCCAGGTCGGCTTCGAGCCGTTCTTCCTCATCCCGGACCTGGCCCGACGCCGCAACTGCGAGCGCGACTGGCGGGAGCTGCTCGGAGACCGCGTCATCTGCATGGAGGACCCCACCGACACGGTGGATGTGGCGGCCAGTCTCGTGGGCCTGTGCGAGGGCGCCATCCCAGACCTGGACGCGCTGGCCCGACATCTGGAGAAAGGCGGACTGGAGCGACCCCGACGCGGCGCCGTCATCCGCGCGCTCACGTCCTTCGCCGCGACGCTGGGGCGCGATGGCACGCCACAGCCTCGCCTGGAGGATGAGCCGCTGCCCACCAACGACGCCAACTCCGGCCACCGCCGCATCCCTCGCGACGAGCGATGAAGGCGCCCCGCGCGGCCCACGTCGTCGTCGACCTCGGCTTCGGCGACGCGGGCAAGGGCACGCTCACGGACTGGCTGGTGCGGCGCCACGGCGCCCAACTCGTCGTGCGCTTCAACGGAGGCGCCCAGGCGGGCCACAACGTCGTCACCGATGACGGCAGGCACCACACCTTCTCCCAGCTCGGCGCGGGCACGTTTGTCCCGGGCGTGGCCACGCACCTGGCGCACTCCACCGTCTTCCATCCGCTGGCCCTCCACGTGGAAGCGCAGTACCTCGCGGAGCGCGGTGTCCCGGACGCCCTGTCGCGCGTGACGGTGGGCGAGCGCGCCCGCGTCATCACCCCGTTCCATCAAGCGGCCGGACGACTGCGCGAGCTGGGTCGGGGCGCGCGGCGGCATGGCACCTGCGGCGTGGGCGTGGGCGAGACGATGCGCGACGCGCTCGCGCATCCGGAGGCCGCCGTCCTCGCGGCAGACCTGTGTCGACCCGACGTCCTCACCAGGAAGGCCCGCGCCGCGCAGGAGCGACTTCGCGCGGAGCTGGCCGAGGTGCGGCGCGCCGCCATGGGCCATCCCGACTCCGCGCCCGAGCTGGGACTGCTGGAGGACTCCGACATCCCCTCGCGCTGGGTGGAGGCCGTGCGCGTCATCCATCCCGAGCAGCGCGTGGTGGGCGATGGCTGGCTCGGCCCCCGGCTGCGCGAGGGCCACACCATCTTCGAGGGCGCGCAGGGCGTCCTGCTGGATGAGTGGCGCGGCTTCCATCCGCACACCACCTGGAGCACCTGCACCTTCGAGCCGGCCCTGGCCCTGCTGCGCGAGCAGGGCTTCGACGGGGACGTGCATCGACTCGGCGTGCTTCGCGCCTACGCCACGCGCCACGGCGAGGGCCCCTTGCCCACCGAGGAAGCATCGCTCGCGGCCTTGGTGCCCGAGCCTCACAACACCGCCGACGGCTGGCAGGGCGGCTTCCGCGTGGGCGGGTTCGACGCGGTCCTCGGACGCTATTCGCTCCAGGTCTGCGGCGGTGTGGACTCGCTCGCCCTGACACATGTGGACAGGCTTGGCCCGCACTGGCCCGTGTGCTCCGCGTACCACGCACCTTCCGGCACCGCGGAAGACGAGGCGCTCGTGGTGCGCGACGAGGCCGGGCGCGTCACGGCGCTGCGTCCCGGCGCGGCCCAGGACCTCGCATGGCAGGCACGACTCACCGGGGCGCTCGCCCGCTGCACACCCGAGCGGACGACGCTGTCGCTGGGAGAGAGCGCCGACACCCGGACTCAGCGCTTCGTCACCTGGGTGGAGGCGACCCTGGGCGTGCGCGTCTCCGTGACGTCACAGGGCCCCAGGGCCCGGGACAAGCGCTCCCGGGGCTGACGACGAGAGGGCCTCCGGGCTAGCGTCCGGGCACATCGCGAGGTGCATTCGCGGTGTCTCCACCGAGGGGGTCTTTCAGTCATGGGTTACGGGAGCTACAGCCACAAGGCGCATGAGGCGATGACGAAGGCTCGCAGCGAGCTGCCGCCTCAGGAAGTGTTCAAGCAGCGCGCCTGCCATCCCCAGATGGACCCCTTGGGGGTGAAGTTCCGCGAGAGCCGCGACAGCGCGGCCCACCCGAACTCGCTCGCCGTCGTCATGGCGCTCGACGTGACGGGCTCGATGGGCAACATCCCCGAGAGCCTCGCGCGCCAGACGTTCCCCTCGTTCATGAAGGACCTGATGGAGGCGGGCATCCCCGACCCGCAGGTGCTCTTCATGGCGGTGGGTGACGCGTTCTTCGACCGCGCCCCGCTCCAGGTCGGCCAGTTCGAGTCCTCCGAGAATCAGCTGGACCAGTGGCTCACCTGGATGTTCCTGGAGCGCGGCGGTGGCTCGAACCCCGGCGAGTCGTACGAGCTGGGCATGTACTTCGCCGCCGAGCACACCGCGATGGACTGCTTCGAGAAGCGCGGCAAGAAGGGCTACTTCTTCATGACGGGCGACGAGCCGGCCTTGGAGAACGTGTCCCTGACCCAGGTGAAGTCCCTCATCGGAGACACGCTCGACAAGGACATGCCCATCTACCAGGCCGTCGAGCGGCTGGAGCGGACGTTCCACCCCTTCTTCCTCATCCCGGACCAGCGGCGGCGGGGCTACTGCGAGGACTTCTGGCGCATCGTCATGGGCGACAGGGTCATCTGCATGGATGACGCGGTGGACACCTGCGACGTGGCCGCCGCGCTGGTAGCCCTCACCGAGCGCGCCGTCCCCCACCTCGACGCCATCGCCAAGCGCCTTCGGGACTCCGGCAAGCCCCCCGAGCGGGTGAAGGGCATCCTGCGGGCGCTGGAGCCCTGGGCCCAGAAGCTGCGAGCCACGACGTAGGACAGTGTCGGTCGAGGCTCTTTCCCACGGAGCCTCGCGCCGTGATACCCCGAAGCCGTGAGTGAATCCTTCGAACGGCTCGGACTGTCCAAGGCCACCCTCGGCGCCCTGCGCCGGGTGCGCTTCACGCAGCCCACCCCCATCCAATCCCAGGCGATTCCCCCTGCCCTCTCGGGCAAGGACATCATCGGCTGCGCGGCCACCGGCACGGGCAAGACGGCCGCCTATGTGCTGCCCCTCGTGGAGCGCTTCCACAGCAAGTCGGGCACGCTCGGCCTGGTGCTCGCACCCACCCGCGAGCTCATCCAGCAGATCGCCGAGCCCGTGCAGGTCTTCGCCGAGGCCCGTGGCCTGACGCACGCCGTGGTCATCGGCGGCGAGGACATGGGCGCCCAGGTGGAGGCCCTCAAGGCCCAGCCCACCTTCGTGCTCGCCACGCCTGGCCGCCTGGTGGACCTGCTGGAGAACGGCATGGTGGACTTCAGCAAGCTGGAGGCCCTGGTGCTCGACGAGGCCGACCGGATGCTCGACATGGGCTTCTTCCCTCAACTCGAGCGCATCTTCGAGGCCCTGCCCCGCCGTCGGCAGACGCTGCTGTTCTCCGCGACGCTGGGGCCGGACGTCACCGAGTTCGCCCGCGAGCGGCTGTACCGTCCCGTGCGCGTGGAGGTGACTCGCAGCGGCACTCCCGCCGAGCGGGCCGAGCAGCGGCTCTACATCGTCAAGGCCGAGGAGAAGTCCTCGCTGCTGCTCACGCTGCTGGCGGAGGATTCGACGACGGCGCTCGTCTTCACGAAGACGAAGGAGCGCGCGGACAAGGTGATGCGCATCCTCCAGCGCGCGGGCCACAAGAGCGCGGTGCTGCACGCGGACCGGACGCAGAACCAGCGTCGCCAGGCGATGGAGGGCTTCCGCAAGGGGACGTACCGGTGCCTCGTCGCCACGGACATCGCCGCGCGCGGCCTGGATGTGGAGGACGTGGGACAGGTCATCAACTACGACCTGCCCCATTCACCCGAGGACTACGTGCACCGCATCGGTCGCACCGCGCGCGCGCAGGCCAGCGGCGTGGCCTCCACGTTCGCCATCCCCAAGGACAAGGAAGTCGTCGCGCAGATTGAGCGCGTCATGCGCGGACAGATTCCCCGAGTGCCGGTGCCTCGCGAGGACCCCGTGTTCCAGGAGGCGTGGGCCCAGTTCCTCGCCTCACAGAAGAACCCGGGCCCGGCGCAGCAGGAATCGGAGGCGCCCAAGCGCGAGCAGCGGCGGCCCGAAGGCCGACACGCCCGCACGCATCGCAAGCGCTGACCAGGCCGAGGGCTCCAGGGCCACCCACCCCCGGCGACGGGGGTTCGCGTCAGGGGGAAGCGGGGCGCTCGCGCTCCAGCTCCGCGCGGAAGAAGGCGCTGCCTTTGGCGAGCCGCGCCATGTAGCCGCGCACGTCCTCGCGCGCCTCGTCGGACAGCTTCGCGAAGGGCATCACGTGCGCATCCGGCACGTAGCGGAACGTCAGGTTGATGCGCCGCGTGCGGAAGTCCGGCAGCTTCGGCGCCAGGTCATGCCCCTCGCGCGTGTCCACCCGCTGCACCCGGTGGAACGTCTCTTCCTTCCACCGCGTCCCGCCGAACAGCTCCAGCGAGCCGTCATCCAGCCACTGCTCCAGCACCACCGCGTCGCGCTCACCGGGCCGCGAGGACGTGACGAACTGGATGAGCGCCCGCTCTCCGAAGGACAGCGAGGCAACCGGCCCCGGCTCGAAGTCCTTGTGCTCGCCCACCCGCGCCGTGTCCACCCAGCGGTCATCCTCCAGGCGACTGCCGTAGAAGTTCACCAGACAGGTGTTGAGGTGCCAGCCCTTGGGCATGTCCGGCCCCCGGAACATGCGCCGCGCCAGCGCCTCCACCTTGTCCACCTGCCGCTGGAGCACCGCCGGAAAGGGCTCCGCCTTGACGCACCGGTTCAAGAGGCCCTTGGGGGGGCGGTAGTAGTCCAGGCACGCGAACTGCCAGTTTCCCAGCCAGTACACCGGCCGCAGCAGGCGCCGCTGCTGCTGCCCAGGCGGGGGCGGGAAGTGCTTGGAGTAACGCTCCTCCCAGAGCGGGTGGAGCCCACCGAGCCAGTTGAGGATGTCCATCCGGTCCGCGTCGGACAGGAAGCTCGCGTTGTAGTGGTGACCCGGAGTGCGCTGGCGGGCCTTCTGGGCCAGCGAGGGGCCACGGCGGGGGGGAAGGGCCATGGGCGGCCCCGTGCTACCACACCCGCTCTGTCCGGAGCGGCTGTTGCGCAATCCGGACACCCCGGGTGTTGGTAGGGAGGCCGGAACGCGAAACCACCATGTCCGAAGACCGCCTCCATGCGCTTTACCGCACCTACGGGCCCGCCCTGTATGCCCGCTGCCGCCAGATTCTGGGCGACGACGCCGCGGCCGCCGACGCGGCCCAGGAGACCTTCCTTCGCCTGCACCGGCAGTTGGCCCGCGCCCCGGATGCCCACCACGCCCTCGCGTGGATCTACCGCGTGGCCACCAACTACTGCCTCAACCAGGCCCGGGACCGCCGCCGCCGCGCCGTGCCCGTCGGAGAGCTTCCCGAGGCACCGGGCGTCGACGCCGAGCGACTCCTGGAGGACCGGGACCTCGCTCGCCGCCTCATCACCACCGCGCCCCCCAAGGCGGCCGAGGTCGCCTGGCTGCACCTCGCCGATGGGATGACCCAGGACGAGGTCGCCCAGGTGCTCGGCATCTCCCGTCGCACCGTCGTCAACCGGCTCGCAGACTTCCACCGGCACGCACACACGCTCGCCGGGAGGCCCCCCTCATGAACACCGCCCCCTCCCACGTCTCCAGCCTCAAGCTGGATGCCCTCGCGATGGATGCGCTCTCCCCCCAGGAGCGCAGTGCCACCCAGGCCCACCTGGACACCTGCCTCACGTGTCGCACCCGCGCGGACGAGCTGGCGTCGCTGCGCCGCCACTTCACCGCCTATGTGCTGCCCCGCGCCGACCGGCTCCCCACCCGCGTGTCGCCGTGGGGACACCGCTGGCGATGGTGGGCTCCCGCCCTGGCCCTCTCATCGGCGGTGCTGCTCCTGCTCGCGCTCGTCGCCATCCCCTCTGCCGAGGAGCCCGAGCTCGCCCTCAAGGGAGGCGCGGTGCTCCAGCTCTTCGCGCACCGCGGCGAGCGCACGTGGAAGGTGGAGGAAGGCGAGGCGCTGGCCGCGGGCGACCAGGTGCGCTTCGTCGTCGAGGGACTGGGGCTGCCCTACGTCCTCGTCGTCTCCGTGGATGGCGCGGGACAGGTGAGCACCTACTTCCCGTTCGGGGGAACCGAGAGCGGCCTGTTGCCCTCGAGGGGACTGCCGCTGGAGATTCCGGGGAGCGTGGTGCTCGACAGCGCCCCGGGCCCCGAGCGACTGTTCGCCCTGTTCTCTCGCAAGCCGCTGTCCATCGAGTCCGTGGCTCCCGCACTGCGTGAAATCTCGGCCGGGGGGGCTGACGTCATCCGAGACCGCACGAGGTTGCCGGTTCCCGCCGGAGCACAGGCCTCCTTCCTCTTCGAGAAGACCCAGCCGTGATGACCTTCATCCGCTGCCTCGTCCTCGCCTTCGTGTTTTGCGCCGCCCTGCCCGCCCAGGCGGGGACCCGGCGCATCGCCGTGCTGGTTGGCCACAACGTCGGCAGTGGCGAGCGGCCTCCGCTGCGCTACGCCGAGGCCGACGCGGTCAAGCTCGCCGGAGTCCTCTCCGAGCTGGGAGACGTGCCACCCTCGGACCTCATCGTCCTGCAGGGCGAGAACCTGGCCACGGTGCGCGCCGCGCTGGACGCCGCCGCGCGGAAGGTCGACTCGCTGCGCGTCACGCCGGACACGCGGGTGGTGCTGCTCTTCTATTTCTCCGGGCACTCGGATGGCGTGGCCCTGGAGCTGGGCACGGAGCGACTGCTGTATGCGGAGCTGCGCCGGTGGCTGGACGCGACGCGCGCGGATGTGCGGCTGGCCATCGTCGACAGTTGCCGCAGCGGCGCGCTGCTGCGCTTCAAGGGCGGACGACCCGGTCCCTCCTTCGAGCTGCGCTTGACGGACGAGGTGCACAGCACGGGGCATGCGCTGCTCACCTCCAGCGCGGAGGACGAGCTGGCGCTGGAGTCTCGCGAGGTCGGCGGTTCGCTCTTCACGCACCACCTGGTGTCTGGGCTGCGCGGGGCGGCGGATGCCTCCGGCGATGGGCTGGTGACGCTGGCGGAGGCGTATCAGTACGCCTATGCGCATACGGTCTCCGCCACCGCGGACGTGCTGACGGGCGCGCAGCATCCCGCCTATGACTACCGGCTGACGGGCAAGGGCGAGCTGATCCTCACCCAGCTCCCCAGCCCGGGCACGGCCCTGGAGCTGCCCTCCGACTTCGAGCGCGCGTTGTTGCTGCGTCCCGGGCGGGGACAGGTGCTCGCGGAGCTGGGGCCGGGCGCGGTGCCCCGGCTCGCGGTGCCTCCCGGGGAGTACGAGCTGCGGGCATGGCGCGCGGGCAAGCAGCACCAGGGCACGGTGCGCGCGCCGTCGGGACAGGTTCAGAAGGTGCGGTGGGAAGACCTTCAGCTCGTGGCCCCCGCGCCTCTCGTCGGTGGAAGGAAGGGGGGCTCGGAGCCGGTGGCGCGGACGGCCGTCTCCTCCTCGTCACCCGAGGAGTGGAACTGGCCGGCGTCGGCGGCTCCGGTGCAGCCTGGGCAGGCGCCCGGTGCGAAGACCTCCAGGACGGCGCCGGAGGAACCTCGTCCCTGGGAGGAGGCCGCCACGCGCCGGGCCGCGGCCGAGGCTGGCACGGTCTCGGTGGAGTCTCCGGAGCCTCCGACTTCGGAACCCCTGGCGGTCGGCGCGCTGGAGCCCGTGGCCGAGAAGTCAGTGTTCGAACAGGCACTGCCGCCACCGCCCCTGCCCATGTCACGATTCCAGAATCCTCCTGGGAGCCGTGCGCTGAGCCTGACGGTGGGAGCGCGTCAGACGGTGATCGATCCGGACGGGGCCTTGGTGTCGTTCCGACTGGAACTGTCCCGGACGGAGTCGAGCGGAATGACCTTCTCGCTGGAGCTGGGCCAGGGGCCGCACCAGGAGGACCGGGAGTTCATCACGGGGCTGGGCGTGGGCTACGCGTGGAAGAAGCAGGCCCGCATCGTGGAGTTCACCGGCGGCGTCGAGGCCAGCATGCAGCTCGTTGTGCAGAGCCGGTCGGGTGACACGCTGTGGACCGTTGGACCCGCTGTCGCGCCCGTGGGGTCCATCGCGGTGTTCGTCATGCCCCAGCTCGCGCTGCTCATCGGAGGACGACTGCCCGTGGCCGTCCTCCGGATGGACGACTTCACCGAGGTGAAGTTCCTGCCCGCACTGGACCTGGGGGTGAGAACGCGCTTCTAGCGAAGCGCTCGACGTTCAGCGTCCGTGGGAGATACCAGCGGACGAGCCCTCCGAGGCACCGTGCACGGAGGCCGGCGACGCGGGCACGGCCGTAGCCGAAGCGGATGGCACCGACCCGGCCACTGGCAATGAGGCCGCCTGCGCCGACGCAGCGACTGGGATGGTGGTCTGCACCGCTCCGGCAACAGGCGCGGCGGAGGGCTTCACCGTTTCGGCGACAGGTGCGGCGAGCTTCACCGTCTCGACAACGGGCGCAGCGGGCTTCACCACCTCGACGACAGGCATGGCAGCGGGCTTGACCACCTCGGCAACGGGCGCGGCGGCCGGCTTCACCGCCTCGGCAACAGGCGCGGCGGCCGGCTTCACCGTCTCGGCGACAGGCATGGCAACGGGCTTCCCCGCCTCGGCAACGGGCGCGGCGGCCGGCTTCACCGTCTCGGCGACAGGCATGGCAACGGGCTTCCCCGCCTCGGCAACAGGCGCGGCGGCCGGATTCACCGTCTCGGCAACGGGCGCGGCAGCCGGCTTCACCGTCTCGGCAACAGGCGCGGCGGCCGGCTTCACCGCCTCGGCAACAGGCGCGGCGGCCGGCTTCACCGCCTCAGCAACGGGCGCGGCGGCCGGCTTCACCGTCTCGGCGACGGGCGTGGGCTTCGCGCAGTTCGTCGCGAGCGCTGCATCCATCGTGGGCGCGGCGCTCGTGGCGACGGCCATCGCGGGGGCCTTCGGCTCGGGCGGCAGTTGCCGGGGCGGCAGCACGAAGGGCGGCGGCACGGGGCAGTTCGTGCACGGTCCCCGCAGCGGCACCGACAACCGCTGGCCAGCACGCAGGAAGTTGTTCCGCATGCGGTTCGCCTTGCGAATCATCGACACCGTCGACCCGTACTTCAGCGCGATGCCGCCCAACGTGTCACCGGAGCGCACGCGGTGCACCGTCACGTTGTGCTCGGGCTGCAACGACAGGAGCGGCTGCACCCGGCGCCCCAGCTCCTGCGCCCTCGGGTTGTGGAAGCGCAGGTGGAAGTGGTCCCGATGCCGACGCGCGTGCCGGATGATGCCCACCGGGCTGAACAGCGAGTCCAACCACGCCTTGTCCTCGCCCACCGCGAGCGCATGGTCGTAAAGGACCTTCTGCACGCGCTTGTCCACGAGGATGAGCTGGATGTCCGTCTTGGTGACGACCGCGCGGATGAACGCCCAGTTGAGCGGCACGTTGATGTACTTCTCGCGCTCGCGCTCACGGATGGGGTCCACCGTCGGGTAATAGAAGCCGACGTCCACGTCCCGGCCATTCTGGTGGCTCTTGTGAGGACGCTTGTAGCCGCCCTCCTTGTTGCTGATGCCGTTGACGCGGATGGGCGGCGCTTCCGGGTACTTCGAGCGCACCTCGCGAATGGCCGACACCAGGTAGTCGATGCTCTCCTGCGTGCCCCACGCAATCTCCGGCGACACGACAATCCAGTCGTCGCCCCGGGGGAACTGCACGGAGTTCACCAGCCGGCCGCTGTGCGCGAAACCCACCGCCATCGAGCCGAGCGACGCGATGTCTTCCTTCCAGCGCCGCGTCAGGTCCTCATCGGACACCTCCGCCGAGTACAGCGGCCCCGTCGGCACCTCGCCGCCCACCACCGGCGTCTCTCCCTCGCCGTCGTCGCCTTCACCCTCGCCGGCCTCCGCCGCCTCGTCCTCCAGGTCCTCCGCCGACAGCGCGCAGCTCTCGTCGGAAGCCTGGGCCACGACAGCGGCGGCCCCGGAAGTCGCCCCCTCCGCCGAGACAATCGGCACGGCTTCAACCGGTGCCGGAGGCACCTGCTCTCGCGCAGGCGTCAGTCCTTCCGAACGCACGGACGCAAGGGCAGCCTCGCCGCCAGAGGGGGGAGCCACGCGCGCGGCACAGCCGGCGCAAACCAATAGGAGCCAGAGGGGGTAACGCACCGGGCCGGAGGATGGCCCGAGAATCGTTCGAGCACAAAGCCCCGCCCTGATTTTTTGGCGCCCCCCTGCCCCGGGGGGCGCTCTCTGCGTGGCCAGGGCCACACTTCCCGCGCGAGAATGTCCGCGTCAGGGCGCCGGCGCCGGCACCTTGAGTGCGACGTCGAGCGCCAACTCAATCATCTCGTCGAACGAGGTCTGCCGGTCTTGCGGGGAGAGGGCCTCACCCGTCTGGAGGTGGTCCGACACAGTGAGCAGGGCCAGGGCGCGCGCACCGAACTCGGCTGCTACGCCGTACAAGCCAGCAACCTCCATCTCGATGGCCAGCACGCCCATGCGCACCAGCGTGGCGGTGAGCTGCTCTTGCGGGTGGTAGAACAGGTCGGACGTGAAGACGGTGCCCGCGCGCACGGCCTTGCTCCGTCGCTCCGCCGCCTCCATCGCCCACCGGGCGAGCTGGAAGTCCGGCACGGCCGCGAAGTCGTGGTCCAGCAGCCGCATCCGGTTCACCTTCGAGTCCGTGCCGGCCCCGGTGGCGACGATGACGTCCCGCAGCTTCACGTCCGGGCGGAGCGCGCCGCAGCTCCCCACGCGGATGAGGACGCGGGCGCCATATTCCTTGATGAGCTCGGTGGCATAGATGGAGATGGACGGCACGCCCATGCCGTGTCCCATCACCGAAATCCTGCGGCCCTGATAGGTGCCGGTGAAGCCGAACATGTTGCGCACGGAGGTGACGCCCCGGGCGTCCTCCAGGAAGCGCTCGGAGATATAGCGGGCCCGGAGGGGGTCGCCGGGCATCAGCACCACGTCGGCGAAGTCGCCGGGTGCGGCGGAGATATGAGGGGTTGCCATGGGGGCGCACCATAACGCTCCGTGCGCCTGCCCGCGATTACCAACTCGAACTGCCGAACCCCGAGCCGCTCCCAGAAGAACCGCTGCTGTAGGAAGAACTGGAGAAGCCCGAGTCGCTGCTCGAAGAGGACGAGCTGGACGAGAACGAGCTGGACGAGGACGACTCGCGAGCCCGCGCCTGCTCACGGGCCTCCTCGCGGCGCCGCTCCTCCTCGCGCTCGGCCTCCTCGATGGCGTCACGAGCCTCGCGCGTCGCCGAGTCCGCCGACCGAAGTGCCTCCTGATAGAGCCCCTTGTCGAGCGCGCGGCGCGCCGAGTCGAGCTGGGAGCCTCCCGCCCTGCCCCGCCAGGTCGCGGCGCTCTGCACGAGGCTGGCGGCGGACCGGATGGCGTCGGAGGCCTCCTCGGCGGCGCGCAGCTCTCCGCGCAGGTCCGCCGACTTGCGCGCGGCCTCGGAGGCGATGCGGTCCGCCACCCGGTCGAAGGCCACCCAGTCTCCATGGGGCTTCGCGAAGTCCTTCATCGTCGTGTCGAGCTCGCGACGCAGCGTCACCAGGGCGTTGATGGCGACCGTCGTCGCGCGGCTGTCGGTGATGCCGTCGTTGGCGGCCTGACGAATCCACTGGTCCGCGAAGGACAGGGCGCGGTTCGCCGAGGCCAGGCTCTCCTCGGCCTGGGCGTGGTGGGCCCGGTCCGAGGCGGCGGTCTGCCGCACCTGCTCCAGTGACAGACAGGCCGAGGCGAGCCGCTCGGCGGCGTCGAAGGGGTCCGCGGGGCGCGTCTCCGCCGAGGTCACCGCCGCCAGGAGGAGCTGCCGGGCTGCATCGCGGGCCGTGCGCGTGGGCTGCATCGTGCGGGCATCGGAGGCGTCGGTGTCACAGGCCGTGATGAGGCCCTGGGCCACGAGCAGCGTGCGGGCATTGCCCTCCTCGGTGGACTGGAGTCTCCGCGACTTCTCCTCGACTTCATCGAGCCGGGCGTGGACCCGGGCATGACGCGCCTCCACCTCCGTCAGCAACGCGGCGGTGGCCAGCAATCGGGCCTCCGCATACGCCAGCTCCGACTCCGCCAGGCGCTTCGCCGCCTCACCTCGATGAAGGGCCACCTCGGCGAGGTTGTCCTGCACCGTGCCATTGGCCTCCGGATGCACCGGGTCCTCCGGCCGCAGACGCAACGCGGAGGGGCGATAGCCACGCGTCAACGCCTCGAGCAGCACGGTGCCATCCGCCACGCGCACCTCGAGACGCCGGGCCTCCGCACGGCACGCATCTCGCCGGGCCGCGAAGCTCTTCCGCGCCTCGTGGCTGCCGGCGATGAGCGCCTCCACTTCGCCCACGCGCGTCAGGGTGGCCGTGAGCGCCGTGAGCGCCGCATCCAGCTGTCCCTCAGCGAGAGCCGCTCGCGCCTCCGTCAATGAGTGGGCACCAGAGGCGTGCCGGTCGGTCGGGTCCGCGTCCTTCTCGCGAAGCATCG
Organism: Myxococcus llanfairpwllgwyngyllgogerychwyrndrobwllllantysiliogogogochensis; assembly: GCF_006636215.1. Lineage (GTDB taxonomy): Bacteria > Myxococcota > Myxococcia > Myxococcales > Myxococcaceae > Myxococcus > Myxococcus llanfairpwllgwyngyllgogerychwyrndrobwllllantysiliogogogochensis. Next base: position 20,853 of record NZ_VIFM01000077.1, on the reverse strand, counting down.
CCGAGGCGGGCTTGTCCATCGACTGCCCCAGCTCCGCGCGGGCCTTCGCCGTTTCCTTCTCCACGCGCGCCAGGGAATCTCGCGCCCGGGCCGAGAGCGCCACCAACTCGTCCGCTTCCGTCGCTCGCGTGGCCAGCGCCGAGAAGGACTGCCCCAACACCTCGACGGACTCCTTCACCGGCTGGTCCACCAGCGCCTTCGCGGTCTCCTCCGCCGTATGTCCCAGGGCCGCGAGCGCGTCATCCAACCACCGGCGCGACAGGCCCGCGCCCCCCAGCGCCTTTCCCGCCTGCGTCACCACCGGGAGCACCTCGCGCGCGGCCACGTCCAACACGGTGACGAGCGCCAGTGCATCATCCATCCGTCGCGCGCCCTGCGCGAGCGGCCCCTCCAGCGCGGCGAGCGGGTCCATGCCCAACAGGGACCTCGCTTGCTTCGCGAGTGAGTCCAGGCACGGCGTGACGTGACCGATGACGTCCTTCACGCGAAGCACCGCGTCCCCGGAGGCGGTCGTCTTCAGCTCGGCCGAGAAGGACTCCAGCACCTTCACCGAGTCCACCGAAGTCGTCGGAGCCTTCTCCAGCGAGTCCACCAGCACAAGGGCCCGCTCGGCATGGGTGTTGAACGCCTCCAGCAAGGCCTCGAAGGAGAGTGAGAAGGGCTGATAGCTCTTCAGGTCGCCGATGAGCCGCTGCGCCTCCGTGCGCGGTCCGCGCAGCACGTCCTCCACGCCTTCGTCGGGGTGGAAGACGATGGGCTCGTCGCGCAGCAAGCGGGTGACCTGCTCGTAGCGGGCCGTCCCCAGGTGCGCTCCCAGGGCCTTCGTCATACCCGCGCCCTCGAGCAGTTCCTCGGCCCGATGCAGCACGCGCGCGGCGGCGGTGGCGAGCAGGAAGAGTTCGTCCACATCGGAGGCGAGCTGCTGCCCGCGCTCCCGGGTGACTCCCTCGAAGCGCTTCTCGATGTCCTCGCGAGACTTGCCGGCGCACAGGTGCGTGCGCTCCAGGAGGCCGAAGAGCGCGTGGGTCTTCTCGTCGATGGCCGTGCGCCAGCGGGCATGCAGCTCGGTGGCCTTGCGCCGACTCGCGTTGCGGCGACGACGCGCCCAGACACCCGCGAGGAGCAGGCCCGCGCCACCCGCCGCCCCGCCCTGGTTGCGCGTCCTCCGGGCCTGCTCCGCCTCGTCCGCCGACGCGACTGCCGTGCGGTAGGAGTCCTCAGTCGCTCGCAGCAGCTCGCCGTACGCGGAGGCTCTCGCATCATACGCCTCGCGAGCCTGCCCCAGCGCCAGCCGGGCCGCCGCGAGCGGCTCCTGAAAGTCCTCGACCTCCGGCCTCGTCGCGAGGCGCTCCAGCAGGCCCGCCAGCTCCGTGAGCCGCTGCCCATCCCGTCCCGCAGCATCCAGCGTCTCGGTGACCTTCGCGCGTGCCGCCTCGGCCGACGTGAGCGCGCCGCCATGAGCGAGCGTCATGTCGCGCACCGCGCCGCGCGCCGTCTCCGTCTCCGTGCGCAGCAGCGTGAGCCGCTCGGACGCGAACGCGGCCAACGGATGCGCGGACAGCGTCACCTGCGCGGACTCCAGCGATTTGAGTCGCTCGGACGCGGCACGGTGCGTCTCCATCGCCACGCGCAGCCCGTCCAGACGCGTCCGCAGTCCGTCATGAACCGCCGTCGCCTTCGCGAGGTCGGCCTTCTCCAGAGGCGTCAGCAGCGCGAGTGCCTGGAGGACCTGCTGCTCCGCGCCAGGAAGGTCCACGGCGGCCGCGGTCAGCCCCGAGGGAAGCGCCGTCCCGAAGGCCGCGAGCCGCTGCGCGGAGAGGCGCGGCACCTCCTCCCGCATCGCCAGGAGCCGGCCCCGCAGGGACTCGATGAGCCGGTTGCGCTCGGCCACCTCCTGGTCGATGGCGGAGGCCACCCGCGAGTCGACGAGCGTCACGGTGTTCTTCGCCGCGTCGATGATGCGACCACCGTTGCGCATGGCCTCGATGGCCGGAGCATCCAGGTCGCCCTTCCACTGGGCCTCGCCCGCCTTGCGCCGGTCCTGCGCCTCCGAGCCGAAATACGACAGGTTCCGCTCCGCCAGGGACAGCACGAACACGGCGCCGTCCGGCTCCTGCGTCTTCGGATGCTTCAGCGCGCCGAACCGCGTGCGGTTGGACAACCCCTTGCCCAGGGCATGCAACGCGGCGTCGATGCCCGTGAAGGTCGTGCCCTCGGCGTCGACGAAGCGCTCCCCCGCAGCGCTCCAGAGGAACACCACCGTCCAGTGGGGCGCGTTCGTCGCGAGCCAGGCCTCCAGTTCCTCGAGCTGCTCCTCGGAGACGCCGACGTCTCCCTTCACATAGACGTGCTGGGACTCGGACCAGAGCTTCTCGACGCTCGTCGCGCTCTGGATGCTTCGAGGCTTGCGCGCGGCCTCGACGGGCGACGCGGCCAGGGCAAGCACGAGAAGGAGCAGGGGCGCGAACGACGGGGACGAGCGTTTCATCGGTGGCACCGAGACGAACGAGCGCTGCGAGGTGTTCAAGGTGCGGCGACCCACGCGACATGAAAGTGCGCGTCGAGCGTGGCCAGGGCGTAGTCCTTGGGCAGCGGCGCGAACGGCGCGGCCTTCTGCACGGCGGACAGCGCGGCGGCATCCCAGACCTTGGAGCCCGACTCCTGGGAGACGACCGCGGTGACGAGCTTGCCATCCCGGCCAATCACCGCCTGGACCACCGTCCTGCGTCCCACGGCGGGCAGCCCCTTGCGCGCGGGCTGCTTCCACTTGCCGGCGACCTGGGAGTAGGCGCGCTGCTGATACGCGGCGCTCGTCAGCTCGGGCTGGAAGAAGGCCTGGAGCTGGGGGGTCCCACCGGCGGCGAGCGCCAGCGGCGCGACGACCAGCGTGAGCAGGGCCACGACAGACAGCGGACGGAGGCGGAGCATGGCGCGCAATGGTAGTCGCCACGGACCGCGCCGCGAAGGGGCCTCACGCCGTCAGTTCCACTCCATCTTCATCAGCAGCTTCTCCGGCAGCAGCGTCCATGAGGGCGGCAATTCGAGCGTCACCTCTCCTGTCCCCGGCAGCGTCAACTCCTCGCGCACGACACTGAAGGGATGCTGCGCGTCCTTTCGAAAGACGAAGGCCGTATAGGCCCCCTCCGGCTGCGAGCGGAACGTCCAGCCACCGCCCTCCCTCGCCGGCTCCCGCGAGTACATGGACTGAAGAAGCACCAATTCCCCCGGAGTGCTCGGAGCGGGCACCGACCCTGGCACGAGGATGGCCACGGAGTCCTCGCAGGCCCCCTCGACCCGCAGGTGGAGCGTCACCCCGTCCCGACGCGCCTCGAAGTCCACCGTCACCGTGCCGGTAGCGGGGACCTGGACGTGCCGCGCCATGAACACGGGGCGCGACGCGGGCTCCTCCTCTTCGTGGACATGGGGCTGGACAGCCACGAGATAGGTGCCGGGAGGGACACTTCCTTGCTCGAAGCGACCGGCGACGACCCGCACCTCCCTCCGGAAGCCACTCGCCGCGCCCGAGAGGACCACCGTGGCATCGCCTGTCTTCAAGCCGCTCACGGTGCCGCGCAGCGTGGCCCCCGCATCGAGCGCCACGGCGACTTCGTCCTGTCCCGCGCCGAGCAACAGTCGCTTCTGCGAATACGAAGCGTGCGTCACGACGAGCGCATACGGTCGCTCCATGACATGCGGCAAGGTGAAGGTGCCGTCCTGCCGCGTCCTCGCCGCCCCCGCCTCCTCGTTGGGCCGAGCCTGGCGCTCCCAGCCCTCGGCATCCTCGGGGACGTCGCCCACGTCCACCAGCGCTCCCGCCACGGGCCTTCCCGTCGCCGCGTCTGTCACGCGCCCCCGCAGCGGCCGCCCCTGGTGGAGGACCACCGCTCCCAGGTCCAGGGACTGTCCCTCCACGACCTCCACCGTGAGCGACAGCTTCGCGAAGCCGGGGGCGGAGAAGTGGAGCGTCAGCTTCCCCCCGGTGAGGGGACCCCGAAAGAACTCGCCCCGAGCGTTCGTGACGGTGCCGTCCCACAACTGGAACCGGGTGACGGGAGTGCCATCCTCACGAACCAACCGCCCCCGGATGCCCACGTCCCGGCGCATCACCAGGCGCACCTCGGCGTCGCCCGCCTCGACGGGCACGGAGGTCTGGCCCCTGGTCGTCGAGGCCCCCTGCGTCCGGGTCGCATCCAGTGAATAGCCACTGCCTCGCACCGTGAGCGAGTACGCGCCCGGAACGAGGTGGCTCAGCGTGAAGCGCCCTCCTTCGTCGGTCTTGCCCGTCGACGGTCCCGGGTGCGACAGGATGCGGCTGGAGCCGTCGCTTTGAGGTCGCACCACCACGGCCTTCCCCGCCGGCTGCGCACGCACCTGGGCTCCATCGACGGGACGGCCATCCCCGTCCTCGACGACACCCGAGAGGGACAGTCCCGCGAGGAACTGGAGGCGCGCATTCACGGGCTGAAGCCCCCGCACCTCGATTGGCGTGGTCAACTGGCGCAGCGTCTCCGACTCCTTCTGGGTGACCACCAGGTGGTGCCGCCCCTCCTCGATGCCCTGGAGCGCGAAGCGGCCCCTCGCATCCGTGAACGCCCTCTTGTCGTGAGCGCCCGCCACCTCCGACACCACCGGCACCACGTCCACCTGGGCGGAGCGCACCGGAGCGCCCGTCTCGCTCAGCACCTCGCCGCTCACCGTGGCGCCCGGCGTGAGCACCACCCGGAGCCCCTTCCGAGGTGACGTCACCGGAAGCCACGTCGGCCGATGCGCGTCATGGGTGACGACCAGTCCATGCTCCCCCGCCTCGGCGGAAGAGAGCAGGAACGAGCCGTCCTCCTCGGTCTTCGTGGTGCTCTCCAACTCGAGGTCATCCCGCGCCATGACCGACGCATCGAACGGGCCACTCAGGTCGCGCGCGGACCTCAAGGCGAGGCTTGCTCCCGCCAGGGGATGGCCTTCGGCATCCACCACCGTTCCCTCCACCGTGACCGCGTCGCGCAACACGATGGCGAACGGCACGGTGTCCGCTCCCAGCCGCACCTCGCCGTTATGGTCGAGGAAGCCCGGTGCCTCGACATTGACGGCGTAGATGCCGTGTAGCAGCGGCCCCAACGTGAAGGCCCCGCGAGCGTCCGTGGTCCCACGCTTTTCCAGGGGAACGGCGGGCGTCCCCATCAACCAGGCGGAGATGCTCGCCCCGACGATGGGCGCGCCCCTGGAGTCGCGCACCTCGCCGGGAAGGAGCAGGGCATTGCCGAGCGCCAGCACGACCTCGGGATAGTCGCCCCCAGGCGCCAGGCCGACGCGCTCCTCGGCCACCGCTTCGCCGTGCGTGGCGGAGAACGAATATTGGTCAGGCCGCAGTGCCTCGAAGGTGAAGCGCCCCTGGTCGTCGGTGACGACGTCGCGCGTCCAGTATGGGTTCCCGCACCTCACACGCGCGCCAGGGATGGGCACGTCTCCCATGACGACACGCCCCGAGAGCCGACGTGCGCGGGGCATCATCACGTCCAGCCGCTGCATGCCGGTTCCCCGGAGCTGCACGCGCTGCGGGAGCAGCCCCTCCTTGGAGAAGAGGACGTTGTAGTCCCCGAAGGGCAACGACGCGAACTGGAAGCGCCCATCCAACGTCGTGGACACCTCGAAGGCACGGTTGTGTGCCACGAGGATGGCGGTGACGCGGACGCCCTCCACCGGCTGCGCGAACTCGTCCCGCACCTGGCCCGACAGCGGAGGCTCGCCGCCCAACCGCACTTCGACCTCCTCGCCGCCCGCGGCGACGTCCTCGCTCAACCCCACGCCTCGCGGCCCCTCGGCCCACACCGCGTACCGTCCCGCTTCCAGGCCCGCGAGCGTGAAGTGCCCCTCCGCGTCCGTCGTGGTGCGCGCCAGGGGAGGCGTCTCTCCCGCGCCGGATTCCAACCAGTCCAGCAGCCCCTCCGTCCGGCACAGGGTGCTCAGCAACAGCAGCTCACAGGGCTCGCCACAGTCGCAAGGCTGTTTGAGCAACGGCATGTCTGGCTTTGCTTCGGTGGCCACCACGACCGCGCCCTCGACAGGCCCATCGGGTCCGAGCACGACGCCACGCACCCTCAACTCACCTCGGGGCGCCTCGACGGGCGCCGCGAGCAGCGCGCGCCATGACAATCCCCGGCCCTCCGTTCCGAGGCCAGAGGAGGAAGGCTTTCCGGTGTCGCGCCCATCCACGCTCGTCCCGCCAAGCAACAGACGCCCCAGGAAGAGTGTCAGGAGCAGCAGCCCCGCGCCGATTCCAAACCATCGCCTCATGCGCGAGCCCACCCCGGAGGACCTCGTGTCGTCCGGTCAGCCTATCCGCATTCCCCCACCTCGCGCTGCAGTTCGTCGGCCTCGGGCTTTTTCCGTCGAAGCACCGGGCCACGCGCCGCTCAGCGTCGCCTGGCGAGGGTGAACGCGGTGAGCATGAGCGCGCCGCCCGCTCCCATCGCGACGGCAAGGGGCATGCGCAGCCGCTCCGACAACGCGGAGAACACGCCCAGCGTCACCTCTCGGCTGGCGCTTCGCAGCGAAGGATTCCCCAGCTCGTCTCGCGTCGTACGGAGCTGGCGTCGCAGCTCCTCGGAGGCGCCCCGCACCGTCGCGGTCGCCGTGCGCTCGGCCATCGTCGCGACGACGACGCCCACATCTACGTCGGAGCGCTCGCGGTGCTCTTTCAGCTCCAGCTCCAGCTGCCCCACCACGGCGTGGATGAACCGCCGCCCCACCTGCTCCAGCACCTCGTCGAGCCGCTCGGTCCGCGCATCCAGGGCCGTGCTCAGTCCCTCGACGAGCCCGCGCCCCGCCTGGGACGCCACCTCCGAGGCGATGGGCGCCAGCACGGGCATCTCGTGCTCCAGCTCCAGCACCGCGCCTCGCACCGCGCCCGTCGCCAGCGTCCGGGCCCGCGCACCGGGCTGGCGAAGCTCCCGCTGACGCTGGTCCGCCGCCCTGGCCGAGTGGTCCAACCATCCATTCACCCGCTCCAGGAGGTCATGGGACAACGCATCCGCCCCGGGCATCGACCGCCGCAGCTCCGCCACCACCCCCTGCACTGCGCTCTCCGCGAGCGAGCGAGACCATGAACCGCGAGGACGCTCGGCCGCGACCTCGACCTCACGAGCAAGCAGGGCCACGGCGTCTTGGATGAGCTGACGAAGCTGTCCGTCGAGCCCTGGCAGCTCCGCCTGGAGTCCCTCCGAGGCCCCCTGGATGGCGCCGCTCGTGAGCCCATGGGCGGCGATTCGCTCGAGTGACAGGGTCAGACGCCGCATCAGCTCGACTGGTGACAATCGTCCATCGTGGCGCATCGCTCGCTCCCCCCGCGCGGAAGGCCCACTCCGCTCGACAACGATTGTGATGCCGCCCACCGGCCAACACCCCGACGGACCAGCGGAGACAGCGCTCGCGATGCCCCTTCGCGTCGACTCCTGACCCCACCGAGCACCGGGCCCGTCGTCGGCAGGGCGGGCAGGCAGCGGGGTCGCGAATGCAGTCCGGTTGCATCGCTCACCTCGCTCCGGGACATTGCCTCCGGGGATTGGACGATGCTGGGCTATCAGGCGAACTCACAGTGGCGCGACATGTCTGACTTCGTGGTGCATTTCACGAAGCCCGGACCGCCATTCCATGACGCCTACCAGAACATGATGAACATCCTGGGCACGCGGACGCTCATCCCGGGCGCCCAGGGCTTCGGGCTGGCGCGCAAGGAACCCCAGGTCGCGGACCGGCACCGAGCCGTCTGCTTCAGCGAGATTCCGCTCGACCAACTCGGCAGGCTCGTCCAGCGCCGCAGCCTGTATGGCATCGGCTTCAGCAAGAGCTTCATCCTCTCCCAGGGCGGCGGCCCCGTCTGGTACGTCCAGTACGCCTCGCCCGCGCACCTCTCCCTGAAGCACCAGGTGGACCAGGCGCTGGCGGCGACGGACTCACGAGCACACCCGCTCTGGGCCATGACGCCCTTCGTGGACATCCAGGGCGACAAGCACAACGCGCCCTACAACTACCGCTTCGACTGGGAGCGGGAGTGGCGCGTACCGGGCCTCTTGCGCTTCACCGAGTACGACGTGGCGGCGCTCTTCCTTCCGGAAGAGCTGCACCCGACGGCTCGCGGCTTCTTCGAGTGGGCCGTGCGTGAGAAGGCGGGCCCTGGCTACTTCTGCCCCTGTCTGGATCCGCTGTGGACGGCGCCCCAGATTGCCGCGGCGCTGGAAAAACACGCGGAGGACTCCGTGCGCCTCCGGGCAGGGTAGTCACCCCTTGCGTCCATGAGCCAACACCGGTGCGGGGGCGGGGGCCTGTCAGCGCTTCTCCGGATGCCTATCTCTTCCGCTCCGACATGGGTGGGTGGACACGGGGGAGCTACACAGTGGCCGGAAGAAGCTTGTCGCGAGGCGTGCTGGCGTGTGTCGTTTGTCTGACGGTGGCCTGTGGGGGTGGCACCTCCGCCGGCCCTGGAGGTGAACCTCCGGACGAGCCGACGGGACCTTCGGGGACCATCCCCGACCCGCCCCCCACGAATCCCCAGGAGCTTCCGGACGCGGGCGTGCCCGATGCGGGGAGCCCCCTTCCGGACGCGGGTCCTCCCGATGCGGGCCCCGCGCCCATTGTCTGCGCCCCCACCGCTGGCGAGACGCGCTGGCTGACGGAAGGGCAGCTCGTCACGGCCACCGTGACGTGCGCCACCGGGAGCACCACGACGGGGCTGCGCTTCGGCGTGGACAACCTCCCGCCCGGCGCCACCTTCGACGAGGCCACCGCCACCCTGCGCTGGACGCCCGGCAGGGACCAGGCCGCCGTGTGGAACCTCGTCCTGCGCGAGCACACGAGCAATGAAACGGGCACCCTCAAGGTCGGCGTGGCGGAGAACGACGGAGGCCCCGGCAACATCAAAATCGTCGACCCGACGAAGTACACGGAAGAGTACGGGCTGCCCGTCTTCCACCTCATCTACACGCCGCCCCTCACCTCCGGCAGCGACAAGCCCGCGCAGCTCATCTACCGGGGCCGCACCTACAACATCGAAGCCAAGTACCGGGGCGCCACGTCCGGGGCCTTCCCCAAGCGCAGCTTCACGCTGGAGTTCCCGGACGAGGACCTCTTCAACGAGCCCGTCCACGGCGACGGCTTCCTCAAGAAGAAGCGCGTGGCGCTCGTCACCACGTTCAATGACAACTCCTACGTGCGCACGCGGCTCGCGTTCGACCTGTGGAGCCGCATGTCACCCGAGCACATCCGCGTGCGCACCTTCAGCGCGGTGCTCTATGCCAACAACCGCTTCCTCGGCCTCTATACGGCGGCGGACCTGCCCCACAAGCGGCTGATGGCGGAGCACGGCATGGACAAGGACTCGGACCTGTTCAAGGCCGTGGAGAACGACGCCAACTTCTCCCGCATCCGCAAGAACGGCGAGCCCAAGGCGTCACTGCGCGAGGGCTTCGAGAAGAAGGTCGGCGAGCCGGAGATGGGCCAGCCCCACGCCTGGGACACCCTGGAGGCCTTCATCACCTTCGTGGCGGACTCCGACGACGCCACGTTCCGCGCAAGCTTCCCGCAGCGCACCCGCCTGAAGGACTACGAGGACTGGTGGATCTTCAACTCCCTCATCCTCGGGACGGACTCCCACTCGAAGAACGCCTATCACGCGTATGACCCGAAGACGCAGGGCCCCTGGCGCTTCATCCCCTGGGACCTCGATGCGAGCTTCGGCCAGAACTTCGACACCACGCGCACCTCGCCGACGACGCGCAACACCTTCACCGGGAACAACCGCATCTTCGCGCGGCTGCTCGCGGACCCCACCTTCGCGGGGCCCATGCGCGAGCGCTACCGGACGCTGCTGCGCAACGAGCTGAAGCTGGAGAACGTGCTCGCGCTCATCGACGGCTACGAGAAGGAGACGTCCGCCGTCGCGAGGCGAGACTGGGCGCGGTGGCAGTTGGAGTACCGCGCCCTGGGCGCGCCCGGCACCGTGGGCGAGGGCAACTTCCCCGCCTGGTACCAGCGCACGGACTTCCTCACCTACGAGGAGGAGCTGGAGTACGTGCGCCAGTGGGTTCGCACCCGCTGGCCCGCGCTCCAGTCCCAACTGCCCTGACGTCCTCCCCGCCGGTGGACCGCCCCGACTAGAACTGCGCCCAGCCCGGAACGCGCGGGTAGGGAATGGCGTCGCGGATGTTCTGCAGGCCGCACATGTAGACGATGAGCCGCTCGAAGCCCAAGCCGAAGCCCGCATGCGGCACCGTGCCGTAGCGGCGCAAATCCCGGTACCACTGGTAGTGGGCCGGGTCCAAGCCGAAGCGCTTCATGCGCGCGTCCAGCACGTCCAGGCGCTCCTCGCGCTGGCTGCCGCCGATGATTTCGCCGATGCCCGGGGCCAGCACGTCCATGGCCGCCACCGTCTTCCCGTCCTCGTTGATGCGCATGTAGAAGGCCTTGATCTCCTCCGGGTAGTTCATCACCACCACGGGCCTCCCCACGTGCTCCTCGGACAGGTAGCGCTCGTGCTCCGTCTGGAGGTCCTTGCCCCACTCCGGCGAGTACTCGAACTTCTTCTTCGCCTTCTTGAGGATTTCAATCGCCTCCGTGTAGGTCAGGCGCTCGAAGCTGGAGTGGATGAACTTCTCCAGGCGCTCCGTGACGCCCTTCTGCACGCGCTCCTCGAAGAACTTGAAGTCGGGGCCACAGTCCTCCAGCACCGCCTTGAAGACGAACTTGAGGAAGCGCTCGGCCAGGTCCGCGTCCGCGTTCAGGTCCGCGAAGGCGATCTCCGGTTCGATCATCCAGAACTCGGCCAGGTGGCGCGTGGTGTTGGAGTTCTCCGCGCGGAACGTGGGGCCGAAGGTGTACACCTTCGACATGGCCATGGCGTAGGCCTCCACGTTGAGCTGGCCGGAGACGGTGAGGTACGCCTCCTTGCCGAAGAAGTCCTTGTGCCAGTCAATCTTGCCTTCCGGCGTGCGGGGCGGATTGACGGTGTCCAGCGTGGACACGCGGAACATCTGCCCGGCGCCCTCCGCGTCGCTCGCGGTGATGATGGGCGTGTTGACCCAGAAGAACCCCTCCTGGTCGAAGAAGCGGTGGACGGCCTGGGCCGCGCGGTGACGCACGCGGGTAATGGCGCTGAACGTGTTGGTGCGCACGCGCAGGTGGGCCACGTCGCGCAGGAACTCCAGCGTGTGCTGCTTGGGCTGAATGGGGTACGTGTCCGGGTCGTCCACGAAGCCCAGCACCTGGACCTCGTCGGCCTGGACCTCGAAGGCCTGGCCCTTGCCCTGGGACTTCACCAGCGTGCCGCGGCACACGACGGAGCAGCCCGCGGTGAGGTGGAGGATCTCCTTCTCGTAGTTGGGCAGCGAATTGGGGGCGACCACCTGGAGGGGGTCGAACACCGAGCCATCGCTGACATTGACGAAGCTGATGCCCGCCTTCGAGTCGCGCCGGGTGCGAACCCAGCCACGGACCTCCACCTTCGTCCCTGCCTCCACCGCGCCGGCGAGGACCTGCTTCACACTGACGACCTGCATTGACGCTCTCCCTTGAGCGGATTCGGGGGGCGAGTTAGCCGCGCGCCGGCCCGAAGGACAAGCCCGGTGTGGCTTTCCGGGGCCCCAAACGCCTGTTTCCGGGCCCCGGACGGATGCCTGGAACCCGGCCAACCATGTCAGACCCCACAGGTACTCTTCTCCCATGGTCGCCCGAAAAGGGGACCACGAATCCCACGAAACCCGCACGTCATTCGCGAGCCGCCCTGGCCCGCCTGGCCGTGCCCTACCTGGAGAGTCACATGGCTACGCGCAAGTCCGCTTCCCGCAAGTCCGCCGCCCGCAACCGCTCCTCGGAGTCCACCAAGGCCGCCTTCGAGGACCTGGCTCGCAAGGCGCGCAGCAAGCCCGTCGTCCCCGCCAAGGAGCAGGAGGCCCGGGACACCCACGCCAAGAACGTGCTGGCGGACGTCTCCACCCTGTCGGCCGAGTCCGCGGTGAAGAAAGTCACCGAGGCGGGGCTCACCATCAACAAGACGCTTTCGGGCATCAACGAGCAGGTCATCGCGCTGGTGGAGGAGATGAAGCAGTTGGATGAGGCCATCCAGCTCAAGACGGACGAGCTGTCGGAGCTGCACGGCAAGGACGTGGCGGCCAGCGCCGTGGACGTGCTCGTGGCGGAGTACGACAAGCGCAAGGCGGAGCTGCAGGAGGAGATGGAGCGGCTGAACAAGGACATCGAGGACACGCGCGCCAAGGCGGCCACGGACCTGGCCACCGAGCGTGAGGCGGCGCAGATGGCGCGCCAGCGGGCGGAGGAGCAGTACGCGTATGACGTCCAGAACCTGCGCAAGAAGGAGCAGGACGCGTTCGCGGAAGGACTGCGCGTGCAGTCCGCGGCGGAGCGGGACCGCAAGGAGAAGCTGGAGAAGGACTGGGCCACGCGCGAGGACGCGCTGAAGCTGCGCGAGAAGGAGCTGGAGGACCTGCGCAAGCAGGTGTCCGAGTTCCCGGCGGTGCTGAAGAAGGAAGCGGACACGGCGGCGGCCATCGTCGGCAACCGCGTGAAGTCGGAGTGGGACCTGAAGCTCACGCTCGCCACGAAGGACGCGGAGACGTCCCAGCGCGTGGCCAGCATGGAGATTGCGTCGCTCAAGGACACGAACACCAAGCAGGCGCAGGCCATCCAGTCGCTCCAGGCGGAGCTGGCGGACGCCAAGCGCCAGGTGCAGACCATCGCCGAGAAGGCGCTCGAGTCCGCCTCCGGCGCCCGCGCCCTGGCCGAAGTGCAGGGTGTCATCGCCAGCCGCGAGTACAACAAGACGAAGTAATCCCGGCTGGAGCCACACGGGGACGCTTGCCGCGCTCGGCCTGGCGAGCGTCCCGCGCGAAGGAATTCGACAAGGTGCGTTCAGCCTTCATGCGAAAGGCTGAAACACCCCTTCCTGGGTGCGTTCAGCTTTCATGGGAAAGGCTGAAACACCTTGAAGAATCTGAGTGCCGATGGACTCGGGCTGTCCTGGGATGAGTCACGCGCGGGCGTCGTTCGTGGAGTGAGCACGAGCGGGGTAGCCTGTCTCACCATGTCCAATCCTGGCTCTGCTCTTTCCCGCGCGAGGGGTCTGTTCGCGCTTCCCGCCCTGCTGTGCCTGCTCGTGGGGTCCTCCGCCTCGGCCCAGGCGACCCGCACGTGGGTCTCGGGTGTGGGGGATGATGTGAACCCCTGCTCTCGCACCGCGCCGTGCAAGACGTTCATGGGGGCGCTCAGCAAGACGGCCACGGGTGGAGAGGTCGATGCCATGGACCCGGGTGGCTACGGCACGCTGACCATCACCAAGTCCATCACGATTGACGGCGGGCCCAGCGCCGGAGGCATCCTCTATTCAGGGACGCATGGCGTGGTCGTGAACGCGGCCGGCGCCACCGTCATCCTGAGAAATGTCGCCATCAATGGCGGCACCACGGGACTGGACGCCATCCGCATCCTCGCGGCGGACAAGGTGCTGGTGGAGAACTGCACGATTCAGGGGTTCACCGGCTCGGGCATCAACGTCCTGCCTGGCGCGGGCGCCGTGCAGCTCGTCGTGCGCAACACGACGGTCAACGGTGCGGTCGCCAGGGCGCCGACGACCGCCGACGAAACCTCGGGCGGCATCCAGGTGGCGAGCGGCGGGGCCGTGATTGGCAACAGCCAGATTGCGTCCGGCCTCATCGGGCTCCACGTGCTGAACGGCGCGCGCGTCACCGTGAATGACACGACGGTGGTGGGGCACTCCGGCCAGGGCGTCCTGGCGGTGGGCGGTGCGCAGGTGACGCTGGAGCGGGCCGTGGTGGCGCAGAACGGCGTCGGAATCAAGGCGGAGGCCCCGGCGCAGGTGCGCATCTCCGACACGATGGTAGGCCACAACACGGGCCTGGGGCTGGACGGCCCGGTCGTCTCGTTCGGGAACAATCGCGTCGCCGCGGGCAACGGCACGGATGGTTCCCCCTCCACCACGCTGCCTCAGAATTGAGCCGCGCGATGGGGGTCCACTTGCGCTGCATCCTCGTGGTCGCGCTCTGCGCGTCCACTCCCGCGCTGGCCCAGGCAACGCGCACCTGGGTGTCGGCCGTGGGCGACGACGCGAATCCGTGTTCCCGCACCGCGCCGTGCAAGACGTTCGCGGGGGCCATCAGCAAGACGGCCGCGGGTGGGGAAATCGATGTGCTGGACGCCGGCAGCTTCGGCACGTTGGTCATCACCAAGGCCATCACGATTGATGGCGGGCCGGCCGGCAAGGTGAGCGCGTCCGGCATCCCGGGAATCACGATCAACGCCGGCCCTCAGGACGTGGTGGTGCTGCGTCGGCTCTCCCTGACCGGGAGCGCGGGCACGCGCGGAACGACGGGTATCGCGTTCAACAGCGGGCGGGCGCTGCATGTCGAGCGCGTACAGATTCATGGCTTCCAGCAGGACGGCATCCGCTTCTCGCCCGAGGCGGGTGGCCAGTTGGTCCTCGCCGATGTCGTGGTTTCGGGAAATGGGGGCGCTGGCGTCCGGGTGAGTTCGCCGTCCGGGGTGGCCTCTGCCGTCATCTCGCGCGGCAACCTTTCGGGGAATCGCCAGGGGCTCTGGCTCGGCGCGGGCAGTGTGGCGACGGTGAATGAGCTGACGGCGTCCGACAATGCCGAGGCCGGCATCTGGGCCCGGACGGACGATGGCGGCAAGGTCCAGCTCAACGTGGAGCGGGCCCGGCTCACGCACAATGGCGTGGGCCTGCATGCCGCCTCGGTGGGGAGTGGGAGTCAGACGCTGCTAAGGCTGTCCCGCGCCGCCGTGGACGCCAATGTGCTGGCCACCACGCGGCTCATCGGCACGGGCACCATCCTGTCCTTCGGCAACAACCGGATGGCGGGAGGCTCCGCGTCGACGTGTCCCACGGGAGCCGTCTTGCTGGAGGACGCGGCACTGCCAGGGATTGCCCGGGGTGGGGTCTTCGCTCCGGTGGAGCTCGCCGTGCTGGGGGCCATGGGGAGCGTCACCTCGACGGTGTCGGGGGCCCTGCCTCGGGGCTTCCGGTTGGAGGGCGGCGTCTTCTCGGGCACTCCCGAGGAGGGCGGCGACCATCCCTTCACGGTGACGGCGACGGATGGGAATGGGTGCACGGCATCACGCGACTTCACGCTCGCGGTGGCCTGTCCGCCCATGACGCTGGGCCCCACCGTGTTGGCCGCGGGGACCACGGGACAGGTCTATGCGCAGACACCCTTCGTGCATGAGGGTGGCGAGGGCACGACGACGTTCGTGCTCGATGGGGCGCTGCCCCGTGGACTACAGCTCCGTGACGGCGTCCTCACGGGAATGCCCACGCAGCCCGGCACCTTCCCCATCACCCTGACCGCGACGGATGGCGGGCGCTGCTCGTCGAGCCAGAGCTACACCTTGGCCGTCGCTCGCTCCGCCGACTTCCAGGAGGCCACGGTTCAGCTCCAGGCCTCGGCCAACCCGGCGTATGCGGGAGAGGCGGTGTCCGTCACCGCGAGCATCGTGGGCGGACAGGGAGAGCCCTCGGGGACGGTGACGTTCTTCCGGGGCACGGAGGTGCTGGAGGTCGTCACCGTGACTTCCCGCGAGGCGAAACACACGCTCGCGCCGCTTGCTCCGGGTCAGTACACCTTGAGCGCGGCGTACAGCGGAGACACCCGCTTCGGTGGAGTCGACGCGGCGCCCCTGACGTTGGAGGTCCTGCCCGCCAAGGCGCCCGTCGAGGAGGGTGACAGCGGATGCGGCTGTCGACAGTCCGGAGCGCCGGGCGGAGTCCTGCTGACGCTGCTGCTGCTCGTGTTGAACCGTCGGCGTCGGGAGTCACCGACTCCAGGGTGAAGTCGTATACGCCGAGGGAACCCCCACCCGTTACGACGCTGGCATCGAGGCCGCCGTCGTCACGGGTGGGGTTGAATCCTCGCGCTACCAGACCAGCACGGGCGCGGCACGGAAGCTGGAGAGCCCCGTGCCCAGCTGCCCATGGCTGCTGCTGCCCCAAGCCCAGACACTCCGGTCCGCGAGCACGGCGAGCGAGTGCTCACCTCCCGCCCCCACGGACACGGCGCCCGTCAGCCCCGCCACCTGTGCCGGCAACAGCCGCCAGTTGGACTTCACCCCGCTGCCCAGCTGGCCCTGCTGGTTGCGCCCCCAGGACCAGACCTTGCCACCCGTCGTCACCGCGAGGCTGTGGTGCTCGCCCGCGTCCAGGGTGACAGCCCCCGCCACCCCGCTCACCTGCACGGGCAACAGCTTGCGCACCTGTGTGCCATCCCCCAGCTCGCCATAGGTATTGGACCCCCAGCCCCAGATGGTCCCATCCCCCTTCAAGGCCAGCGCATGCGTGCGTCCAGCCGAGACAGCCGTCACGCCCGTGAGCCCTTGCGTCTGCACCGGCGACAGCCGCCGGGCCGTGGAGTTATCGCCCAACTGTCCCAGCGAGTTGTACCCCCAGCTCCACACCGTGCCGTCGTGCTTGAGCGCCAGGGAGAAGCCCTCGCCCGCCGCAATCGCAGCCACTCCCGTCAAGCCCTGGACGCGGACCGGCAGGATTCGGGACACGGTCGTCCCGTCACCCAGTTGCCCCTGGACATTGGAACCCCAGGACTGGACGGTGCCATCTCCCAGCAAGGCCAGCGAGTGCCGGCTGCCCACCGCGATGGACAACACTCCCGTCGGCGAGGGAATCAACGTGGGCAGCGCCCGGGACACCCCCGTCCCATCTCCCAGCTCACCCTCCTGATTCTCCCCCCAGGAGAGCAGCCGCCCATCTGACTTCAAGGCCAGGGTATGCCCTTGACCGCCGGCAATCGCTCGACACTCCGTGAGCCCCAGCGCCGCCACCGGCAGCGCGCGGTTCAGGACGCTCCCATCCCCCAACTGCCCCGACAGATTCGCCCCCGTGCCCTGGACGCTCCCGTCCAGCGCGACGCCCAGCGAGAACTGATACGCCGTGGACAGCCCGCGTGAAGCCACGAGCTGCGAGCGCACCGGCAGCAACTGCCAATCCACGACCCCATCGCCAATCTGCCCGTCGGCATTCCCACCCCACGCCCAGACCGTCCCATCCTCCTTCACCGCCAGGGAGTGCTGCTCCCCCACGGAGACCGTCCTGACCCCCGTGAGCGCGGGCACCTGCACCGGACTCGTACGCGCCGCCGAGGCGCCCCCTCCCAACTGCCCCTGGACGTTGGCACCCCAGCCCCACACGGTGCCATCCGCCTTCAAGGCCAGGACACTCTCGGCTCCCACCGACAGCGCCACCACCCCCGTGAGCCCTGGCACCCGCGCCGGAGCGAGCCGCGCCGTGAAGCTCCCATCCCCCAGCTGACCCTTCGCGTTGCTTCCCCAGGCCCACACCGTGCCATCCGCCTTCAACGCCAGCGAATGACAGACACCCGCCCCCAGCGAAACCACGTCCGTCAGCCCCAGCACCTGCTCGGGCGCGAAGACCAGCCGCCCCAGGTCCTCGACGTCCTCGCACGTGTCCTGGCGGCCCCAGGTCCAGACCGTTCCATCCGCCTTCAACGCCAGCGAGTGCTCGACGCCCGCCGAGAGCGCCACGACGCCTTCCAGGCCCAGCGCCTTGACGGGCGCCGTCCGGGACAGGAACCGGGGATTGCCGTCCCCGAGCTGCCCCATCTCATTGTCTCCCCACGCCCAGACGGAGCCGTCCACACTCAAGGCCAGCGAATGATAGGCCCCCACCGCCACGGCCGACGCGGTGAGCGTGGTGCCCACCTTCACGGGCAGGGCCCGGTTGACGTTCGTCCCATCCCCCAGCGCGCCCCAACTGTTCGAGCCCCAGCTCCACACCGAGCCGTTCTCCTTGAGCGCCACCGAGTGGTAGGCCCCCGCGGCCACGGCCGCCATCAGCGTCAGCGTGGGGACCTGGACTGGCAGCCAGCGAGTCTGCGTCGTGCCATCCCCGAGCTGGGACTGGTCATTCGAGCCCCAGGCCCACGCGGTGCCATCCGCCTTGAGCGCCAGGGAATGGCGCCCTCCCGAGGAGGCCTCCACGCGCTCCAGCAACCCCCGCGTCAGCGCGGGCGCCAGCTTCATCAGATAGGTCCCATCCCCCACCTGTCCGTCGGAGTTGGAGCCCCAGGCCCATACCTCGCCCGTGGCCACCACCGCCACCGAGTGCTGCCCACCTCCCGCCGACACGCCCTTGACCTGCGTGAGCCCGGGCACCTGGAACGGTGACAGTCTTTGCGTCTGCGTTCCGTCTCCCAGCTGCGCTCTCAGGTTGCTGCCCCACGCCCACACCGTTCCATCCCCCTTCAGCGCCACCGTGTGCTGGCCTCCACCCACCACCGCGGCGACGCCCGTCAGCCCTGGCACCTGCGTGGGGACCAGGCTCGCCGCCGAGGTGCCCAGCCCCAGCTGCCCCTCGTCATTCCTCCCCCAGCTCCACACCGTGCCATCCGTCTTCAACAGCACCGAGTGAGAGCCACCGCCGGTCACCGCCGTCACGCCCGTCATCCCTGGAAGGACGGCGGGCAGCAAGCGGCCTGTCAGGGTTCCCGTGCCAAGCTGACCATCCGCGTTTCCGCCCCACGTCCACACCCGGCCGTCCGCCGTCAGCGCCATTGAATGAGCATTGCCCGCCGCGATGGACACCACGCCCGTCAGGCCCTGCACCTGCACAGGTGAGGTCTTTCGCACCGTCGTCCCATCTCCCAACTGCCCCGTCGCGTTGTTGCCCCAGGCCCACACCGTCCCGTCCGCCTTCAGGACCACGGAGTGGGAGAAGCCGGCGGCGATGCCCACCACGTTCGTCAGGTTCGGCAGGGCCGCGGGCACCGAGCGAGAGACGAGGCTGCCATCCCCGAGCTGGCCGCTGCTGTTGTAGCCCCAGGACCACACCGTCCCGTCCGACTTCAACGCCAGCGAATGCAGCTCCCCGGCGCCAATGGCCCTGATGCTGAACAGACGCCACACGCGCGTGGGCGCAGGACGAGGGCGGGTGGTGCCATTGCCCAACTGTCCAAAGGCATTTCCGCCCCAGGACCACACCGTCCCATCCGAGCGCAGCGCCAACGTGTGGTGCCGCCCCGCCATCACCGTGCCCTGGCGCGAGGCACCCTCGGCGGCACGGATGGTGCCGAGTTCGGAATTTTCGAATGCACCCGGTTCACCACAACTCGCCAGCCACATCACGCACAACAGCCAGCACACCGGGATTCCAGACACACGTCTCGCGACACGCTCCATGGGACACCCCTTTTCAGACAGCCCGACGACGAGAACTTCCAAACAGGACCCGCGCGAAGCAGGGGCGCGGTCGGGAGGGTGCTCGCAGCAGCACGAGGCCCTCCCGGACTTCGTGCTGCCTTTGCCGCGCTACCAGACCCTCACGGGTGACACTCGAACAGGAGACAGGCCCGTGCCAAGCTGCCCCGAAGTGCTGTCACCCCAGGACCACACGCCCCGGTCTCTTCGAATCGCATGCGCATGAGCGGCGCCCGCGGCGACGGACAGCGCCGAGAGGCCGGGAACATTCACGGGCACCAGCCGATGCGTGACGGTGCTCCCATCCCCCAGCTGCCCCAGGTGATTGGGCCCCCACGCCCACACCGTCCCGTCCGAGCGCAACGCCAGCGTGTGATTGCGCCCCGCCAGCACCGTGCCCTGACGCGCGACACCTTCCGCCGCGCGCGCGGACGCGAACTCCGCCGCCTTGTCACCGGCACCGCGCTCGGTGCAGCCCACCAGCACCACCGCGCACAGCAACCCGCCCCACGCCAGGATGCCAGACACACGTCTCCCACCGCATTGCATGAGTCCCCCTGCTCCCCACAACGAGTCTTGCAATCCCTGTCACGAGCCCCGGCGCGCCGCCGGAGTCCGACTCCCGCGGCGAATCACCACACGCGCACGGGCGAGGCGCTGTCGACGAAGGTCCCCGTGCCCAACTGCCCGCTCTGGTTGAGACCCCAGGTCCACACCGAGCCATCCCCCTTCACCGCCGCCACGTGATGCAGCCCGGCCGACAGGGACACCGTCCCCGTGAAGCCCGTCAGCGGAGCGGGCACCGAACGCGTGACGAACGTGCCGTCCCCCAGTTGCCCGGAGCCATTGAAGCCCCAGGACTCCACCGTCCCGTTCGACTTCAGCACGAAGGAGTCCGCGAAGCCGGCTGAGAGGCGTATCCCTTCCGTGAGCCCCTGGACCTGGATGGGCGAGAGCCGGTTGACCTGGGTGCCGTCTCCGAGCTGGCCGTCGGAGTTCTCACCCCAGGTCCACATCGTGCCGTCCGCCTTCAGCGCCGCGGAATGAGTCAGCCCCGAGGAGAAATCCATCACCTCCGTCAGTCCCAGCACCCGCACCGGGAGCGGGGCATCATCCAGCGTCCCGTCGCCGATGTTGCCGTGCGGATTGGTGCCCCACGCCCACAGCGTGCCGTCCGCCTTCAATGCGAAGAAGTTGTAGCCGCCCCCCGACACCGCGATGACTCCCGTGAGGCCCGAGACTTGCGTCGGAGCCAGCACGAAGCTCGACGGGGGCGCACCCGGGAACCACAGGGGATTGATGGACCACGCCCACACCGTGCCGTCGTCCTTCAGCGCCACGGAGTGGTGCATCCCCGCCCCCACCATCACCACGTTGGAGAGGCTGGTGATGCGCGTGGGCGTCCGCAGGCCGTCGCGAGCCGCCGGCCCACCGGGGCCCTCGAAGGTTCCTCCCCACGTCCACACCGAACCCTCCAGCGTGAGCGCCACCGTGTGGTCCCGGCCAGACGCCACCGCCAGCACCTCCGACAGTCCTGGCACCTGTCCGGGCGTCGCACGGCCCGGCCGGCCCGCCGCCCCGAGCTGCCCCAGGTAG
>NZ_VIFM01000778.1 GCF_006636215.1 Myxococcus llanfairpwllgwyngyllgogerychwyrndrobwllllantysiliogogogochensis | reverse complement strand
ACTTTCACCACTTCATCGTCCTGACCGGCCCAGAGGGCCACCTGCAGCCAGTCCGCCACCTGAGAAAGGGTTAAGGCATGCCGCAGCTGGTACTGCTGAAGGTAACTGAGAAAGGGGGCGTACTGACCTTGGCGCGCTTGCAAGATTTGCTGGTCATAGAGCGAATCCGCTCCCTGAACCAGCGCCGGGAAGAGCAAAAGCAAGCCGATTGATAGCGAGAGTTTCGTGTTGCGATTAAACAATAACGTATTTGAATAAGGTGATCTTTCCATTTCTATTTGCCATATGTTCATCAAGAATCCATTGCACAACACGACCGTCCTTTGACGGTGAGTTAAAGGATGAGGATGGTCCCATTTAGCTGACTGGCACTGCAGGTGAATGACCTATTGCAAACTAATAAACATATCTCCTGTTGATAAATGAATGGGTAATTTATACC
>NZ_VIFM01000777.1 GCF_006636215.1 Myxococcus llanfairpwllgwyngyllgogerychwyrndrobwllllantysiliogogogochensis | reverse complement strand
GCTGCATGCCCCTCGGCCGCAGACTTCGCCGCCTGTTCGGTCAACGTCAGGCGCTCGCGCAGCTGGGCCAGCTCCACGGCGTGCGCCTGGGACAGTGCCTGCGATTCGGCCAGGCGGTTGGCCAGAACCTCACCAGCAGCCTTGCCCTCATCCAGCTTGCTCTCCAGGTCTTCGACGGTTACCGACGCATCGGCCAGCTCGCGTTCGGCCTGCTCACGCTGCTCGCCGGCGGCACGGATCACCTCGGCCACGCGACGTTCCGCCGCCTTCACCGCCTTGTCGTTCAGCTCGACGGCCAGCGTGGCCAGTCGCTCCGTCAGCGCCTTGGTCACAGCAGCCACCTCCTCGGCAACCTCGACCGGCAATTCGGCAACGGGCTCGGTGTTTGCCACGGCCTGGCTGTTGACGTGCTCGTCCCAGACCTGCTTGAGGCGAGAAGGGT
>NZ_VIFM01000776.1 GCF_006636215.1 Myxococcus llanfairpwllgwyngyllgogerychwyrndrobwllllantysiliogogogochensis | reverse complement strand
ATCCTCCAGCGGTCCGTCCACCGCGACCACCCTCTCGCCGCGCTGGACGGACCGCTGGAGGATAGCGCGCTGGCGCCGTGGCCGCTGGTGCGCATTGCCGATCAGGGCGGAGATAGCCAGGCGCCGCGAGACGCCTGGACCTTCTCCACCATTGATGCCGCCATTGATGCGGTGATGTATCAGGTCGGCTTCGGCTGGCTGCCGGAGGAGCGCATTCGCCCCCATCTCGACCAGGGCGTGCTGAAGCGGTTGCCCCTCAGCCATGGCGCGCGCCGCGCGACGCCGCTGCATCTGATCGTCAAGCGGGACCTGGCGCCGATCGACGAACAGGTGGCCACGCTGCTGGCGTTGTTCCGGACGCCCTGAGGGGTAAGGCGGCGCTGGTCGCCTGGGCGTAATGATACGATTTTCTTATACTTTCCGGTGCAATATTGATCCAGGTT
>NZ_VIFM01000775.1 GCF_006636215.1 Myxococcus llanfairpwllgwyngyllgogerychwyrndrobwllllantysiliogogogochensis | reverse complement strand
GTCGGAGGGGATGAATGATCCGGTTTCGATAAAAAAAATATTTTCGCAACGTACAATCTATCTGCGACTGTCACTATGTGGTCTGCTGCTTCTTGCTTTCATTATATGGACAATTAGCAATAAAAAAATTAATTTTACCATCGATGGTTATCGTAATTTTTCTAATGAACCATCTTGTGTCTATTTTAATGAGCGTAACGATAATAATGATTATGTTATTAATTTTTTACAAAGTCACGGGTATGTCTGCGATACAGGAAACAAATATTTTGTTTCCCATTTTTCGGCTTCACCTCGGTTGACTATTTTTATCTGTGGCCCCAAAACTTCCCTCAAATGTGATTCTGTAACCTACATTGTGGATAAAAATGACTAGATATGTTTTTGCTATTTGCATGCTTCTGGTGTGTTTTTCATCAGGTGTCTATGCTAATGATGATATC
>NZ_VIFM01000774.1 GCF_006636215.1 Myxococcus llanfairpwllgwyngyllgogerychwyrndrobwllllantysiliogogogochensis | reverse complement strand
CATCACTTCGTTTCGTCAGGCGTCGATGGTGTTCCAGGATTCATCTTCAAGCGCGAAAGCGAGGTCAGTGTGGTTGAGGACGAACCACGCAACCAGAGCCAGCCGTGTTCGAGTCGTAGCTGACTTTCGAGGACCGTAAGCCTTCGGCCCCTCTCGACCTTCATGCACTATCCAGTCCGGATGCCTCTGTGCAGCCAGATAGACCAGTGAGTGCCAGCGCAGATAAGGGCCGCCCGGCTGACTGGACCAATAGCTTGGCGCACCTCGGTACTCCTGGTCCTTAGCCCAACAGTTCGCCGCCCATTGCTCGCCTTCCCTGATCTTGATCCTGATCAGCTCGCCAAGGGTCGTGCCCTCGCCGTATTTCTGCATCTCGGCGATGGTGCCGTCGAATATCTCTTCAAGCGTCATGACGGCCTTCCGCAATGCACATTGCGAATGAA
>NZ_VIFM01000773.1 GCF_006636215.1 Myxococcus llanfairpwllgwyngyllgogerychwyrndrobwllllantysiliogogogochensis | reverse complement strand
CCCCACTGTAACGCCGCCGCCCCATTTCACCTCGCAGGGGTGCACGGAGCCGGTTCGTGCACATTGCAACCTGGTCGTGAGTGCCGCGTCCGCAACCCCTCGGAACGCCTGGGCCTGACGGAGGCCCGCTCCGGTACGGCGGATGCTCATGCTCCTGGGGCCATGAGCTTCGAATACGCCGCAGGGACCGCGCTCGCGGTCCTCCTCTCCGTCTACCTCGTCTACGCCCTGCTCCGGCCCGAGCGCTTCTAGGAGCCCGCCATGACCCTCATTGGCTGGCTCCAGACCCTGCTGTTCTTCGCGCTCGTCCTCGCGCTGACGAAGCCCGTGGGCCTCTACCTCTTCCGCGTCTTCGAGGCCGACACCCAACCCCTGCCCCGAGTGCTAGGTCCCATCGAACGCGCTCTGCTGCGCCTGTGTGGCGTGAAGCGCGAACACGAGCAG
>NZ_VIFM01000772.1 GCF_006636215.1 Myxococcus llanfairpwllgwyngyllgogerychwyrndrobwllllantysiliogogogochensis | reverse complement strand
GGGTTGAGCGCCGAGAGCGGCTCCTGGAAGATCATCGCGATGTCGCCGCCGCGCAGGCCGCGCATCGCCTGCTCCGGCAGCGCCAGCAGATCCTGCGCGGGTGCGCCGTCGCGACCCTGCAGCAGCGCGCGGCCCGTGACGTGAGCGTCCGGCACCAGCCGCAGCAGCGACAGCGCCGTGATGGTCTTGCCCGACCCGGATTCGCCCACCAGCGCCAGCTTCTCGCCGGCCCCGATGTCGAAACCCACGCCCTGCACCACCGCCTTGTCGCCGAAGCGCACGTGCAGGCCCTCGACGCGCAGCAGCGGCGCGGTGGCCGACGGAGAAGGAGATGGGGTACTCATTGTTTCCGCGGGTCGAGGGCGTCGCGCAGCGCATCGCCCATGAAAGTGAGCAGCAGCAGGGTGCCCGCCAGCACGGTGAAGGTGAAGATCGAAATCCACC
>NZ_VIFM01000771.1 GCF_006636215.1 Myxococcus llanfairpwllgwyngyllgogerychwyrndrobwllllantysiliogogogochensis | reverse complement strand
GTGCAGCACCAGGGCGATGCCATCACCACCATCGAAGGACTCGGAACCCCCGATGACCTGCATCCGATGCAGGCCGCCTTCATCAAGCATGACGGCTACCAGTGCGGGTACTGCACGCCGGGGCAGATCTGCTCGGCGGTGGCGGTACTGGACGAGATCAAGCGGGGTGTCCCCAGTCATGTGCAGGCAGACGTCAGCGCACGGCCCCGGGCCACCAACATGGAGATGCGCGAACGCATGAGCGGCAACCTCTGCCGCTGCGGGGCCTATTCCAATATTGCCGAGGCGATGGAAGAGGTTGCAGGCGTGACCCCTGCAGGGAGGCGCGCATGAGGGCCTTCAGTTACGAACGCGCCAAATCCCCGGCCGAGGCCGCCAAGGCCGTCGCCGGTATCGAGGGCGCGAAGTTCCTGGCCGGAGGGACCAACCTGCTCGACCTGATGA
>NZ_VIFM01000770.1 GCF_006636215.1 Myxococcus llanfairpwllgwyngyllgogerychwyrndrobwllllantysiliogogogochensis | reverse complement strand
ATGTAGACGAAGTTGTCCTTCACCACCAGATCCTGCCCCTCGACCAGTTCCACGCCCATCTGCTGCGCGAGGAAGGCGTGCTCGAAGTAGGCGCTGTTGTACATGCCGGGGGTGAGCACCACCACGGTGGGTTCGGCCGCGCCGGCCGGCGCGCTGGCGCGCAGCGTGTCCAGCAGCAGGTCGGGGTAGTGCGCCACGGGCGCCACGCGGTGGCTGCGGAACAGCTCGGGGAAGAGCCGCATCATCATCTTGCGGTTCTCCAGCATGTACGACACGCCGGAGGGCACGCGCAGGTTGTCCTCCAGCACGTAGTAGATGCCGTTGCCCTGCCCGTCCGGCGCACGCACGATGTCGATGCCGGCGATGTGCGCATAGACGCCCTGCGGCACGTCCACGCCCTCCATCTCGGGGCGGAACTGCGCGTTGCCCACGATCAGGTCGGTCG
>NZ_VIFM01000769.1 GCF_006636215.1 Myxococcus llanfairpwllgwyngyllgogerychwyrndrobwllllantysiliogogogochensis | reverse complement strand
CTAGGGGAGCTTCGGGTTCTATTGCCGACCGCGCAGCTCCTGTCTGCTTTCCTGATAACTGTGCCATTTACCCCTGGCTTCAGTGCAATCGCCTACACGGAGAAATGGGTCTTCCTTGCGACGTTTGTGCTGGCTGTTGTCGGCTTGGTACTTCTGAGTGCACCGGCTGTGCAGCATCGCTTGATTCGGCCGTTGCTTGATCGACCTCGATTCAAGTCGCTTGCTTCCCGCCAGATTCTGGCGGGCGCGGTCGCGCTCGCGAGCGCTCTCGTTTCCGGCGCGCAGCTTGTACTGTCCACAATATTTGGCCATGTGGTCGGTAGTTTGGCAGCTGCGCTGGTAGCCGGGTTGATATTTCTCCTATGGTGGTGGCTGCCGCGTCGATGGAAGCAAGCCGGAAAGCTGTAGATCACCATACGATCTTGCAAATCGCAGTGCCACTAAAT
>NZ_VIFM01000076.1 GCF_006636215.1 Myxococcus llanfairpwllgwyngyllgogerychwyrndrobwllllantysiliogogogochensis | reverse complement strand
CGGGCGCCTGTCCCGTGACCTCCGCCGCGTAGAAGGCCATCAGCTCGCGGACGAAGACACCCAGCGACCAGCGGTCCGTCACCAGGTGATGCATGGTGACCAGGGCCACGTGGTTGTCGGGCCCCAGGCGCAGCACCTTGCCGCGCAGCAGGGGGCCTCGCGCCAGGTCGAACAGGCGCTGGGACTCCTCGCTCGTGCGGCGCTCCACCTCCTCGTCCTGCTCCGCCTTGCCGAGCCGGGAGATGTCCTCCACTGGGATGGTCAGCAAAAGCTCCGGCACGACGACCTGGATGGGGAGCCCGTCGTCCCTCGCGGCGAACACGGTGCGCAGCGACTCGTGGCGTCGCACCACCTGATTCACACACCGCTCCAGCAGCGGGACGTCCAGCACGCCGGTGAACTGCACGGTGATGTGAACGTTGTAGGCGAAAGCCTCTCCGCCCTCGAGCTGGTCCACCACCCACAGTCGCTGCTGCGGGAAGGAAGCCGGTGCGGGCTCCGTTCCGGCGCGACGCGGAATGGTCCGCTCGAGCGCCTGCGTCGTCGTGGCCTGGAGCTGCCCCTTCTTCTCCTTGAGGAGCAACTCGTACAACGCGCGCTGCTTGGGAGTGAGCTTGTCGAGATTCTTGGAGCTACCGCTCATTGCTGGACTCCAACTTCGGGGCCTCCGCGACCCGGGGGGACCCAGGGCGGAGGAGAAGGTTGCGGGGGGCCGATGACGTGTCCTGCTCGGCCCGGCTGAAATTCAGTGCGGGCTAGCGCGAGCGTCGCGCCAGCTCGGCTTCAATCTCTTCGTCGCTGAGGTTGGACAGCTCCTCGAGCGCGGCTTGACTGGCGGCCTCTTCGAGCGCGGTCTGGTGGTCGGCCACCAGCTTCGCGAGAGAGGCCACGGTGGCGGCCTCGAAGAGCTTCGCCAGGGGAATGTCGAACTCGAACTGGGTGCGCAGGCGTCCGGCCACGCGCGTGGCCAGCAGCGAGTGGCCTCCCAGGTCGAAGAAGTTGTCGTTGAGGCCCACGGAGTCCACGCCGAGGACTTCCTGCCAGATGGCCGCGAGCTGTTTCTCCAGCTCGCTCGCGGGCGCCACGAAGGGCGTCTTCGCGCGACGCGGCTTGCCGGCCGCCCGCGCACCCGACGTGGGCTGGGACGTGTCGCGCTGAATCCAAAGCTTCCAGCGCTGGGCCAGGTCTCCGGTGGCGACGATGACGTGTCCATCCACGCCGAGCGTCACCAGGCGACGGACGGCCTCGGCGCCTTCCTGGGGCGTCATGGCGTACTGGTCCATGCTGGTGCGCACGTGGGTGTGCTTCGTCTCTTCCGGCCACGGGTCCCACGACGCGCTCACCCAGCGAGTCCCAGTTCCTCCGGAGCGGGCTTGCGCGAAGGCGTCCATGAAGAGGTTGGAGGACGCGTACGTCAGGTAGCCGAGACCACCGAGGACCGCGGCGTTGGACGAGAAGAGCAGGGCGAAGTCCACCGAGCGACGGCTCAGCACCTTCTCCAGCGCATACGTGCCGTAGACCTTCGGGCCGAATTGCGTCTCGGACTCGCCCCGACCAATCTCCGTCAGCGGGTTGTAGAGCGACGGGCCGTGGGTGACGCCCGCGCAGTGGAGCACGCCATGCAACGCGCCGAAGCGGGCCTCCACCTGCGTCACCGCCGCCTCCAGTTGCTGGGCGTCCGCGACGTCCGCGCCCACCACCATCACCTGCGCGCCGCTCTGCTCCAGCTCCCGTACGCGGAGGATGCGCTGGGCCACCGCGTCAGTCTCCGGGTGCGTGGCCAGATACGAATCCCATTCGGACGGCGCCGGCAGGGTGGTCCGGCCCAGCAGCGCGAGCCGTGCCTTGAGGGTCTGCGCCAGGTGCCTGGCGAGCATCAGGCCCACGCCGCCAAGGCCTCCGGTGATGAGATAGACGCCCTGCTCGCGCAGCGGCGCGTGCGCCTCTCCCGAGGGCTCCAGGCGGAGCGGCGCATGGGTCTGCGTGAAGCGCTGGTTGGAGCGCCACGCGACGACCGCGTCACGCGTGCGTTGACTGAACTCGGCCAGCAGGCGCTCCGCGAGCTTCTCCACGCCCGCGCTCCGAGGCTCGGGGGCAATCAAGTCGATGCAGCGCGTGGTGACGTGCTCCTGCTCCTGCGGAATCACCTTGCAGGGCCCCAGCAGCGTGGCCTTCTCCGGGAGGGCGGTGCCCTCGCCCGCGACGTCATGCAGCCGGTCCGTCACGACCTCCAGCCGCACGGGGCGGGAGGTGTCGCCCTGGGCGAGCGCCTGCCCCAAGTGCAGGAGGCTGTAGTAGCCCGTGTCCTGGACCTTGCGGAACAGCTCGGGCCCCGGGAGGTCCTCGCCCGACGAGGCGAGGCTCCACAGGTGGACCACCACGGACGGGCTCAGCTCCTGGTCCGCCAGGTCCTTCCACAGCGTGGCGTAGTCACCGCGCAGACGCGGGTCGAGAGCGTAGCGGCGCGCGGCGTCTCGCATGAACGCGCTCCCCTGGCGCACGCTCACCACGTCCTGTCCTGACTCCTCCAGTCGACGGCACAAAGCCTCGCCGACGCCCAGTCCATCCACGAAGACGACCCAGCAGCGACGCTCGGCCAGGGCCTTGCGGTCCAGGGCCACGGGCGCCGTGCGATGCCAGGCGGGCACGTGGAACCAGTCCGCCATGTCCACCAGCTTGCCCTGCGGCACCTGTGCCTGCGTGGCCTCGACGCGCGTGCCCGGAGCCACCCAGTAGCGCTGGCGCTCGAAGGGGTACGTGGGGAGCGGCACGCGGCGCAGGACACGGCCCTCGCTCACGGCTTCCCAGTCCACCTCCACGCCCTCCAGCCAGAGCTGGCCCAGCGTGCCGAGCACCGCCACCGGCGCGGGCTGGCTGTCTCCAGCCGCGGGCAGGCAGCCTCGCACCGAGCGCGTCCCCGTGCTTCCCGCCAACGCGCGCGCCCGCTCGACGAGCGGCCCCGTGGCCCCCATCGCGAGCACGACGCGCGACGGCTCCTTCACCAGCTCACGAAGCGCGTCGTCCAGGCGCGGCGCGCGGCTCGCCGCGTCCTTCCACGTCTCCGGTCGAGTCGCCTCGGCGGCGGTGAGCAGGGCGCCCGTGGCGAGAGAGTAGAGCGGCACTTCCGGCGCCTTCAGCGTGGAGGCGCTCGGTGACAGCTCGCGGCCCTCGCCTCGGGCGACCACCAACGAGAGGGCTTCCTCTAGCGGGAGCGTGCCCGCGAGGCTCGCGGCGATCCACGCGCCCGTGCCCTCACCGAGCATCGACTCGGGCTGAACGCCCCATGACATCCACAGGCGCGCCAGGGCATACGGCTCGACGAAGCCCGCGGCGGCGCTCACCGGGCCGGAGCGGCTGGGATGGCTCCCGTCCTCCGGATACAGCACGGCGCGCAGGTCCACGCCGAGCCGCGACTGGAGCAGCTCCGCGCAGCGGTCCACTTCCGCGCGGAAGGCGGGCTCCGAGCGGTACAGCGACTCCAGCGGAGCCTCCGCTCCGGCGTTGGAGAAAAGGAAGGACACGGGGCGGTTGCCCGTCTCGTGCGTGCCCGAGAGGACGCGCTGGGGCTCCGCCATGCGCAACACGCGCACGGCATCCTGCCCGTCGCGAGCCACCACTACCCGACGGTGCGCATGGGCCTTTCGGCCCACCTGGAGCGTGTACGCCACGTCCGCCAGCGCCTGTTGCGGCTGGGACTCCAGGTGCTGCGCGAGCCGAGCGGTGGCCGAGTCGAGCGCGGTGTGGCTGCGCGCGGAGAGCACCAGCAACTCCCACGGGCGTCCGGTCGAAGCCGACGGCGCGGGAGGTGCTTCTTCCAGGACGATGTGCGCGTTGGTGCCGCCGATGCCGAACGAGCTGACGCCCGCGCGCCGGGGCGTCCTGCCGCGCGGCCAGGGCTGCAGCGCGGTGTTCACGTAGAAGGGGCCGCTGTCGAAGTCGATCTGCGGGTTGGGGGACTCGAAGTGGAGGCTGGGCGGAAGCTGCTGATGCTTCATCGCGAGGATGGCCTTGAGCAGGCTCGCGCTGCCGGCCGCCGCGTCCAGGTGGCCCACGTTCGTCTTCACCGAGCCGATGGGCACCGTGCGACGGCCCTTCGCCTTCGCGCCGAACACCTTCGTCAGGGCGCGCAGTTCGATGGGATCTCCCAGCGCGGTGCCGGTGCCGTGCGTCTCCACGTAGGAAATCGTGTCGGCGGAGACTTCCGCCGCGGCGAGGGCGTCCTTGATGACGGTGGCCTGGCCCTGCACGCTGGGCGCGGTGAAGCTGGCCTTCACGGCGCCGTCGTTGTTGATGGCGGAGCCCTTGATGACCGCATGGATGGTGTCGCCGTCGGCCAGCGCGTCCTCCAGGCGCTTGAGCACCACCAGACCGATGCCGCTGCCGAAGATGGTGCCCGCCGCCTTCGCATCGAAGGCGCGGCAGTGGCCGTCCGGCGAGGCGATGCCGCCGTACTGATACAGGTAGCCCACCTTCTGCGGGACGTTGATGGCGACGCCGCCCGCGATGGCCATCCGGCACTCGTCCGCGAGCAGGGCCTGTCCCGCCAGGTGCAACGCGACCAGCGCGGTGGAGCACGCGGTGTGCACGGAGTACGCGGGCCCGCGCAGGTTGAGGCGGTGAGCGACGCGCGTGGTGAGGAAGGCCAGGTCATTGCCCAGGCCAATCTCGAACGGGTCCAGTCCACCCAGCGCCGCGGGGTTGGAGAAGAGGTTGAAGACGTACGTGTCCGTGCGCGCGCCGGCGTACACGCCGATTCGGCCCTTGTAGCGCTCGGCGTCGTAGCCCGCGTGCTCCAGGGCCTCCACGGCGCACTCCAGGAAGACACGCTGCTGCGGGTCCATCACCTCCGCTTCCTTGGGGGTGACGCCGAAGTAGCCCGCGTCGAAGAGGTCCGCGTCCTCCAGGACGGCGGCGGCCTTCACGTAGTTCGGGTCCGAGCGGATGGCGGCCGTGTCCAACGCGCTCGCCTCCAGGTCCGCGTCCGTCAGGAAGCTGATGGACTCCACGCCGTCCCGCAGGTTGCGCCAGAAGGCCTCCAGGTCGCGTGCTCCCGGGAAGCGCCCGGCCATGCCGACGATGGCGATCTCCAGTCCCGTGGTGTCCGCGTTGGAAGAATCCGTGGCCATGTCTCTCTCCAAAGTCCCGCTCAAGTTTCGACCTTCCTCGCCCGCTGCTGCTTCAGCGCCATCCGCCGGCGCTGTTGCCGCCCCTCGTCATCCGCGTCCGCCTCGTTCTCGGTGCCTGAGTCCGAGGCGAGCCCTACTCGACGGACCAGGTCCTCGAGGAGGTGACGCGCCTTCATCGTTCCGTGCTCCGCGCGGAGCTGCTCGCCCAGCCGCGCCGCTGCCGCCTGGAGGTCCGCGCGAGCGTGCACCGTGCTCAGCGCATCCCCGAGTCGCTCCGCGTTCAGCTCCCCGATGGGAAGCGCCGCGCCTCCACAACCCAGCTCCTGGACGACCTCGCCCCAGGTGAACTGGTCATACGTGTGCGGCACGACGACCTGCGGGACGCCCGCCCGGAAGGCCGCGCCCGTGGTCCCCGCGCCACCGTGATGCACCACGCACGACACCCGCGAGAAGAGCCAGGCGTGCGGCACCTGACCCAAGGCCCTCACTGTCGACGGGAGGGCGCGCTGCCCCAGTCCGCTCCAGCCGTGCTGGATGAGGGCCCGTCGTCCCGAGCGCACCGTGGCCTGTACCAGCGCCTCCGTCAGCGCCTCCGGGTCCGCGTGCGTCATGCTGCCGAAGGTGATGCAGACGGGAGGTTCGCCCTCCGCGAGGAACGCGGCGAGCTCCGCGTCCGGCGTGAAGCCCGGCTCATCGAGGAAGCAGTACCCGACGGTGTGGTGGTGCGGCGGCAGGTCCGCGGCGGGAGGCCGCACGTGCCGGCTCAGCGCGGTGAGCACGAGCTGATTCGAGAGGCCATCCACCAGCGGATTGTCCAGCGGCGGCAGGCCGTGGGCTTCGCGCAGGGGATTGACCAGTCCGCGCACGGCCGCCTGGAAGGCCGGGCCGCCACCACCACTGCCGCTGTGCTCCACCAGCACCGTGACGAAAGGCAGGTGCGTCAGGTCATGCACCATGCGCGCGGCGGGCTGGACGCGCCCGCTGATGAGCACGTCCGCGCCCCGACACGCGGCGCGCAGGTCCTCGAACATGCGGGGCAGTGACTCCACGAGCGGCTGGAAGAGCTGGAGCATGCCTCCGGCGGAGTGCACGACGTCCGGGCTCCCCATCATCGCCTGGGTGATGCCGCTCTGCGCCGCCCTCAGGTCGGGACCCACCGGGATGAAGTCGAGGTCATGGAGCTGCGCGAGCGCGCGGTACGAGGGCGCGGCGGCGAGCACGGGCTGATGGCCGTGGCGCTTCAGCTCGACGGCCAGCGCCACGAAGGGCTGGATGTCGCCGAGGGTTCCGAAGTTGGTGAGGATGGCTCGCATGGGGTGAGGGCGCGGGGAGGTCGAGGCGGAGCCGCGACGACTCAGTCGCCGTCCTCCGGCTCTTCGTCGTCCGCGCGTCGGCGAGAGCGCTGACGCTGGAGGTTCTGTTTGCGGCGCTGGACGGTGGACTCGCGCTCGTCGGCCTCGCTGTTCGCCGAGCCCGGTCCCGCCTCGGGAGGCTGGAGCAACGCCGCGAGGGCCTTCACCGTGACGCCTTCGTAGAGGCTGGACGCGGGCACGCTGACATTGAGCCGCCGCTTGAGCCGGTCGCTGAGCTGCACGGCGATGAGGGAGTCACCGCCCAGCTCGAAGAAGTTGTCCTGGATTCCAATGGGCGCCACGCCCAGCGTCTGCTGCCACAGGTCCGCCAGCGTCCGCTCCATGTCCGTCGTGGGCGCCACGTAGGCGCTGCGCAGGTTCGACGGCCGAGGATGCTGAGGGCGCGCCGCGGGCTCTTCGCGGAGCTCCTCGGACACGGAGGCCCGGGAGCCCGAAGACTGGCGTGCGGCCACGTCATGCGTGGACACCACCAGCCAGGGGCCCGTGGCATGCGCGAGCGCGCGGCTCAGGGCCTCCGCGCCTTGCTCGGGAGAGAGCGCCAGGCGGTCCAGCGCCTCGCCACGTGCGCCCGGGTGCGCGCCGTAGTCCTCTACCTTCACCACGTCCCAACCCAGGCTCAACCACCGCCGGCCTTCATGTGACGCGGCCTGGGCGAAGGCGTCCTGCCAAGCGCTCGCGGCCGTGTGCGCGACCGTGGCCATGCCGCCGAGCACCGCGGAGATGGACGAGGCCACCACGCGGAAGTCCAGCGCACGCTCACCCAGCACCGCGTCGAACAGGGCCAGCCCTCGCGCGCGCGGGTCGAAATGCCAGGCGCTCTCCTCGGGCCCCGTCTCGGAGACGAGTCGCGCCACCTGGTCTTTCGGGAGCCACGCCGCATGCACCACGCCGTGGAGCGCACCGAAGCGGGCCACGGCCGTGTCGACGGCTTCGCGCAGCGACTCCTGCCGCGTCAGGTCGACGGGGAGCACCACCACCTCCGCGCCCAGGGCCTCCAACTGCCGTGCCCGGCGGATCCGCTGCGTCCAGGCCTCGGTCTCACCGTGACTCGCGACGTGAGCGTCCCAGGTGTCGCGTGACGGAAAGCCCAGGGGCTCCAGGCAGACGAGCTTCGCTCCTGGCGACAGGCTGGCCAGCGCGCGTCCATTCATCGCGCCCAGGCCGCCCAGCCCATGGACGAGCAGGTACACGCCTCCAGGGCGCGCGCTTGGGTGGGGTGTGGGCGCATCGGGCAGCGGCAGTGGCTCCAGGGACTGGACCCAGCGATGCGGACCCCGCAGCGCCACCACCGTCTCCGCGGGCACCGAACGCAGCTCCGCGCGGAGGGCCCGGAGTCCGGTGGAAGAGAGGCTCGCCGCCGGGCCCGTCACCACGTCCACGTGATGGAACCGCAGGCTCGGGTGCTCCTGCGGAATCACCCGGCAGGGGCCGAGCAGCGTGGCCTTGTCGGCGCGGAGCGACTCGTCGCCTGTCACGTCGTGGACGTGGTTGGACACCACCCAGACGGTGCAGGGCCGCTCGGGCGCGAACTCGACGAGCGCCCGAGCGAGCGCGACGAGCGTGAAGTAGCCGCTCGCCTGGACCTGCGCGAAGGACGCGGGGACGTCCGGAGTCAGGCTCCAGAGATGCAACACGGTGTCGGGGAGCCTGCCCGCATCCCGCAGCGCACCGAGGAGCGCGCGCAGGTCCGGAAGCGAGCCCGGCGCCACGGTGTAGTCCCACTCTCCCGTGCGACTGAAGCCCGCACCCGGCCGCACGCGGAGCACCATCCGCTCCTCGCCGGGCTCCGGCGTCAGCAGGGCCTCGGTGGGAGACGACTCGTCCTCGAGCACCAGCCAGACGCGCGGGTGTGTCGCCTTCGCGGTGCGCCCGGGAGCAAGCGGCGCGCGCTTCCACGACGGTGCATGGAACCAGCGCTCCATTGGCGCCTGGGCGAGCGGGACCCCGAGCGTCTCGGTCGTGACGGGCGCGGCCTCGGCGTGAGGCTTCGTGTCGGGCTCCACCCAGAAACGCTGTCGCTCGAAGGGGTAGGTCGGCAGCGGAAGGCGATGGCGACGCTCCTCGCCGTGGAAGCCACGCCAATCCACGGTGACTCCGGCCTGCCAGAGTCCGCCCAGCGTCGTGTACGCGAGCGGCGGCGCGTCCGTGGCCACGGTGTCCTGCGGCGTGGGCATGGAGGCGAGCACCGGGCGTCCCGGGGTGGTGTCGGGATACCGACGCGTGAGCCGGCTCAGCACCTGTCCGGGTCCCACCTCCAGCACGACGCGCTTCGGGTCCGAGAGCAGCGCGTGCAATCCATCCGCGAAGCGCACCGCGCCACGCAGGTGCTGGGCCCAATACTTCGGGCTCGTCGCCTGCTCCGTGGTGATCCACGTCCCGGTGACATTGGAGACGAAGGGCAGGGTGGGGGGCCGCAGCGTCACAGCCGCCGCGCGCGCGGTGAAGGCCTCCAGGATGGGGTCCATCATCGCCGAGTGGAAGGCATGGGACGTGACGAGCACGTGGCTGCGTACGCCCGCCTCATCCAACTGGCGCTTCAACTTCTCCACGGCCTCCGTCGGCCCGGAGGCGACGCACTGCATGGGCGCGTTCACCGCGGCGAGGCTCAGTTCGGTGCCGAGATAGGGACGGACCTCGTCCTCGCTCAGCGGCACCGCCAGCATGGAGCCCGACGGCAGCGACTGCATCAGCCGGCCGCGCGCGGCGACCAGTTGAAGCGCGTGCTCCAAGGTGAAGACACCCGCGAGGCATGCGGCCACGTACTCGCCAATGCTGTGACCGAGCATCGCCGCGGGCTTCACGCCCCAGGACATCCAGAGCCGCGCGGTGGCGTACTCGAGGGTGAACAACGCGGGCTGCGTGAACTCCGTGCGCGCCAGCGTCTTCTCGTGCTCCGCGGGCTCTCCCGACTTCGGGTACATCACCTCGCGCAGGTCGCGCCCGGCCAGATGCGCCTTGAGCAGCTCGGCGCAGCGGTCCACTTCGGCGCGGAAGACGGGCTCCGCGTCATACAGTGCGCGCCCCATGCCCACGTGCTGCGAGCCCTGACCCGGGAAGAGGAACGCCACCGGGCGCTCCACCGCGTCCTGCGCCTCCGTGTGGACGCGTGCATCCCCTGTCGTGGAGAGCACTTCCACCGCGTCGCCCACGCTTCGCGCGAGGACGAAGCGTCGCTGCGCGAAGCGCTGGCGTCCCGCCTGGAGCGTCCAGGCCACGTCCGCGAGCTTCGCGTCGGGCTGGGACTTCAGGGCCTCGGCCAGTCGCTTCGTGCTGGCCTCCAGCGCGGAGGCCGTGCGCGCGGACAGCGGCAGCAACTGCCACGCGCGACGCGGGGCCGCGCTGTCGAGCGACCGAGGCGCCTGCTCCAGCACCACGTGCGCGTTGGTGCCACCCACGCCGAACGAACTCACGCCTCCGCGCCGGGGCAGTGCGCCGGCGGGCCAGGGCTTGAGCGTCGCATTGACGTAGAAGGGACTGCCGTCGAAGTCGATGGCCGGGTTGGGCCGCTCGTAGTGGAGGCTGGGCGGCAGCTCTCCGTGCTTCACGGCCAGGGCTGTCTTGATGAGGCCGGTGATGCCGGCGGCGGCGTCCAGGTGGCCGACGTTGCCCTTGACCGAGCCCAGCGCGCAGAAGCGCCGCCGCTGCGTGGAGGAGCGGAAGGCGCGCGTGAGGGCCTCCACCTCGATGGGGTCTCCAAGGGGCGTCGCGGTGCCGTGGGCTTCCACATAACCGATGGAGTCCGCGTCCAGTCCGGAGGCCGCGAGCGCCTCCGCGACCACCTGGGACTGCCCTTCGATGCCCGGGGCGGTGTAGCCCGCCTTGAGCGCGCCATCGTTGTTGATGGCCGAGCCCTTGATGACGGCGTGCACCGTGTCGCCATCTCGCACGGCGTTGCGCAGCTTCTTCAGCAGCACGACGCCCGCGCCGCTGCCGAACAGCGTGCCCCGGGCCTTCGCGTCGAAGGGACGGCAGCGGCCATCCGGCGACGCCATCCCACCCTCGGCGTGTCGGTAGCCATGGAGGAAGCTGACGTTGACGGACGCTCCGCCCGCGAGCGCCATGTCGCACTCGCCATTGAGCAGGCTCTGGCAGGCCAGGTGCACGGCCACCAGGGACGTCGAGCACGCGCTCTGCACCGCGTGGCTCGCGCCCCGGAGGTTCAGCTTGTACGAGACGCGGGTGGCCAGGAAGTCGGTGCCGTTGCCGATGTTGACCTGCACCGGCTCGACGGACTCCAGCACGCGGGGATTCCGCGCCAGGTTCATCAGCAGATACGTGTTGAGCGTGGCCCCGCCGTACACGGAGATGGCGCCCGGGTAGTCGCGCGGCGAATAGCCCGCGTGCTCCAGCGCCTCCCAGCAGACCTCCAGGAAGACGCGGTGCTGCGGGTCCGTCAGCTCCGCCTCACGCGGCGGCATGTCGAAGAAGGTGGCATCGAAGGACTCGGGCTCCGGCAGCACCGCCGCCGCGCGCACGAAGTCGGGGTCCTCCACCAGCTCCGGAGCAACTCCCGCCGCGAGACACTCCTCGGGGGTGAAGAAGCGGATGGACTCCACGCCGCCGCGTACGTTCGCCCAGAACTCCGCCGTGTCGCGGGCGCCAGGAAAGCGCCCGGACATGCCGATGATGGCAAGGTCCGCGTCGTCGATGTCTGCTGGCTGCTTCACGTCCACGTCATCCACTCCTTGACTGCTTCACTCACGGCGACTGCGCCGCTCCCTGCGCTGGGCTCCCCGGTTCTGACTCGTCTCGAAGCTGGGGGACTCCTCCGGGGCGGGCAGTCCTCCCAGTCGCTTCGCCAGCGCGGCCACGGTGGGAGCCTCGAAGACGGAGGTGAGGGGGACTTCGCGCCCCAGCTCCCGCTTCAGGCGGCCGACAATCTTGAGCCACAGCAGCGAGTTGCCACCAAGGTCGAAGAAGTTGTCGTGGATGCCCAGCCGCGCCAGTCCGAGCTGCTCCTGCCACACCTTCGTCAGCGCCAGCTCCACGTCATCCGTGGGCGCCACGTACTCGGTGCCGAGCTGGGGCCGCTCGTGCGTCGCGCCACCCGCCGCGTCCGCGTGCTTCCCCGTGCCCTCGCGCCGCACCCAGCGCGCGACGCGCGCGACCAGGTCGCCGGTGGACACCACCACCTGTCCACTCAGGGGAGACTCCACCACGCGGCGGAAGGCCTCCACTGCTTCAGTGGGCGACATGGCGAACACGTCGATGCTCGTGCGGACCTCGCGAGTCACCTCGTCCACGCCGGGCCAGCCGTCCCAGTTGGTGCTCAGCCACCGGGTCAGCCCCTCGCGCGAGCGGGAGATGGCGAAGGCATCCAGGAAGGCGTTCGCCGCGCCGTACGCCGCGAGCCCCAGTCCTCCGAGCACCGCGGCGTTGGAGGACACGAGCAGCACGAAGTCCAGGGGCCGGCCCGTCAGCGCGCGCTCCAGCGCGTAGGTGCCATGGACCTTGGCTCGGAAGTGGGGCGCGCAGGCCGCCGCGTCCAGTCCGGAGAGCAGTGCCACCGCGCCTTCACCCGCGAGTCCCGCCGCGTGAATCACTCCGTCCACCGCGCCGAAGCGAACGTCCGCCTCCGCGAGCGCCATGCGCAGCCGCGACTCGTCCGCCACGTCCGCGCGGACCACCAGCACCTCCGCGCCCGCTGCCTCCAGGTCCTTCACCGCGCGCTGCTTGTGCCCGCCCGGGTCCACTTCCAACCCCGCGCGGCTCACCAGGATGAGCCGGGCCTGATGGGCGCTCGCCAGATGCCGCGCGAGCAGCAGGCCCACGCCACCCAGGCCGCCGGTGATGAGGTACACGCCGCGCGCCTTGAAGGGCTGCGCCGGCACGCCATCCTGTTCGAGCCGCAGCGACTCATGCGTCTGCGCCAGCCGGTGCGTCCCTCTCCAGGCGACCACGGGCTCCGGGGTGTCGGAGGTGAGCTCGCGCAGAAGGGCGCTCGAGGTCATCGCCACGCCGCCAGGGCCCAGGTCCACGTAGCGGCAGGCCAGGGTGTCGTGCTCCTGGGGAATCACCTTGCACAGCGCGGGCAGCGTGGCGTGCTCGGGATTGACCGCGTCCGTGCTCTCCACGTCGAACGCTCCGCGCCCCACCACCGTCAGCTCCACGGGGCCGGGAAGGGATTCCTCCGCCAGCGCGCGCGTCAGCCGCAGCAGGGGATGGAACCCGCGCTCCTGAAGCTGGTCGAAGCGGGCCTCGGCCGACTCGTGCTCCGCGCCGTCGAGTCCATCCAGGCTCCACAGGTGGACGATGCGCTCCACCTTGAACTCCTTCGCCTTCAGGGCCAGCAGCAAGAACGTGGGCTCCTCCGCGTCCATCGGGTCCAGGCTGAAGTGGTGCTCGCCCAGCTCCTGGAGTCGAGCACCGCGTGACACGCGCGCCACGCGGTGACCCGCGCTCTCCAGTCGCGCGGCCAGCGCCTCGCCCACGCCACCCGCATCCACGAACACGACCCAGTCGCGCACCGTGCTGGCGCCCGCACGAGGCAGGGGCAGCGGCGCGCGACGCCACGAGGGCAGGTAGAACCAGCCGCCGACGTCCGACGTCTTGCGCGCCGCGCCTCGCCGCTGAGTGGACGGGGCCTCCGGTGCGAGCCAGTAGTCCTGTCCCTCGAAGGGATAGGTGGGCAGGGGCACGCGCAGGCGCCGCTTGTCGCCGCGCACCGCGTTCCAGTCGACGCCGATTCCCGCCGCCCAGAGCTTGCCGAGCGTGGCGGTGAGCAGTTCCTCGTCGGGCACCGGGTCCTGCGGATGGCGCAGCGAGGGAAGGACTGGTGGCGCCTGGGGCCCCGTGAGCTGGAGGCGCGCGAGCGTGCTCAGCGTGCGGCCGGGGCCGACCTCCAGGTAGACGCGGTGGGGCAGCTCCGCCAGCGTGCGGATGCCATCGCCAAAGCGCACGGTCTGCCGCAGGTGACGCGTCCAGTAGACCGGGTCCGTGGCCTCCTCGGGCGTCATCCATGTGCCGGTGACGTTGGACATCAGCGGCAGCGTGGGCGCGTTGCGCTGGAGCGTCCCGATGAACTCCTGGAAGCGCGCGAGAATCGGCCCCACCAGATGCGAGTGCGCCGCCACGTCGATGGGGATGTGACGGAACTCCACCTCACGTCGCGTCAGCTCGGCCGCCAGGGTCTCCACGGCTTCCACCGTGCCGGCCACCACGCACTGAGAGGGGCCGTTCACGGCCGCCAGGGACAGCGTCTCCCCGAGCAGGGGCCGCACTTCCGACTCGGGCAGCGGCACGCTGAGCATTCCGCCACCCGGCAGCTCCTCGAAGAGCTTGCCGCGCAGCACCACCAGCGCCAGCGCGTCCTCCAGCGAGAAGACGCCCGCGAGACAGGCCGCCGTGTACTCGCCCAGGCTGTGGCCGATGACGGCCTCGGGCTTCACGCCCCAGGACTCCCAGAGTCGGGCCAGGGCGTACTCGATGGTGAACAGCGCGGGCAGCGCCAGCGAGGTCCGCTTGAGCCGCTGGCTCGCGCTCGCCGCGGAGTCCGCGTCCGGGTACATGACGGGCTTCAGGTCGAAGCCGAGTCGGGGGCGCAGCAGCGTGCAGCACTGGTCCACCGCTTCGCGGAAGGCGGGCTCGGCGGCGTAGAGACCCCGGCCCATGTCCGGGTACTGCGCGCCGCCGCCCGGGAACATGAAGACGGCCGAGGGCGTGGCGGAGCCGGGCGCGAGCGTGAAGAGGCGCTGCGGATCTCTCGTCTCCAGCACACGCACGGCATCGTCCCTGTCGCGGCACACCAGCACGCGACGGAGGTCCAGCGCCTTGCGCCCCGATTGCAGCGTCCACGCCACGTCCGCGAGCTGCTGCTCGGGATGCGCCTTCAGGTGCGCCAGCAGGGCGGTGGTCTGCTTCTCCAGCGCCGTCTGCGTCCGGGCGGAGAGCACCAGGAGCTGCCAGTCGCGAGGCGCATCGCCCGGCCGGACGAGCGGGGACTCTTCCAGGATGAGGTGCGCGTTGGTGCCGCCGATGCCGAACGAGCTCACCCCCGCGCGGCGCGGCGTGGCGCCTTCGGGCCAGGGCGTGAGCGCGGTGTTGACGTAGAAGGGGCTGTTGGCGAAGTCGATGCGCGGGTTGGGCGTCTCGTAGTTGAGGCTGGGAGGCAGCTCCGCGTGCTCCAGGGAGAGCACCGTCTTCACCAGTCCGGTGACTCCCGCCGCGGCGTCCAGGTGGCCCACGTTCGTCTTCACCGAGCCCAGGCCGCAGAAGGCGCGCTTGTCGGTGCCGGCGCGGAACACGGTGTCGAGCGCCTGCACCTCGATGGGGTCTCCGAGCGGCGTCGCGGTGCCGTGGGCCTCCACGTAGCTGATGGACTCCGGCGTCACCTCCGCGATGGCCTGGGCCCGGGCGATGACCTCCACCTGGCCCTCCACGCCCGGCGCGGTGAAGCCCACCTTCATCGCGCCGTCGTTGTTGATGGCCGAGGCGCGGATGACGGCGTGGATGGTGTCGCCGTCGTTGAGTGCATCCTCCAGGCGCTTCAGCACCACCACGCCCGCGCCGCTACCGAAGAGCGTGCCCTGGCCCTTCGCGTCGAACGCGCGGCAGTGGCCATCCGGAGAGGTGATGCCACCCTCCTGATAGTGGTAGCCGGTGCGCTGCGGGACGTGCACGGACACGCCGCCCGCGAGCGCCACGTCACACTGGTAGCCCAGCAGCGACTGGCAGGCGAGGTGCGTGGCGACGAGCGACGTGGAGCAGCCCGTCTGCACCGTCAGGGCCGGACCCTTGAGGTCCAGGTGATAGGCCACGCGCGTGGCGAGGAAGTCCTTGTCGTTGGCCACCATGGCCGGGAAGGTGTCCTCGGCCTGCTGGAACTCCGCGCGCGAGAGCAG
This sequence comes from Myxococcus llanfairpwllgwyngyllgogerychwyrndrobwllllantysiliogogogochensis, assembly GCF_006636215.1. Classification (GTDB taxonomy): domain Bacteria; phylum Myxococcota; class Myxococcia; order Myxococcales; family Myxococcaceae; genus Myxococcus; species Myxococcus llanfairpwllgwyngyllgogerychwyrndrobwllllantysiliogogogochensis. The sequence continues at coordinate 27,025 of NZ_VIFM01000076.1, read as the reverse complement.
GTTGAAGAGCAGGTAGCTGCTCAGGCTGGAGCCCGCGTAGATGCCCGTCGTCCCCGGGATGCGCCCCGGCGCGTAGCCCGCGTGCTCCAGCGCCGTCCAGACGCACTCCAGGAAGATACGGTGCTGTGGGTCCAGCAGCTCCGCCTCACGCGGGGCGTAGCCGAAGAAGCCCGCGTCGAAGCGGCCCGGCCGCTCCAGCACCGGCGCCGCGCGGACGAAGTGGGGGTTGGCCAGGAAGGCCGGGTCCACGCCCAGGGATTTCAGCGCGTCGTCGGAGAAGAAGGTGATGCCCTCGACTCCGTCGCGCAACAGGCGCCAGAAGGCGGCCACGTCCTCCGCGCCGGGCACGCGCACGGCCATGCCAACGATGGCCACCGCCAGCCCCAACTCCCCCTGGTACTCCGTGTGACGCCCCATGAAAGTCCTACCCCTGTTTCCTGGCCCGTTGCTGCTGTCGTTTCAGGCTTTCGAGCTGGCGCTTCGCCCGGTCCTGCGCCGTCTCCACCGATGAGGCACCCGCCGGAGTCCCCTGCCGCAGGAAACGCGCGAGCGCGCTGACGGTGGGGTGCTCCAGCAGCTTGAGCAGCGGCAGCTCGCCCCCGAGCGCCGCCTTGAGTCGTGTGTGCACCTGGACCATGAGCAGCGAGTGCCCACCCAGGTCGAAGAAGTTGTCGTTCACGCCCACCTGCTCGACCTTGAGCACTTCCTTCCAGATTTCGGAGATCTGCTGCTCGATCTGGCTCTGCGGCGCCACGTAGGCCGCGCGTGAGGAGCGCGCCGCGGTGGGCGCGGGCAGGGCCTTGCGGTCCACCTTGCCGTTGGGCGTGAGGGGCAGCGCCGGCAGGTCCACCACCAGCGACGGCACCATGTGCTCTGGCAACCGCTGCGCCACCGCATCGCGCAGCGCCGCCGCGTCGACGGCGTGTCCGTCACGCGCCACCACGTAGGCGACCAGTCGCACGTCGCCCGGGGTGTCCTCGCGGGCCACCACCACCGCCTCGCGGACCTCGGGGCGCGCGCTGAGCACCGCCTCGATTTCACCCGCCTCGATGCGGAAGCCGCGCACCTTGAGCTGGTGGTCCACGCGGCCCAGGAACTCCACCGTGCCATCCTCGCGCCAGCGAGCCCGGTCTCCGGTGCGGTACAGCCGCGCGCCCGGCTCGCGAGCGAACGGGTCCGGCAGGAAGCGGTCCGCCGTCAGCTCCGGACGTGCCAGGTAGCCGCGCACCACGCCCGCGCCGCCGATGAAGAGCTCTCCGGGCACGCCCACCGGCACCGGGCGCAGCCGCGCGTCGAGCAGGTAGAACTGCGTGCGCAGGAACGGCGTGCCGATGGAGACCACCGGCCCGGCCTCGCTCTTCACGTCGTGCGTGGACGACCAGATGGTCGTCTCCGTGGGGCCGTACATGTTGAGCAGCCCGGAGCCCTCGCCCAGGACCTGGCGCAGCGACGCACCCAGGGAGGAGGGGAGGGCCTCGCCGCCGACCATCAGCCGGCGCAGCCCGCCCACCGCCTCGGAGGACTCGGGCTCGGCCAGCAGCGCGCGCGCCAGCGACGGCGTGCATTGCAGGTGTGTGACGGCGTGCTCGCGCAGGTTGAGCGGGATGGAGCGCGCGGTGCCGGAGCGACGGCCATCGCGGTCCGCCTGGAGCTTCACCTCGAGGAGCAGGGGGAGGCTGGCCAGCACCGTGTCCGCCGGGATTCCGAAGTCGATGAGGCACCCCACCTCGTCCACGCCCAGGGCCCGCAACCGCTCCATCTGCTCGCGCACGGAGCGCGGTGTGCCGAACAAACCGCTCGTCTCGAAGTAACGCTCGAACGCCTGCGCCGCCAGCCGATCCAGATCCGCCTCGGTGGCCGTGTTCAGGTCCACGCCCAGCGTCTGCCCCAGGCCGCGCATCAGGTCCGCGGAGCTGCGCAGGTAGTCGCGGAAGGGCTTCTCCACCACCGAGCGCACCTTGGCGGCGTCCTCGCCGATGAAGGTGTGCAGCATCAGCGTGACGTGGCCGTCACCCGCGTGGCCCGCCGCGCGCCAGGCATCGCGGTAGAGGACCAGCTTCTTCTCCAGGTCCTCCCACGTCTGTCCCAGCAAGTGGGTGAGGACATGGCAGCCCAGGCGTCCCGCCGTGAGGAACGTTTCGGGGTTGCCCGCCGCCGTGAGCCACACCGGCAGCTCCTTCTGCACCGGACGGGGCCGCAGCGTGACGTCCACCTGCGCGCCCGCGCCGCCCGTCATCCGCAGCGTGTCACCGCGCCAGAGGCGGCGCACCGTGTCCAGCCCCTCCAGCATCAGCTCGCGCCGCTTCTCGTAGCGCTCGGGCGCGAAGACGAAGTCATTCGCGTGCCAGCCGGAGGCGACGGAGATGCCCACGCGGCCCCGGGACAGGTTGTCGACGAGGGCCCACTCCTCGGCCACGCGGACCGGGTGGTGCAGGGGCAGCACGACGCTGCCGGCGCGGATGGCCACGCGCTCCGTCACGGCGGCAATGGCGGCGCCCGCCACGGAGGGGCTGGGGTACAGGCCTCCGAAGGCGTGGAAATGGCGCTCCGGCGTCCACACCGCCGCGAAGCCATGACGGTCCGCGAACTTCGCGCCCTCCAGCAGCAGCCGGTAGCGGTCTCCCGACGACGCCTCCGCGTCATCCGCGAAGTAGAAGAGGCTCAGCTCCATCGACTTGCGCTTCGCGGCCGAGGCCCGGGCGGGCGCCTTGATGGATGCGCCCTCGCCCTGCACCACGACCTTGAAGCCGCGCGTGAGCGTCCACAGCAGCTCCAGCACGGAGATGTCGAAGGAGATGCTGGTGACGGCCAGCCACGAGCCCACGGGCTGATGGCCGATGCGCGCATCCATCGCGGTGAAGAAGTTGGCCACGCCGCCGTGGGGCACCATCACGCCCTTGGGCCGCCCCGTGGAGCCAGACGTGTAGATGACGTACGCCAGGTGGGCCGGGCTCATGCCGAACGGGGGCGGGCTGTCGCGCCGCTCGCCGTCGGCCAGGGCCACGCTCTCCAACGTCACGACGCGCGCCTTCCCCGGGGGCACGGTGCCCTCCAGGTGCGTCTCGGTGAGCAGCACGGCCGCGCCGGAGTCCTCCAGCATGTACGCCAGCCGCTCGCGGGGATAGTCCGGGTCCAGGGGCACGTACGCGCCGCCCGCCTTGAGCACCCCCATCATCGCGACGACCATGGCGGCCGAGCGCTCCACGCACAGGCCCACGCGCACCTCGGGCCCGACACCCATCAGCCGCAGGTGCCACGCCAGCGCGTTGGAGCGCGCGTCCAGCTCCGCGTACGTGAGCGTCGCGTCGTCACCCACCACGGCCACCGCGTCGGGCGTCTTCGCCGCCTGGGTGCGGAACTGCGCGTGGATGCACGCGTTGTCGTCCTCCGACTCCGAGGGCGTCAGGTCATTCCAGTCCACCAGCAGCCGCCGCGTCTCCTCGGCGTCGAGCAGGGGCAGGTCCTCCACCCGCGTCTCGGAGGAGTCCACCGCCGCGCGCAGCAGCGTCTCCAGGTGCCTGGCCAGGCGCGCCACGGTGGCGGACGAGAAGAGGTCCGTGCGGTACTCGAGCGCACCCGTCAGGCCGTCCGGCGTCTCCGCGAGCGACAGCTGGAGGTCGAACTTCGACGTGCCCTCTACCGCTCCGTCCGGCACGGGCAGCACCGGCTGCCACTGCATGCCCGGCACCGTCAGGTCCGTGGGAGGCAGCGCCTCCAGCAAGAGCGCCGTCTGGAACAGCGGGTTGTCCGCGCCACCCCGAGGGGCTCGCGCCGCGCCGACGACTTCCTCGAAGGGAAGGTCCGCGTGGGACAGCGCCTCGTGGAAGGTCTGACGCGTCCGGGAGAGCAGCTCGCGGAAGCTCGGCTGGCCCGCGAGGTTCGCGCGCAGCACGAGCGTGTGCGCGAAGAAGCCCACCACGTCACGCAGCTCGGGGCGCTCGCGGTTGGCCACCACGGTGCCCACGGCGAAGTCCTCCTGCCCGCTGTAGCGGTGCAGCAGCGCCGCCCAGGCCGCCGACAGGGTGACGAAGAGCGTGCAGCCCTCGCGACGTCCCAGCGCGCGCAGCGACTCCACCAGCGGACGCTCCAGCGTGAGCCGGTGCAGCGCGCCCTGGAAGCCCGGCTCCCGGGGGCGAGGGAAGTCGGTGGGCAGCTCCAGGCGTGACAGGCCCGCGAGCTGCTTCGCCCAGTACGCGCGCTGTCCGTCCAGCAGCGCGCCCAGACCCTGCTGCCAGCGCGAGAAGTCCGTGTACCGGAAGGCGGGCAGCGGCAGCTCGGCGGTGGCCCCGGAGACCTGGGCCCGGTACAGCGCCGCCAGCTCACGCGCCAGCACGCCGATGGACCAGCCATCCGTGGCGATGTGGTGCTGCGTCATCAGCAGCACGTGCTCGTGCTCACCCAGGGCCACCAGCGACGCGCGCACGGAGGGACCCTCGGCCAGCCGGAAGGGCTCTCGCGACTGCTCCAGCGACAGCCGTCGCAGCTCTCCTTCGCGCACCTCGGGCTCCAGCGTGCGCAGGTCGAACCGGGGGAGCGCCAGCGGGGCGGGGGCACGCGTCACCAGGCGCGGCTGTCCCTCCACCTCGGGGAAGGCCGCGCTCAGCATGGGGTGCCGCGCCAGCAGCGCGTCCAGGCTTCGGCGCAGGGCCTCCGCGTCCAGCGGGCCCGTGAGCCGCAGCTGGAAGTGGAGGTTGTAGAGCGCGCTGTCCGGGACCAGCCGGTCCAGGAACCACAGCCGCAGCTGGCCCGACGACATGGGCAGCTCACCCTCGCGAGGCCCCGAGGTCAGCGGCGGCGCGACGAGCGAGGCCACGGGCCGGATGCCCTGCCACGCCTCCAACAGCCGCGCGGCGGCCGACTCCAACGTCGGGCTGGTCCAGAGGAAGGCCGCGGGCAGGGCCACGCCCAGCTCGGACTCCAGCAGACCGTGCAGCTCCAGCACCATCAGCGAGTCCAGGCCCAGGCTCGCCAGCTCCGTGTGGCCCTGGAGCTTCGCGGCGTCCAGGCGCAGCGTGCGCGCCACGGCGTACCGCAGGAAGTCCGCGACATGCGCGGGGCGCTCGGCCTCGGACGCGGAGGCCAGCAGCTCCTTGAGGGGCAGGGACGGCGTCGCGGGTGCTTCGATGACCTCGGGCTCCGTCACGGAGGCCTCGACGATCTCCAGCTCACCCGCGAGGTATGCGGCCTTCGTCGCGCGCCGCTGGATCTTCCCGCTCGACGTCTTCGGGATGCTGCGCGCCTGGAGCAGCACCACGCCATGCGCGTGGACGGAGTGCTGCTCCGCGAGCACGCGGCGCACCGAGGCCACGACGGCCGAGGCATCGAAGCCGTCGCGCACGTCCACCTCGGCCGCGAGCACCAGCCGCTCCTCGCCCTCCACGTCCACGCTGAAGGCCGCGCAGCAGCCGGCGCGGATGGCGCGGTGGGCGCGCTCCGCCTCCAGCTCCAGGTCCTGGGGATACAGGTTGCGGCCCCGGATGATGAGCAGGTCCTTGAGCCGTCCGGTGACGAAGAGCTGCCCTTCGGGCGACAGGAACGCCAGGTCTCCGGTGCGCAGGAACGGGCCCTCGCCCGAGGCCAGCCGCGCCTCGAAGGCGTGCGCCGTCTCCTCGGGCCTTGCCCAGTAGCCTTGCGCCACGCTCGGACCCGACACCCAGACCTCGCCCACGGCGTTCGCCGCGAGCGGCTCACGCGTCTCCGGATGGACGATGAGAACCCGCTGATCCGGCGCGCTGATTCCCGCGCCCACCAGCGTGCGCACGCGCGCGCCCTCCACATCCGAAGCCGGCGCCTCCGCGCGACCCTGCTCCAGCGACTCCGCGGTGAAGCGTCCGTGGACGAAGGCTTCGCCCTGCGTGCCACCCGTGACGATGAGCGTCGCTTCGGCCAGGCCGTAACAGGGGTAGAAGGACGTGCTGCGGAAACCACAGGGCGCGAAGGTGTCCGCGAAGCGCTCCAGCGTCTCGCGCCGCACCGGCTCCGCGCCGTTGAAGGCCAGGTCCCAGCTGCCCAGCTTCAGCTTGGCCCGGTCCTCCTCCGTCGCCTTCCGCACGCACAAGTCGTAGGCGAAGTTGGGACCTCCGCTGCACGTCGCCTGGAAGTGGGAGATGGCCTCCAGCCACCGCAGCGGGCGCTGCAGGAAGGAGATGGGCGACATCAGCGTGCAGGGGAAGCCGAGATACATCGGCTGAAGCACTTTTCCGATGAGCCCCATGTCGTGGAACATGGGCAGCCAGCCCATCCCCGACGAGCGCGACGCATCCAGCCCGAACCCTCGGGAGATGAGCGCTTCGTTGTGGAGGATGTTGGCATGGCTCACCATCACCCCCTTGGGATTGCCCGTGGAGCCGGACGTGTACTGGAGGAACGCCAGCGTGCCGCCCTCCAATTCCGGGCGCCGCCATTCGGCCGCTTGAGACTCCGGCACCGCGTCGCTGGCCAGCCACGGCAGCTCCGCCAGCTCCGGCGCCTGCGGCTTGAACAGCTCCGACATCTCCAGGATGAAGCTCGTGGTGAGCACGTAGCGCGCGCCGCTGTCCTGGGCGATGGCGCGCAGGCGGGGCAGGGTGCGCTCCAGGCGTGTCGGGTCCGGCGGATAACAAGGCACCGCCACCACGCCGCCGTAGAGACAGCCCATGAAGCCCGCGACGAACTCCATGCCGGGCGGATACAGCAGCAGCGCACGCTGTCCCTGCGCCCCGGAAGCCCGCAAGAGCGCGCCCAGCGCGCGCGCCCGCGTGTCCAGCCGTGCGTAGCTCCACTCCTCGATAGGGCCGTCGACGTCTCCCGATTCGAGAAAGCGATACAGCAGCGAATCACCCTGTGTCTGCGCGCGATGGCACAGCAGATCCACGAGGTGGAGAAAGTCACCCGGTGACGGCTCGTTGCGCTGTTTCATCCCTGCTCCCAGGCGGACGGCTCGCGAAGTTGGTTCCGCGGGCCCGAGGAGTAGGCCGCTCCTGGGACCGCTTCAGTCCAGTTGGCTGCTGGTGAAGACCTCGCCCCTCAACAGCGGGCGGATTCGACAATCCGCCTCGCGGGAGGTACGGCCATGGAGCTCCCCCCGATCTGCCGCGAGAGGCCCGCTACCGCGCGGTGGCACGGCACCGTTGCTGGGAGCCGTGAACGAGGAAAATTAGGTCGGAGGTGAAGCATGCCCTCTGCCTTCATCCCTTGTTTTATCTGGAATGTCTAGTCAGCCTAGAACCGCGCTAACTCCTTGGTTTGTCAGGGGGTCAGGCACTTCTGATAAACTGGAAAGATTCGCTCCCGAGACCGCATGGCTTCGACTCCAGCTTCGTCTTACCCCCCGGGTCCCCGGGGTCTCCCCATCTGGGGCAACCTCCTGAGCCACGAGAAAGACCCGTTGGGTCTCTTCGTCGAGAGTTTCCGAGCGCATGGTGACGTGGTCCGCTTCAAGTTGGACGCCAAGCCCACCTACATGTTGAGTCATCCGGACCACGTCCGGTACTTCCTCACCGAGAACGCCCCCAACTACGCGAAGCCGGAGCTGGTGGACGACCCGTTCCTGGGCAACGGGCTCTTCGTGAGCGAGGGGAACTACTGGCGGCGGCAGCGGCGGCTCGTCCAGCCCGCCTTCCACCGGGAGCGGCTGGCCGGCCTGCTGACGGGCATGGTGGACCTCATCCAGCGCAAGCTGGCGCAGTGGGAGGCCGTGCGGGAGCCGGGGCGGCGGTTCGACATCGCGGAGGAGATGGGGGTGCTCTCGCTGCGGATGACGACGCGGGCGCTGTACTCGGATGAGCCCGACGAGCCGACGGCGGAGGCCATGCGCCGGATGATGTGGATGCTGAACGACCGCGGCTCGTTCCTGTACCGGCTCCTGAAGTTGGAGCGGCTGCCCATCTACAAGAAGAAGTGGGCGGACTTCTTCGCCACGTTGCGGCTGCTCAATGGCAAGGCCAAGGAGGTCATCGTCCAGCGCAAGCAAGGCGGTCCCGAGGACGACATCATGGCCATGCTGCTGGCGGCGAAGGACCGCGACACCGGCGAGGGCATGACGGACAAGGAGCTGCGCGACGAGTTCATGAACCTCTACTCCGCGAACGAAGGCGCGGGGGCCGCGCTGGCCTGGGCCTGGCATCTGTTGTCGACCCACCCGGAAATCGCCGACCGGCTGGCCGCCGAGAGCGCGGCGGTGCTCGGTGGCGGGGCGCCGACCCTGGAGTCCCTGCCGCGCCTGCGCTACGCCATGCAGGTGTTCGAGGAGACGCTCCGGCTCTATCCCACGGCCTGGAAGCTGGTGCGCGTGGCCAAGGAGGCGGACACCGTGGGTGGCTACCGCGTGGAGCCGGGCACGGTTGTCGTCGCCATCACCTACGTGCTGCACCGGCACCCGGAGTTCTGGTCGTCACCGGAGACCTTCGATCCGGACCGCTTCGCCCCCGAGTCGCGCGGGGCGCGCCACAAGTTCGCCTACATTCCGTTCGGCGCGGGCCAGCACATCTGCATCGGCAACAACCTGTCGCTGATGTTCGGCGCGCTGGTGCTGGCGATGGTCTCCCAGCGCTTCCGCCTGCGCGCCATTCCCGGGCGGAAGGTGGACATCTATCCGGGCATCTCGCTGCTCCCCCGGGGCGGACTGCCGCTGACGCTGGAGCCCCGGAAGTGATGTGACGTGCGTGGCCGCGGGCTCGTCTCAGCCCGCGGCGCGCGTGGCCTCCTGCTCCTTGGCCGCGTAGAGCGCCTGGATGTTGGCGCCACCGAAGCCTCGGGCCTGCTGCCGCTGGATGACCTCGAAGAAGAGGGTGCGCCGCGCGTGCTGGGAGCGGGTGAAGACCTGCAGCAGCACGCCCCAGGCGTCCCGGTCCATCAGGATGTTGCGCGCCTGGAGCAGCTCCCGGCGGAACGGGCCCAGGGTGCCGAGCCTCGCCTCCAGGTCCTCGTAGTACCCCCGGGGCGCGTCGAGCAGGCCCACGCCCCGCTGGGTCAGCGCATCCACCGCGCGGGTGATGTCGTCCGCGAGGAACGCCAGGTGCTGCACGCCCGAGCCACCATGGGCGTCGACGAAGTCCTCGAGCTGTCCCCTCCGCGCACCGGCGACGGGCTCCTGCAGCGGGAAGCACACCTGTCCCCCCGCGGCCTGCACCACCCGCGAGCTCATCCCGCTGTACTCGGTGCGCACGTCTTCCTGGTGCGTCTGCGCGAAGCCGAGCACGTCCACGTAGAACCCCACCGTGTCCAGCAGCCGGCCCCGCTCCAGGGCGAAGGCGAAGTGGTCCACCCCGGAGAACAGCGTCGCGCCGCCCGAGGGCCCCGCGTCCACCGGCAGGTATGCGCCCGGGAGGTACGCACCCGACGGCGTGTCGCGCTGGATGAACGAATGCACCCAGTTGCCTGGCCCCGCGATGGTGGCCTTCACCACGCGCTGGCCATCGGCTTCGTAGGTGAAGGGCTCGGCCACCGCCCGGGCGCCCCGGCTCACCGCCTCGCGAAAGGCCGTGTGCGCGTCCGGTGTCCCCAGCGCGATGTCTCGCACGCCGTCGCCATGGGCCCGCACGTACGCGGCGACTTCACCCTCGGCGCCCAGCGCGGACGTGACGACGAGCCGCGCGGCTCCCTGCTCAAGCACGAAGGAGCGACGGCCGGGCAGCCCCGTCTCCGGTCCACCGCTGGCCACCATCCGGAAGCCGAGCGCGTGGCAGAAGTAATAGGCGGAGAGCGCCGCGTCGCCCACGAACAGCTCGGCATGCTCCACCCGCGTGAGCTCCACTCGGAGAACCTCGATTCAAGTGGGCGAGGCCATTCCAGGCCAGCCCGATGGGAGCGCGAGACGGTGATTGCGTTGCAATAAGTCTTATCACGGATTGCCGCCGTAAACCTCTCAGCATGTCATCCGCGAAAGGTGTCGGACGCTGTATCACCCGGTGCTCACGCCGAGACATCACGTGGGGCGATGTATCACCCGCGGCTCACGCCGAGACGGCGGTGGGGGCGGTGTCTGGCATGGAGACGAGCTGTCCTGATTCGAGCTTGAGCAGACGGTCGGCCAGGTGGAAGTAACGGTCGTCGTGGCTGATGACGAAGACGAGCTTCCCCTGGTTCTTCAGCGCGGGGAGCATCTCCCGGTAGAACAGCTCGCGGAAGAGGGGGTCCTGGTCCGCGGCCCACTCGTCGAAGACGTAGATGGGGCGGTCCTCCAGGAACGACGTGAGCAGGGCCAGGCGCTTGCGCTGTCCCTGGGAGAGCGACACCGTGGACAGCTTGCCGTCCTCCACGCGCACCTTGTGCTGCAACTGGAGCCGGGACAGGAAACCTTTCGCCTTCTCCTCGAGCCCGGGTTGGTCCAGGCCGAGCATGCGCTCGAAGAGGTGGAAGTCGAAGAACACGGAGGAGAAGAGCTGGCGGTAGGAGCGGCGGTTGGCGGCGGTGATGGGCACGCCGTCCACTCGCAGCTCCCCCTTCTCCGGCGAGTACAGTCCGGTGAGCAGCTTGGCCAGCGTCGTCTTGCCGCTGCCGTTGCCGCCCACGAGGAAGACCAGCTCGCCCCGGCGCATCATCGTGTTGATGGGGCCCAGGGTGAAGGTCGCGCCGTCCTGCTCGCGGTAGTAGGTGTGGGTGATGTCCACGAGTTCGACTCGCTCGAACTTCGTCGGCACGGCGCCGTCGGCGGGAGGCTCCGGGTCCGCCAGCGACAGGCCCAGTTTCTCCAGCTTCTTCATCGCCACGTGGCTGCGAGACAGGGCGGGCCACTGGTTCATCAGGCCGTCGAGCGGCTGTTGCAGGTACAGCACCACCAGCGCGTACGCGGCCAGCGTGGACATCTCCACCGTCTGGAACCGGGGCACGCCGAAGAGGATGACGGCGATGACGGCCATCACCATGAAGCCGCCCCAGCTCCCGGTGATGATGAAGAGGTTGTTGGTCGTCAGCGAGACACGTGAGACCTCCTCGGCCGTCGGCTTGAGCTCCTTGTTGAAGAAGTCCTCGCTGCGCGCGTGGTGGAGCTGCAGCTCCTTGGCGCCGTCGATGAGCGTCCTGAAGTTGGAGTACAGGGCGTCCTGGCTCTCGCGCCGCTTGTAGAACTGCGAATACGCGTAGCGGTTGGGGATGGCCACGCTCGCCATCACCACGGCGATGACCGCGAGGATCATCATCAGGAGCGGCCCGGACAGCCACGCCAGGTAGACGAGGCAGCCCGCGAGCGTCGCCAGGCAGATGATGACGCCGGGGATGACGGAGATGGTGCTGTTGATGACGGCGATGTCCTCCGTCAGCGCGGCCAACAGCTTGTGCGGCCCGGCGCTCTCCAGCTTGCTCAGCGGGGCCTCCAGCATGCGCCGACACAGCGACAGCCGGAGGTCCAGCAGGGCCACCTGCTGCATGGAGCTGAGCTGCATCTGAGACACGATGCGCAGCACCAGCACCGCCACCGCGAAGCCGAGGAACGCGGGCATCAGCGTCAGCGCGTCCGCCACCGTCCGGGACGTCAGCGCCTGGTTCATCACCGCGACGAGCGCCGCGCTGCATGCACCCGTGAGGATGCCCAGGAGCGCCGCGAGAATGATGGGGAGTTTGGACTTCTGGAAGAGCAGGGCGAGCAATGACACGACGGCTCCCGGAGACCCGGAGGGACCTGAGAATCGGGCCCTCGCCGCTCTCATACGTCATTGCCGCGCGAAGTGATACCCGGGGACAGGCTGCTTATCGGGTTATCATGGTGCCAGGCGGGACGGGGTTGCGCCGCCCTTGGCGGCCGGCCCGGGGGCGCGGAATACTGGGCGGATATGCGACTGCCCTCCCTCGTCCCCAACGTCCTGACCGCCCTGGTGCTTTTCGGGGGGACCGCCTGGGTCGGGCTCGCGCTCGCCTTGACAGGGGCGGGGCCCGAAGGGGCGCACCTCCTCAGGGCATTGGGTGCCCTGGTCGTGGCGGGCCTGGCCCTCGTCGTGTGGCGGCGGTTCGGCTCGCGGTCGGGCGCGGTGGCGGTGGTGCTCGCGGCGTGTGGGGGGCTTCACGTCTGGGCCTGGTCCCAGGCGCCGTCGACCGAGCGCGACTGGGCGCCGGACCTGGCACGGATGGCTCGCGCGGACGTGGAGGGCTCGCGGGTGACGATTCACGACGTGCGCGACTTCCGCTACCGGAGCACGACGGACTGGGATGCGTCCTGGTACTCGGCCGCGTATGACGCGCGCGAGCTGACGGGGGCGTGGTTCATCGTGGAGCCGTTCTCCGGCTTCTTCGGCGCCGCGCACACCATGGTGAGCTTCGGCTTCTCGGATGGGCGCTACCTCGTCTTCTCCGTGGAGATTCGTCGCGAGAAGGGGGAGACGTTCTCCGCCGTGGGAGGGCTGTTCCGCCAGTTCGAGCTCGTCTACGTCGTGGGGGACGAGCGGGACCTGGTGCAGCTGCGCTCCAACCACCGGCATGACGACGTGTACCTCTACCCGGTGAACGCGTCGAAGGAGCGCATCTCCGACTTCTTCCTGGACATGGTGGCCCGGATGAACGCGCTGCACGCGAAGCCGGAGTTCTACAACTCGCTCTCCAACAACTGCACCACCAACCTGGTGCACCACTTCGAGAAGGTGAGCGCGGTGAAGGTGCCCTATGACCACCGCACGCTGCTGCCAGCCTTCTCCGACGCGCTGGCGTACGAGCTGGGGCTCATCGAGACGGACGCGCCGCTGGAAGTGGTGCGCGCGCGGCACCTCATCAACCCGCGCGCGCTGGCGGCGGCGAACCAGCCGGACTTCTCGCGGCGCATCCGGGAGACGCAAGCGCGCGCGGCCGACTCAGCTCCCTGACGTCGCGCTCAAGACAGGGGCCGGCCCGGCCTCCAGGTGGCGGACGTAGTGCGCCTCCAGCGTGGAGAAGTAGCCGCGCTCCTCCCACAGCAGGGCGAGCAGCCGGTCCGCCAGCGACTTCACCTCCGCGCTCTCGCCCGGCTCGGGCGCGCGGGGGCCCACGTTCCTGGGGTTGAGGAACACGCGCGTGGCCTCCGCCACCAGCAGCCGGCTGCTCGCGAAGAGGCGCCGCAGGGCCTGGTTGACGGGCCTGGCATCCACCTCCGCGCAGGCCGCGACGATGGCCGCGTGGATGGCTCGAGGCTTGTCGCCCTGCAGGCTCAGCGCGTCCAGGTCTCCGCGCTCCAGCGCGTGGTGGAGCAGGTAGCCGTGGTGCAGGGACACGGAGGCCACGTCCACGCAGTCCTTCACCCACAGGACGAAGAAGACCTTCCGGAAGAGCTTCTTCACCGGAAGCAGCATCATCCCCTTGAGGTAGCTGGCCAACCGCCCGCCCAGCGTGCGGCCCAGACTGGAGCCCGCGAGCGCCTCCACGGCCTGGTTCGGCGCGCGCAGCCCGCGCTCCTCCAACAGCGAGCGGACCAGCTGCTCGCGCACCTGGAAGAGGGCGTAGTCATCCAGGAAGGGGACGGGGATGAGGGGCGTCAGCCCGGAGGCGACGGCATGCAGCGCCACTCGCCCCAGGGGCGGAGACGACGGAGGGCTCGGCGTGGGACGGGGGCTCGGCTCGCTCATCACTCATCTCTATGCGAAATCCGGCGGACGATTGCGTCAGGCCGTCGGCCCGCTCGGTCGGTGGACGGACAGGCTCAGCCCTGACGCGCGCCGCGCACGTGGGGCATCAGCACGGAGTACAGGGTGCTCATGACGGGCGTGGGGACGCCGAGCGCATGGCCGCGCCGGGCCACCGTGCCCTGGAGGTATTCGACCTCCAGCGGCTTGCCCGCGTCGAAGTCCACCATCATCGACGGGCGGATCTCCGGGGCCATCGCCTCCATGAAGCGCATCACGTCGTCGGGACGCGTGGTGGTGGAGACGCCCTCCGCGGCGGCGACGCGGAGCACCTCGGCGGCGGCCTCGCGGAACATCTCCCGGAAGAAGGGGACCTCTCTCAAGGGGCCAATCGAGGAGCGCGCGGCGGTACAGAAGCCGGACATGGCGGCGAGGAAGGCGAGCTTCTCCCAGAGGGGCGCGCGGATGTCGGCCACCGCCTCCGCGTTGAGGCCCGCCTGGGCGAGCACGTCCCGCAGCGCCTGGACGCGCGGGGAGACGCGCGAGATGTCACCGAACGCCTCGCCCAGCACCACCCGGTGCAGCGTGCCCGCCTGACGGATGACGCCCGGCTCGGTGATGGCGGTGGAGATGTACGTCGTCCCTCCGATGACCGCGGCCTCGCCCACGGCGGCGGCCACCTCGGAGGGGCTGTCCACGCCGTTCTGGAGCGTGACGACCACCGTGCCGGGAGCACCGTGCGAGGGCTGCTCCTTCGAGGCGAGCAGCGTCTTCACCTGGGCGAGCACGCTGGCGACGTCGTAGTTCTTCACCGCGAGCACCACCACGTCCACCGGCCCCAGCCGCGCCGCGTCCTCTTCGGCGCGGACGGGGACGGTGAAGTCCCCCTCCTGACTGAGGATGGTGAGGCCCCGCTCCCGCATGGCGCGCAGATGCGAGCCTCGGGCAAGGAAGCCCACGTCGTGCCCCGCGCGCACCAACCTCGCGCCGTAATAGCCGCCCACTCCACCCGAACCGACGATGCCAAATCGCATGGCTCGCGAGGATAGCGAAGCGCCGCCGCTCCCGCAGGAGCGTTTCGACGGCGCCTCGCCCGGACTTCGAGTCTCAGCCGGCGAGAGGCCGGATTCTGGCTCCGGTGTCCCAGCCCAGGGCTCCGGACGCGGCCAGCACATCCGCGCTCGGCGTTCCCGCGTGGGCGATGAACTCCGCGGAGGCGTCGGGCGAGGCACAGGCGGAGAGGATGCGCTCGGGAATCATGAAGGCGCTGACGATGGCGTCGGCCACCCGGTTGTCCCGGCTGCCGGCGACCAGCAGGTCGATGACGTGCGGCGGAGGCGGCTGGAGCAGCGCGTTCGTCCAGTCCGTCGCCGGGGCGACGGCGCTCCACATCCGCGCCTCCGTGTCTCGGCAGAACGTCTCGTCGAAGGGGCGCTCGGACAGGAGCGCGTCCTGGATGGCGATGGCCAGCGTGAAGGCGGAGGCCGACGCGGCGTTGGCGCCCTGGCCCGCGATGGGGTCGTTCGTCACATGGGTGTCGCCCACCGCCATGACGAAGCGGCCCTCGCCCACCTGGGCCCAGGCGCGGCGCACCACGGGCGTGAAGCCTCCCTGGAGGAAGTCCAGCGGACCTCGGACGCCGAACTCCGTCGGGTCGATGCGCTCGTAGGTGGCGGGCGCGTGGCGGCGCATGAGGTCCAGCAGCATCGCGTCGAAGGCGGCGGGGTCGTCGTCGCGCTTGAGGGAAATCATCGACGCCAGCTCGCTTCCGGGCACCGCCTCGATGAGCGTGCTGGGGACGCGGCCGTGGCGGGTGATCATCTGCGACTCGAAGACCTCGCCCTGTCCCGGCACCAGGTTGACGTGCATGCCGAAGGGCTCCGGCATCCGCAGGCCCTTGAGGATCGCCGCGAACAGCACGCGCGGAGGCCGGGTATGCGGCGACAGCTCCGGCACGCGCGGAAACAGCGCGTTGAGCCCATTGCGCCCGGAGGCCACCACCACCAGCGCATGGCGCCGCGTCAGGCCCTCCAGCGCGACGTTGTCCACCGGCGCGACCTCCAGTCGCCCTCCGCGCTCCACGAAGGCCTCCGCGAGCCGGGGCTGATAGAGGCGATAGTCCACGCAGAGGCTCGGCTCGAGGACGCGCCCCTTCACGCTGAACGGATGCGGCCCGTGGACGTGGATGGCGCAGCGGTTCATCGCCAGCTCCGGCGCGCCCCAGAAGTCCACCCACAGCTCCCGCTCCCGTGCGCGAGTGGGCGCATGGTGAGTCACCGTGTTCAGAAGTCGGCCTGCGCGAAGGGCGTCTGGCTCCTGCTCCGCGTAGAGCGTGACGGGAATGCCCTGCGAGAGAAGCTTCAGACCCAGGTGCAGTCCGGCAGTGCCGGCGCCGACGATACCGATGCTCGCCATCTGTCTCTCCTTCACTTTTCCCGACTTGAAAGACTTTGCGTCGGGACGGCCCCTCAGGGGATGTGGGGTTCCCCGGGTGTTCCGGGGTGCGCAGGGCTCCATATCACAATGTGAATGGAGTTCTTTAGACTGGTCATACCCCGAGTCTCAGGAACATGGGGGTCCCCGGGCACCCGTTCGCGATTGGACCGTTGGGTTCCAGGTTGGGGCCGGACAGTCGGCGGCCCTACAGTCGAGGGATGAGCGCGGCCCTCGACGTGGTGCTGGAAGTGGGCGACGTCACCGAGATGACGGCGGATGTCGCCTTGTTCAAATATGCACAAAAGCTGTACGGCGCGGCTGGCGAGGCGTCACGGCGGCTGGAGGCCGTGGGCGTGCCGCCGGTGCAGGTCGCGGTGCAGCCGGGCGAATTCCGCTTCGTGGAGACGAAGGGCGCGCTGGCCTCGCCGCTGGCGCTCTTCATGGGCACGGTGCGGCTGGGCGAGTTCGGCTACCACGAGATTCGCCAGTTCGCGTTGCGCGCGCTGAAGGCGCTGGAGGCGCACGCCTCGGTGAAACACGTGGCGGGCACGGTGCACGGCCCCAACTACGGGCTCGACGAGGATGAGGCGGTGCTGGCCTTCGTGGGCGGACTCATCGAGGCCTTCCAGCGCGGCACGGGCCCCAAGGGGTTGGAGCGCTTCACGGTGGTGGAGCTGGACATGCGCCGTGCCCTGCGGCTGCGCAAGGCGCTGGAGCGGGGCCTGGGTGGAACGCCGGGCGTGGAGACGCTGCCAGGGGGAGGTTTCCGGGTGCGGCGCAGCAGCGCGTTCGTGCAGGCGCCGTCCATGGCCAGCGCGGGCACGGTGTCCATGGGAAAGCCTCACGCCTTCGTGGCGATGCCCTTCACGCCCGAGTTGGAGGACACGTACCACTACGGCATCCAGGGGCCCGTGAAGGCGGCGGGTCTGCTGTGCGAGCGCGTGGACCAGGCCGTGTTCGACGGGCCCATCATCCAGCGAATCAAGGAGCGCATCGACACGGCGAAGGTCGTCATCGCCGACCTGTCGCTGGCCAACCCCAACGTGTACCTGGAGGTCGGCTACGCGTGGGGCAAGGGGCGGCCCACGCTGCTCCTGGTCCGGGACGTGAAGGAGCTGCGCTTCGACGTCGCGTCCTACCGGTGCATCGTCTATCGCAACATCCGCGAGCTGGAGTCGGTGCTCTCGCGCGAGCTGGAGCGGCTCGACAAGCTGGTGTGAGCGGAAGCTACCAGCCGCGCGCGGCGACGGCCCAAGTGGCCGTCACGGTGTCGCCGCGCAGCACGTGGAGCCGCTCGTGCAGATTGACGGCGGCGCAGACGTGGTTGGGGACGACGCGCAAACGGTCCCCCACGCGGGGGCGCCAGGACGTGCCAGAGACGTCGAGCAGGCCGTGCTCCTCGGAGACGCTCCGGACGACGAGCTCGGGCCTGTCCAGGAGTGCGCCATAGCCACCCGTCGGGGCGAGCCCTTCCTCCTTGGCCAGGGCCTTGGAGCCCGCGTCGACCACCACCTGGCCGGGGACGGCGGTGCTCACCACGGTGGTCAGGACGGAGAACGCGCACTCGTTCCAGGCGCAGGCGTTGAGCGCGGCGGTGTTGCGGTCATTCAGCACGTTGATGCCGGGGCGGATCTCCGTCAGGCCTTCCACTTCGTGCGAGCGCCACAGCATGGGCGTGGAGCCTCCGCTGACGACGTCGGGGCGGAGTCCCTCGGAGGCGAGCGCGTCCACGAACTCGCGCACGCGCGCTCCCTGGTCCTTCAACGCGGACTCCTGCTGCTCCACCGGCACGCGCACGTGGCCTGGATAGAAGATGATGCCTCTGTACGTCACGCCGGGCGTGGCGGCGACCGCGCGGGCCAGGGCCACGGCATCGGCCGGGCTCTGCACGCCCACGCGGCGCATGCCCAGGTCCAGCTCCACGAGCACCCCCACGGTTCGCCCCGCGTCCCGGGCCGCGTGGCCCAGTCCCTCCAGCGCCTCCACCGAGTCGAGCGCCACCGTGAGCCGCGTGCGCCGGGGCAGGGCCATCAGCTGCGCGAGTCGGCTTGGGCCCACGGGTGGGTAGGCCAGCAGCACGTCGTCGCAGGCGGTGGCCATGACCGCGGCCTCGCGCGGCGTGGCGACGGTGGCGCCCATGGCCCCGGCGGCGAGCTGGAGCGCGGTGAGCTCCGCGGTCTTGTGCGTCTTCGTGTGGGGGCGCCAGTGCAGGCGGTGCTCCCGCGTGTACGCGGCCACGCGCGCGAGGTTGGCTTCCACGCGGTCCAGGTCCACGAGGGCGGCGGGAGTCGTGAGCGCTTCGAGCGGGAGCAGGTCCATGCGGCGCAATCTGGCACCGCGCGCGCTGGCGCTCCAGGTGTCCGTGGCCAGCGCGTGCCCTTCACCTGACACGACGAGGCCCACCTCGGGCCCGGAGCGTTTCCTCCAGGTCCAGGGCGGGCCTCGCCAGCGTCAGCGTGTTACTGCGGCTTGGGGGCCGCGACCTTCTTCGCCGGCGGCAGGTACTTCACGCCGAGCTGGCTGAAGATGAACGAGTACGCGTCCACCTCCTCCTCGATGCGGGCGTTGAGCGGGGTGCCGGAGCCGTGGCCCGTCTCGGCGTCGGCGCGCAGCAGGATGGGGCTCTTGGCCGCCGTGGCCGTCTGCATCCGGGCCACCATCTTCCGCGAGTGGAACGGGTCCACGCGCGGGTCATTGGCGCCGGAGGTGAACAGCACGGGCGGGTACTTCGTGCCGTCCTTCACGTTGTGGACGGGCGAGTAGGCCAGCAGCGCCTTGAACTGCTCGGGGTCCTTCACCGTGCCGTACTCGGTGACATTGAACTGGCCGTTGGACGTGCGCTCCGAGCGCAGCATGTCGTAGAGGCCCACGCGGGCCACCACGGCGCCGTACGCCTCCGGGTGCTGGGTGACGACGGCGCCCATCAGCAGGCCGCCGTTGCTGCCGCCCTGGATGGCCAGCTTCTTGGGCTGCGTGTACTTCTGGTCCACCAGCAGCTTCGCGCAGGCATAGAAGTCGTCGAAGACGTTCTGCTTCTTCGTCAGCGAGCCCTCGGCGTGCCACTTCTCGCCGAACTCCGAGCCGCCGCGCAGGTTGGCGATGGCGTAGACGCCGCCCTGCTCCAGCCACAGGCCCGCCAGCGGGCTGAAGCCCGGGCTGATGGAGATGTTGAAGCCGCCGTAGCCGGTGAGCAGCGTCGGGTTGGTGCCGTTGAGCTTCGTGCCCTTCTTCTTGAGGATGGTGAGCGGAACCTTGGTGCCGTCCTTCGACGTGGCCTCGGTGCGCACCACCTCCACGTCGCTCACGTCCATCGGCGAGGTCTTGGCCAGGGCCGTCTTGGTCACCTTGCCGTCCGCGGGCGTGAAGCGGTACCAGGCCTGCGGCTGCACGAAGCTGGAGTTGCTGAAGTAGATGTCCTCGCCGCCCGCGCTCACCAGTCCGCCCACCGACGACACCGGCGGGGTGGGGACCAGGCCCAGGTCCTTGCCCTTCAGGTCCACCATGCGCAGCTGCGACGGGCCGCCGAGCTGCTCGCTCACGTACAGGCGCGACTTCGTCGGGAAGAAGCCCTGGACGCTGGCCTCGCCCTCGGGCAGCAGCACCGTGGCCTTGTCCAGCGTCGGGGTGGCCAGGGCCAGGCGCAGCACCTTGCCGCGCGGCGCGTCCTGCCGGCTGAGCAGGTAGATGGCGCCGTCATGGCCAAAGCGGGCGCGGATGACCTTGTCCGCGAACTTCGTCACCTGCGCCCACTTCCCGTCGGGGCCGTGGAGGTACAGCATGAACTCGCCGCCGTCGCCGTTGGCGACCATCGCCGTGATGAACTTGCCGTCGGGCGATGTCTCCAGCTCCGTCATGGCGATGCGCGGGAAGTCCTTGCCCAGCGCGTACGTGTCCTTCTCCGTGGGCGTGCCCAGCTTGTGGAAGTACACCTGCTGGAAGAAGTCCCGGTCCTCCGCCGGGCGCTCCTCGCCGCGCGGATAACGCGTGTAGAAGTAGCCCGTTCCGTCCGCGTTCCACGCGAGGCCACCGCCCGCCGTGCCGCCGTTGACGCGAGGGACGACCTCGTTCGGCAGCGGCTTGCCCGTGGCCACGTCATAGACGGAGACGTCGCCGCTCTCCGTGCCGTTCTTCGACAGCGACACCGCCAGCTTCTTGCCGTCCAGCGTGGGCTCGATGAAGTCGATGGTGGTGTGGCCCGACGGGTCGATGACCATGGGGTCCAGCAGCGAGCGCTCCTTCGACGTGTCGTCAGCGGAGCCAATCACCACCACGTACGGCTGTTGCCGGGGCGGCTGATACTTGACGCCGATGAGGGTGCCATTGGCCTCCGTCAAACCCGCGTAGCCCGGGGACTTCCAGGACAGCAGCTCGGCGACGCGCTGACGGATGCCCTCGCGGCCGGGCAGCCTGTCCAGGATGGCCCGCGTGTGGGCGTTCTGGGCGTCGTTCCACTGCTTCACCTTCGCGTCATCGGTGGCCTCCAGCCACTGGTAGGCGTCCTTCACCTCCGTGCCGTGGTAGGTGTCGACGACCTCCTTCTTCTCCGTGACGGGCGGCTTGGACGCGCCCTTGCCTGCGGCCGGGGACGTGAGTGGCAGCAGCAGTGCCGCCGCGGCCAGTGCGGTTGTCAGCTTCATGTTCACCTCGGGGATAGGGAAAGGCGGACGCAGCCTGCCACGTCCTATCCTCCGGGGCGTCGGTTCCCGACAGGGGAATGTCGCCACGGAGCCCGTGTTCCCTCGGGTTGCTTCCAGGCGTGCGCTGCGTCAAAGCCGCCGGGGAATTCGAGAACGCCCGTCGTCACGGGGCGCGCAGGGGAAGCTCGACCAGGGCGGCGGCGAAGCGATCGAAGGCCTCGTTGGCGGGGAGGGCGGTGGTTTCGTCCATGTTGCCGAGCATCAGCGCGAAGACGACGCGCGGGTGCTCGGCGTCACCGGGCCGGTCCACGACGCCCGCGAAGCACTTCTGTCCGGAGAGTGTGCCCGTCTTGGCGCGGATGCGGCCCGCGGTGATGGCGGTGACGGGGCGGGTGGCCAGCGTGCCGTCCACGCCGGCCACGGGCAGGCTGTCCACCAGCGCGGCGCCGTAGGGCTCTCGCAGGCTGGTGAAGAGCACGCGCGCCAGGCCTCGCGCGGTGGCCAGGTTGTAGCGGGACAGGCCGCTGCCATCGACGGGGCGCAGGTCCCGGGCGGGGATGCCGCGACGGGTGAGCTCCTCGGCCAGCGCGGTGCGCAGCGTGGCGTAGCCCTCCGTGCCGCTGCGCTCGCGCGCGAAGCGCAGGCCCAGCCGCTCCGCGTAGAGGTTGAGGGACTCCTTGTTGGTGGCCTTCACCAGCTCCGACAGGGGCGGGCTGACCAGGGTGACGAGCGGCTCCGGCACGGGCGGGCGCAGGGGGCCGGGAGCCTCCAGGGTGGCGGGCAGGCGGGGCACGCCGCGCTTGAGCAGGGCTTCCTCCACGCAGGCGGAGAAGAGGACCTGGGGCTCGTCCACGGAGAGCTTCACCGCGGCGGAGCGGGGGCACTGGTTGACGGGGGAGCGCCACACGCAGCGCACGCCGGGGGCACCGCGCTGGCGCGTGCAGGAGAGGTTCGCGCGCTCCGCGTTCGGGTCCACGCGGACGACGGCGGAGAGCGTGGCGAAGGCCGGGGTGAGCTGCACGGTGGGAGGCAGCGCGCAGTCGGCGCCGTCCGCGCGGGACAGCGCGAGGTCCACGACGTTCTCCCGGAAGACGAAGGGCGTGGGGGCGGCGCTGTAGGCATAGGCGGCGTCATCCCAGGCCCAGCCCGGACCGAAGGCGGCCTCCACGTCGTCGGTGCCTCGCACGCGCACCTGTCCGCGCCACTGCTGGACGCCGCGCGCCTGGAGCGCGTCCGCGACCTGCTCGCAGGCGAGCGCCGTCTCCGGAAAACGCCACGAGCCCAGCGACGGGTCACCCGAGGGGTCCACCACGAGGTCGCCAAGGTACAGCCCGTTCGTCAGCGTGCCCTCCAGCGTCACCGGCGTCTGGAAGCGGAAGTCCGGACCGAGCGCGGAGAGCACCGACGCGGTGGAGACGACCTTCATCGTGGACGCGGGCAGCAACCGGACGTGCTCCCGGTGCGCGAACAGTGGCTCGCCGGTTCGCGCGTCCAGCACGAAGGCGCTCGCGAGCGCGCCCTCGTCCTCCAGGGTGGCGAAGAGGCTGCTCGCCACCGAGCCCACGGTGCGAGCTTCGGGGCGCCGCGCATGGTGGCAGCCGGCGAGCATCGAGGTGGCCAGCAACAGGGAGAGGGGCAGGGCTTGGCTCATCACGCGCGCCACGCTAACCCTGACGGAAGTGGGTGTCATGCGGCGAGGTGCGGGGGAGGGTGAGCCGCACCAACCCGGCCGTCCGGTATGCGACCCGGCTGTCCTCCCTTCGTGTGACTCGGCTCATCGTGTCACCGGGGCCGCATGAGAGGAATTGGGTGCGGGGCCTTGCTTCGAGGGGAGGGGGTGTTGGAGAAAGGGCGCGGGTTGTTCCCACCAGGGATGGTTCCGCATGTTTCCCGGCTTGTGGCTGTCGTTGCTCCTGACGCAGACGTCCGCGCCCTCGCTCCACTACACCGCCGAAAAGGTGAAGGAGGGGCAGCAGCGCACGCCGGAGCAATTCGCCTTCACGACCTGGGAGCCGTCCTGCGAACTGGAGACATTGTTCGTGGGGGTGGATGAGGCGAACCTCCGGAAGGAACCCTCGACGGAGGCGGCGGTGGTCGCCGTGCTGCCCCTGGGCGCGGCCGTGCGAGTGCAGGAGCGTGGCACGGCGCGTCTGAAGGTGGGGGAGTACGTCAACCACTGGTACTCGGTGGAGCATGTGGACACGAAGGGCACCGCGGAGAAGGCGGACGACGCGGTCTTGCGGGGCTGGCTCTTCGGCAACACGCTGACGCCCTTCCGGTTCGAGGAGGACTTCGACGGGGACGGAGAGAAGGAGGTCGCCACGGTGGTGATGAGTGGGGACTTCAAGATTCGCGTCCGGGTCCTGGAGCCGAAGCTGAAGCCTCCCTTCCGAGTCAGCAGCGTGGACGCCAGGCCCGCGGGGGAGAACTGGCGCCAGGTCAGTGGCGGACC
The DNA here is from genome assembly GCF_006636215.1 of Myxococcus llanfairpwllgwyngyllgogerychwyrndrobwllllantysiliogogogochensis. Taxonomy (GTDB): domain Bacteria; phylum Myxococcota; class Myxococcia; order Myxococcales; family Myxococcaceae; genus Myxococcus; species Myxococcus llanfairpwllgwyngyllgogerychwyrndrobwllllantysiliogogogochensis. Next base: position 4,001 of record NZ_VIFM01000076.1, on the reverse strand, counting down.
GGCGGCGGTGACACTCGTTCCCTCGAAGACCGCGGGAGTCGTCCTGCTGCGGGTGGACTCCACCCCCGAGGAGTGTGGCGACTACAGCACCACGTACGTGAGCTACACCGTGCCAGGGAACAAGAAGGGTGTCCTGGGCACGGCGAAGCTGGCGCTGTTGCTGGAGGGCGTGTCGGAGGCTCCCGGTGTCTCCCGATACGAGGTCTCCTTCCAGGCGCGGAAGAAGGAACTCACGATGGTGAGGACCGATGAGCAGGAGGATGAGTCCGGCAATGTGCTGACGACGAAGGCCCAGACGCGCTACCAGCTCAAGGACGGCGTCTATTCCGAGCTGACGCCGGCGGACTCCTCCGTGGCGGAGTCGAAGCCCTGACGGACGACGAGTCCCCGTCACGAAGGGACTCGTCGCCGAGCGTCAGTGCGTCGCGGGGACTGGACTCAGGGGCGTGAAGCCCAGCTCGTAGCCGATGTCCACGTTGGAGATAACCAACGGACACCAGAAATTCGGGTGGGTGAGCCGGGCCTTCCAGCAGAGCTGAGAACCTCCGGACGGCGGAAGGCTCATCACGGCTTCGTTCTGTCCGGGCTCGAAGGGTACGTTCAACCAGGTGGGCGCGGGATTCGTCTGGCAGCTCCCATTCGCGCACACGTTGCAGTCCGAGGCGACGGCGTACGCGATGCCGAAGGTGCTCGCTGATTGCTGGCACTCCAGGGGAGCCCAGTCGGTCTTGCGAACGCGCAGGCGGGAGATGGCGCACTGGCCATCCAGGGCGGGGCTGATGACGTTGGAGCGGACGTTGCCTGGCACGCGAGTGGCCTGAAGGAGGAGCACCACGTTCGTGAAGTCCCGATCGCCTCCTCCGTTGAGGTCCTCGATGCCGAGGATCCAGCTGCCCGGGCTCGTGGTCACCGCTTGCACCTGGAAGTGCGGCATGTTGCCGTTGCTGACCCTGGGCACCCAGCTTCGCGCCTTCGGCAGGACGAGGTTTCCATAGGCGGGCGTCCCGAGCAGGTCGTGGGAGGTCTCTTGGAGCCAACCACAGAGCGGCTGGCTGGTGGAGGCATCGGGGCAGGTGTAGTCCATGGGCCTGATGGGATTGCAGCGCGGGTCACGCGCACAACCCAGGTTGTACTGGGCCACCGGAGAGGTTCCGCGGGCATCCTGATCCAGGTTCCAACCCGGCTTCGAGAAGAAGACGGACGTGGAGGTCTTCAGGTGCAGGCTGCACCGGCCATCTATCGCCTTCATCAGGCAGGGATACACCGTGCCGTCACCGTTCGGGTCGTGGGTGGCGTCGTAATAGGTGACGAGGAAGAAGACGATCTCCCGTCCCGCCTGGATGCGCCCCAGCTTCACGGTGCGGTCGGCCGGAGTGATGCCAGGGTCCGGGTTGGTGGTCCGAAGCACTCCGTCCGGCGTGTACGCGGAGGTGTCGTAGTCGGGAAGGCCGTCCTCGAAGGACTCGCTCCGGTCTTGGACCGGGCCCAGTTGTTTGAAGGTGGTCCTGTTGGGGTCGTCGTCAGTCAACAGGAAGGCCAGATGCCCGAGTCCCATGTTGGCATTCGCGGGCGCCGCGGGCTCGAGCAGATTGGGGATGCGCGCGAAGAGGCCTCCGTCCGAGAAGCCGGTGGATGGAGTCTGCGCGACAGCGAGTGCGCCGACGACATCCACGGGGATGAGGTTGTTTGTCTGTCCCGGTCGGGCGTCCGCGAGCAGGACATCGGGCGAGAAGACCGGGTTGCAGGTTCGGTCCATCGCCAGTTCCGGCTGGCTGAGGAAGCCATTGACCGAGAGGAAGGGTTGGGAGCAGCGGCGAGTCGTGCCGATGTAGGGCCGTGATGCATGGAAGCCGGACGGAGGCGCGAGGTTGTAGATGTCCTCGTGGAGGTCGGTGATGCCGTTGTTGTTGGCGTCGCTCAGGAAGTCGTCGCCGGAGTATTCGGGGGTCCCGCGGGTGTCGACATAGCCGCGCGCGATGAGGTCGTCGTAGTACATCCAGCCCAGCGAATGGGATGCCAGGGCGTCGGTGCTCAGGAAGGACAGGGACAGCTCGACGTCCGAGGCGAACATCATCAACTCGCCGCCGAAAACGGAGAGGAGCGGCTCCGGATAATTCAGCGCCGAGTTCGATAGGAGGGACACGTTGTCGAGGGACTGGAACTGGCCTTCCGCGAAAGGGGGCTGGTGGTCGTCGTTGAGGGTGGGGCCCACTTGGAAGGAGAAGTCCACTTCGGAGGAGAGGCCCTGTGCGTTGGTGACGGTGACCTTCACGGGGGCGCTGCCGGGGATGATGCAGTCCGGGGCGGTCCAGGTGATTTCGCTGCTGTCCTCGCCGTTCAGCTGGGTGCTCAGCTCTCCCATGGTGGCGGTCCAGGTGAAATTGATTCGACCGCCCTGGGGATCACGTGCCCTCACCACCAACCGCGCGGTGCCGCGCGAGGGCACGACGGACTGGGACTGGCTGCTACCGAGAATCAGGGGCGGTGGAGGGGTCCTCGCGGCGGCTGCCCGGGTGCCCGTGGCCAGCAGTGCCAGCATGACGACGAAAGCCAGGCTTCGTGGAACTTGAGTTAGAATCAATGACAAGACAATCCCCCTCGGATTGACGGTTGATGGATGCTGCCCCCGTGCTGAATCCAGCCTTCCGAGGGCGCGCTCATGGACGCCGGAGCGTGCACCGACTGACGGTGCGCGCTCACGCCGCGATGCCACGCTTTCTCCAGGGGGATGGGTCGAATCAGAACCGGCCGACGAGTCCCGCGAAGCCGCCATCCCTCGACGCGCCCACGGTGGGGGCGACCGGGAGCCCCTCGTCTCGCCGCGGACTTCGCGCGGAGAGCCCACCCCCGCTGAATCGGTGCGACAGCTCGTTGAGCAGGAGCGCGCCCGCGGCGGGAATCAGCAGACTGAGCACGATGTGCGTGCCTCCCTCGGTCACGAGCGGTTCGCCCGGCGCGTTGTCCCCCGTCATCAGGGCAACGACCACCGTGCCGAGCCCGCCGCCCAGCACGCTGAGCGCGAAGTCGCCGTTGCTCCCGAGGGCCCGGCCCGTGGCGAAGACCCCGATGCCGGCGCCGCCAGCCATGCCGATGAAGATGGGAACCAGGCTTTGTCCGCAGTGGATGGTGGCGGGGAAGGAGCCGCAGCTGGTGAGCTTGCCCATGGAGAAGAGCCCTCCAATGGTTCCGCCAGCGGCGGTGCCCGCGGCGCCGCCCAGCAGCGTTCCCGCGAGTCGGACGCGGGTGTCTAAGGGCGTGGAGGCGCCTCGCACGCCGCTCGGGTTGTCTTCATTCGCCGAGGTGAGGGGGGGGACTGAGGCCTTCCTGGGCGAAGGACGTGAAGGACAGCAACGCGACGACGAACAGTGTTGGGAGACGAGCGGTCATGACAGACACCCAAAGCTCGTGCGCCCGGCCGGGCACTTCACTTCAGGGTGGGGTGTGGGAATGGCCAGGAATGACATGCGCGAGTGGCCCGAGTCCGCGCATGACTGGCGAGGCCACAATAGCCGAACGCCAGCTGGCCGACGCAAGTGACCGGTGGTCTCAGCCTCGCTAGAACCTGCCAGCGACTCCACCCATCAGCCCGCCGTGAGGCGTCACCCGGAAGGTGAACGTGGGCAGCGGCGCTCCCTGGCTGCGTGTCTGGGAAAAGCGAGACACCGCGGGCGGCTCTGAGCGGGAGAGCTCATAACCCAGCATGGCGCCGATGGGAGGCAGGGCCAGGAGGGTGATGATTCCGAAGGCGTCTGCCCCTTCGTTGGCGAAGAACCCCAGCGCGCCCGCGCCAGTGCCCGCCAGCCCGCCCACCACGGTCGCCAGGAGCGACCCGCGCCCCCTCATCACGCTTCCGGCCGCGTAGGTCCCCATCGCCGAGCCCAGCGCCATGCCCGCGAAGCCCGCGACGATGGGGAGGGCGCAATCCTCGTCGATGAACGCGCAGTCCCCCACGAGGGTTCCTCCGAGCAGTGCCAGGACGCCGCCTCCCACCATCCCCAGCC
>NZ_VIFM01000768.1 GCF_006636215.1 Myxococcus llanfairpwllgwyngyllgogerychwyrndrobwllllantysiliogogogochensis | reverse complement strand
AGCGTCTCCTGCCCCACCTTCACGCTGTACTGCCCTACCCCGGAGACTTCCACAATCACCGGCGGATCGTCATTGCTTTTCACCGCTTGCGATTCCGTGGCGTCCGGCAGATCGACTTCCACGCTCTGTGTAATGATCGGCGCCGTTGCCATAAAGATCAGCAGCAGCACCAGCAGGACATCCAGCAGCGGAACGATGTTGATCTCGGACTTCAGTTCGCGACGTCCGCGTCCGCGTCCACGTGCTTTGGCCATGGCTTACCCCTTATTGCTTTCGCTGCTGGTAAACGCCTGACGGTGCAGAATCGCGGTGAACTCTTCCATAAAGTTGTCGTAGTTCAGTTCAAGTTTGTTCACTCGTTGGTTCAAACGGTTATAGGCCATTACCGCCGGGATTGCTGCAAACAGGCCAATTGCCGTGGCGATAAGCGCTTCGGCGATACCCGG
>NZ_VIFM01000767.1 GCF_006636215.1 Myxococcus llanfairpwllgwyngyllgogerychwyrndrobwllllantysiliogogogochensis | reverse complement strand
GCGCCGCATCGAAGGCGCGGGCGTTGATAAGGCGCGGCCCCGCCGCTCAGGGGGATGCCGCCAGGCCGTCAGGCCTTCACCAGCAGGTCGCCGGTGATGTCGGACACTTTCGCCACGCTCGTGAGCGTCATCGCCACGCGCATCTCCTTTTCCAGCAGTTCCAGCACGTGCTTCACGCCGGCCTCGCCGGCCGCGGCCAGGGCATAGATGAAGGCGCGGCCGATCATCGCGGCGTCGGCGCCGAGCGCGATGGTGCGCACCACGTCCAGGCCGTTGCGGATGCCCGAGTCGGCCAGGATCTTGATCTGCCCCTTGACCGCATCGGCGATGGCCGGCAGCGCGTGCGCGGAGGACAGCACGCCATCGAGCTGGCGCCCGCCGTGGTTGGAGACGATGATGCCGTCGGCGCCGAAGCGCACCGCGTCCTTCGCGTCTTCCGGGTCCAGG
>NZ_VIFM01000766.1 GCF_006636215.1 Myxococcus llanfairpwllgwyngyllgogerychwyrndrobwllllantysiliogogogochensis | reverse complement strand
GGCCATGCCGGTGATCAGGTTAGAACAACCCGGACCGGAGGTGACCAGCGCCACGCCCGCTTTGCCGGTAATACGTCCGACGGCGGCGGCCATAAATGCGGCGTTGGCTTCGTGGCGTACCGGAATAATGCGAATCGAGGAATCCAGCAGTGAATCGAAGACCTTGTCGATTTTGGCGCCGGGGATGCCGAACACCTGGCGTACCCCCTGAGCTTCCAGCTGACTGACGACGAGATCGGCGCCGTGCGCCCACTGGCGTACCGGATACTGTTTGTCCATGTGACCCCCTTAACTTTCTACGGAACGGATGGCGGCATCGAGATTATCGGGATGCAGATTAGCCTGCAGGAACGCGCTGTCGGCGGGCAGGTCGATCATCAGCTTGTGAATTTCGCCGAAGGTCAGCACCCCGTGGTCGAGCTGGTAATCCAGCAGGTGACCGCCGCC
>NZ_VIFM01000765.1 GCF_006636215.1 Myxococcus llanfairpwllgwyngyllgogerychwyrndrobwllllantysiliogogogochensis | reverse complement strand
GTGCCGGTCGTGATAGCGAACGATGATATGGTCGATAATCTCCGCGAGGGACGCCGCGCGCCAGTCGCGGGAGAGAGGCTGTTCGGCCAGTTTCGCCAGCTCGGCTTCAATCACCGCGACATCCAGCGCTTTGCGCGACGCGGCGCGCGCCAGGGTCTGTTTGCCGCCGCAGCAGTAATCCATATCGTATTGACGGAACAGGGCGGAGGCGCGCGGGATGGTCAGCGCCAGCTCGCCTAAAGGTTGGTCACGGAAAGCCATAGCAGTTACCTCGTCATCAGGAATATAAGATGTATTTTAAATGCATCTTTTTGGCGAGGGAATACCCCTTAAGGAGGCGAGGCTACTTTTTTTCGTCCGCCAGCGGCTGCAGCATCGGTTTTTCCGGTCTGGCGCGTACGGCGGAGACCACGCCGAGCACCAGCAGCAGGATGCCGCTCAGGGTCA
>NZ_VIFM01000764.1 GCF_006636215.1 Myxococcus llanfairpwllgwyngyllgogerychwyrndrobwllllantysiliogogogochensis | reverse complement strand
ATCGACTACCTGCGCAACTACGCCGTGCTCAACGTGAAGGACCGCCTCGCGCGCATTCCCGGCGTGGGGCAGGTGCCGATCTTCGGCGGCGGCGACTACGCCATGCGCGCCTGGCTCGATCCGCAGAAGGTCGCGCAGCGCGGCCTCTCGGCCGGCGACGTGGTGGCCGCCATCCGCGGGCAGAACGTGCAGGCCGCGGCCGGCGTCGTGGGCGCATCGCCGGGCCTGCAGGGCGTGGACATGCAGCTGTCGATCAACGCCCAGGGCCGCCTCGCGACCGAGGAGGAATTCGGCGACATCATCGTCAAGACGGGCGCCGACGGGGCGGTGACGCGGCTGCGCGACGTGGCCCGGCTGGAGCTGGGCGCGGCGGATTATTCGCTGCGCTCGCTGCTCAACAACGATCCGGCCGTGGGCATGGGCATCTTCCAGGCCCCGGGCTCGAACG
>NZ_VIFM01000763.1 GCF_006636215.1 Myxococcus llanfairpwllgwyngyllgogerychwyrndrobwllllantysiliogogogochensis | reverse complement strand
GCCCAGGACGTAGCCGGGCAGCGACTGCCGCGCGACCAGCGCGCGCAGGTCGTAGGCGAAGTCCGAAAAGCGCGTGGCACTGCCCGACTTGCGGTGCAGGTGCCGGAAGTCGAACTGCCAGCCGCCAGGCTGTCGCCCGCCGTGCTTTCGCACCAGCCGGTACAGCCAGCGCTCGATGCCGCCCGTCAGCCGGAAATACGCCGGGTCGATGGTCAGCACCAGGGCGGCATCCATCACGCCGGCATAGAACCAGTCCGGCAGGATCAGCTCCAGCCCCAAGGGCGTGCCCTTGGCATCGGCCAGCTCTTTCCACTCGTTGATCCACGAGAAGCGGTGCAGCCGCCGCCCGGTCGTCTCGCGGATCGACGTGGCCACGGTCGTGGACTGCAGGCGATCCAGCGCGGCTTTGAGGCGTTGGTAGTCGCGCAGCGACGTACCGCGCCCGATG
>NZ_VIFM01000762.1 GCF_006636215.1 Myxococcus llanfairpwllgwyngyllgogerychwyrndrobwllllantysiliogogogochensis | reverse complement strand
AAGGAGAATACCTTGGCAAGTCCCCGGAACTCATCAAACATCAGCCGGACACTTTCCTCCCGGCTGACCACGACCGGCGTACTTCCCGTCAGGCTGCCCGGATAAAATACACCATACGAACTGGCGGGCACTGGTGGGACAAGGGTCAGCGTATACGGGTTCACTTTCGCCGAGACATCCGTCAGACCAAAGCGCTCTTTCAGTGCTTCCTCGCTCAGATCACCGTGGTGCATGTCCTTTGCGCCGTAGTCATCCATTGCCCTCTGCGTGGCATAAATCAGCGCCGGAAGGGGCATTGGCTGAGGCCCTTTAGCCTTCGCCTCATTCAGTTTTTTCCTGCTGGCTTCCCTCTCCCGTTCGGCAGCCAGCCCGGCATTGCAGTTATATTCGTAGGTGTTATCCAAATCTTGCGGAATGAATTTCGCCCGACACGGGCAGGAGCTGTAAC
>NZ_VIFM01000761.1 GCF_006636215.1 Myxococcus llanfairpwllgwyngyllgogerychwyrndrobwllllantysiliogogogochensis | reverse complement strand
GACCGGCGCAGCGGTGGGCGGGGCCGTGGGCGGCCCGATCGGCATCGTGGTCGGCGTGGCCGTGGGGGGCGTGGCTGGGGCGTTGGGCGGCGCCGCCGTCAGCAAGGCCACGGTGGAACCCTCGGCGCCCGGCACCGTGCCGCCCTTGCCCGAAGACACGCACGAGCCCGACCTGCCAAGGTGATCGATAACGGAGCGGGCCTGCGGAGCGCCGCGCACCACGCGCACCACGGGATGAATGCCGGCCGTGCGGGAAACGGCATGGCATGGCCCTTGCCGGAGAAAAAAAAGGGGAACGGGAAGACTGCCGCCCCATGGCCCTCGCGGGCCTGCCTGGCGGCAGCGGAGGGAGAGGCGGGAAGCGCCGAGAATTCTGGTGCGGCTGGCGGGGATCGAACCCACGACCCTTGGCTTCGGAGGCCAATACTCTATCCACTGAGCTACAGCCG
>NZ_VIFM01000760.1 GCF_006636215.1 Myxococcus llanfairpwllgwyngyllgogerychwyrndrobwllllantysiliogogogochensis | reverse complement strand
TCGCGGGACAGGAAGGTGCCCGCCTCGTCGAAGAGGACGAAGGGCTGGTCTCCCCCCGCACGGACGGTGAAGCGCGCGAGGTTGGCGCAGTCCGTCGGAATCTCCTGCGAGTCCGCGATGGCGAAGCGCACCCGGGTGGTCCCCGCCACGGGCTCCACCGACGCGATGGGCAGGTCGACGGCGCACAGCACATCCGTGCCCTCCAGGACGATGATGTCCCCGGCCCGCGCCGGAGCGGCCACGGTGGGCTCGGCCTCGAAGAGCCGCGGCGTAGAGGGGTCCCGAGGCAGGCCGCTCAGCCCTGGCAACGCGCCCTGGTAGATGATCCGGTAGAAGCCGTTCGGAACGGAGCCCTCGTAGAGCACCGTCGACTGGAGCGTCTGGTCCTGGGTCACCGTCACCAGGTCCGCCGTCTCGATGACGAGCGGCTGCTCGTTGCTGTCCAGCAG
>NZ_VIFM01000759.1 GCF_006636215.1 Myxococcus llanfairpwllgwyngyllgogerychwyrndrobwllllantysiliogogogochensis | reverse complement strand
GCCCAGGCACAGCAATAAGATGATGAAGCCGGTGAACGCGGGTGGGGAAATTCCCCCGGTGATTCGCCCGGGGGCAATGTCTGTTCCCTCACCCGCAGCGATCGTCGGTGGCATGGCTTAGGCGGGTATCAGGCAACGCTTCTATCAGGGTAGTCACATTCTCCCCGGCGCCAGTTTCCACATTAAAATAGTCCACCGCACGCAGAATAAGCCGCAAGCCTCTGCCGCCTTCCGCTAACGGATCGACATCAAAGTGCTCATCGTTACGCGCCAGCGCCAGGCGTTCGGCAGGAAAGATCTCTCCCGCATCGATAAAGCGCAGCGTCACGCGGTCATTGGTAGCGAAAATTTCCCGGGTGACTGCCGCTTTAAAGGCCACTGCGACGGAAGCATCCAACCGACATGTCACCGGCCAGAGGATCAACTGTCACCAGTCAGCTGCCCGTGAC
>NZ_VIFM01000075.1 GCF_006636215.1 Myxococcus llanfairpwllgwyngyllgogerychwyrndrobwllllantysiliogogogochensis | reverse complement strand
GGCGGTGGCTGGGAAACCAGCATGGGATGTCCTGGATTGAGAAGGAGTTGCGAGCCCTCCTCGCGAGCATAGGACAAACAGCGGCACCCGAACAGGTTTGCCTGGAAATCCACGAGAATCGGAATGGGCCTCCAGTCGCTGATGCTGGGGCTGACGGCGCGCGGTATCGGAACCTGTGTCCAGGCTGACGATGTATCCCGAAGTCATCCGCCGTGAGCTTTCAATCCCAGATGAGTTCATCCATCCGCTCGGGCGGGAGTGGAGTTGATGGGACGAGGAGGGCGGCCAACCCGAACACATGTTCACGGTTTGCGGGGGCATTGTTTTCATGTAAGCAAACCAAGACAGAGGGGGATGTCCATGCAGCGGTTCTTGAGAGTGCTGGCTGGCGCGGTGTTACTTGTTTCGTGCGGAGAATCGGCGAGCGAATCGGTGAAGACTCCGGTGCGTCTCGAGGTGGAGCGCGAGTTGACGGCACGCGGCTTTGATTTGCGTGAGATGTCCGTGGTGCCCCGGAAGGAAGGGGACGACACGTACCTCCAGCTTCGCGTCGACGAGCTGCCCGTGTGGGGCGTGGGCGCGAAGACCGCGAACGGGAAGACCCGCGTCACCCCGGTTCGCGTCGAGCCCACGGCGAAGGTCGAAACCCAGGCGCGCGTCACCCGGGGCGAGGCCGAGGCGGCGGCCCTCTCGGCGCTGGGCGACCCCACTGGGACGGTGTTGCGCGGCGGAGAGCTGATGCTGCGTCCGCACGAGGAGCGGCGGCTCAAGCCGGGTGTGCCGGTGGCGGGCTCTCACGATGCGACGCAGTATGAGCGTGTCATCACCGAGCTGACGCCCATCTACCGACTGACGCTCTCCACCGGTGGCCCGGGTTCTCTCTGGGCCTTTCCGCGTGAGTGGGTGGGCGAGGTAGACGCGCTTTCGGGCAAGGCCCTGCGGGTGGCTCCGGCGGAGGTACACGTCACCTATGCCAACGCGTCCTTGAAGGGGCGCTACTCCGGCACCAACACCTTCTCGGTCGTCGTCAACACGGCGAAGGCGCTGTACAAGCTCGAGGACAAGCGGGGCAACAAGTTCCTCGCCACGCGCCCGAACGGCGACGGCACCATTACCTATCTCGACTACTCGAGCCCCGATGCGTCCTTCGGAGATGGCGCGCTGTTCAACGTCACCTCCGAGGCTCGGAGCACGAACGGAGAGACCGCCGCGGTCGACGCCTTCTTCGCCTCGAACATGACGTCGACGATGTTCGAGTACTTCCTTGGCCGTACGGGGTCCAAGGCGCTCCCCCCGATGGAATTCAAGATGCACTATCCATGGGACAACGCAGGCTACATCGCGAGCAACAATGACCCAAGGGTCTTGATTGGCTATGAGACCTATCCGGCGCCGACGGGGGTGACGACGCTCGTCCACCTCGCGACCACCGACATCGTCGCCCACGAAATCACCCACGATTTCTTCATGCGTGAGGTGTGGGGGGATCCGAGCCTGGGCTCCGGGGCGTCCGGAGAGATTGCTGCCCTCAATGAGGGCACCGGCGACATCATGGGCTTCTTCACCGAGCTGGGGCGCGACACCCTCAAGCGGCGCCCCCTGAATGAGATTGACCAGGTGCTCCTGCGCCCCGCCAATCTGACGATAGGCGAGGACACCGGAGTTGCAGGACGCAGCCTCCTGACGCCCTCCAATCCGGAGTGGACCCCGGACCTCGTCAACTGGGATGAGCACGAGAGCTGTGGGCCCATCGACCGGATGTTCCTGCTCCTGGCCTATGGCTGTCAGCCGCTGGCGCAGGGCCAGTCTCCGGGGCCCTGGAACTGCCCGAGGGTCCCCGAGGGCTTCACGGGCATCGGGCCGTCCACCGCGGCGGTCATCTGGACCCGCACGGTGGAGGCGCTCCCGGTCGGGGCGGACTACGCCCAGGCCCGAGACGCCGCGCTCATGGCGGCCGGGGTGATTGACGGCGCCTCCTCCTCGACGAAGATGCGCGCGGTCGCCTCTGCCTTCGCGGCGATCAACGTCGGCGCGGTGCCGGACAACCAGCCGCCGCAGGCGACGCTGTCCTGCCGGCAGCGCGGCTCGGACATCGAGTGCACTGGGACGATCACCGACGCGGAGACGCCCAACCAGGCCCGCCAGGCTCCGCGCCTCGTGGTCGACGGCGGCGTGCAAACGGTCGTGCTCCCAAGCTTTCAGTTCACCCAGCTCATCCCCGCGGGCGCTCTCTCCACGGGGCCCCACACGATTGTTCTCGAAGCATGGGACCTCTGGAACAATCAGGTGACCAAGAGTGTGACAGTGACGCTGGACCGGACGCCGCCCACCGCGTCGCTCACCGTCACGGGCTCGCTGAAGCAGCCGTGGTTCTTGATCACCGCGAACGACGCTTCGGGGATTGACTCGGTCGACTTCATCCGGAATGGACAGTTGATTGTCTCGCTCATGGCGCCGCCGTTCGAGCACCAGTTCGACACCACCACCTGGGCCGATGGTACCTACCCGCTGAGCATCAAGGTCTCCGACCCGGCCGGTAACGTGACGACGCTCAACCACACGCTGAGGGTCGACAACACACCGCCGTCGGTGTCGATGGCCGTGAGCTCCGCCGGGCCGCCGTTCACCGTCAACGCTTCCGTGAGTGATGCCTCCGTGATTACCCGGGTGGACTTCAAGGTGGACGGAGTGGTGTTCGCCACGAGGACGAACTCCGCGACGACCTACTCCGCCAGTTACTCACCGACCGACGGGCTGGCACACAACCTGATTGTCGAGGTCACTGACGCGTTCGGCAACAAGGGGGGCGCGACCCGGGCCGCGCCGCTCGACAGCACGCCGCCCGCCGTGACGTTCAGCGCGTCCCAGTTGGGCACCACGATGACGCTCAGCGCGAACGTCACCGATACGTGTGGCATCCAGTACCCGTACTCGCTCTTCGTGGACGGCACCCTGGTCGCCCAGCCCACCACGCCGGGCTATGTGCTGACGTTCGGCTCGGAGATGGCGTCTGGAACGCACGTGTTCCAGGCGCTGGCGCAGGACCGTTGCGGCAACACGGCCAACTTCGTGGCCTCGTTCGTCAAGTCGAACTCCGTGCCGGTGATTGTCTCCATCACGCGCAACGACACCCAACCCAAGAAGCCGAAGTTCACCGTGGCCTGCAACGACCCGGAGGGAGTCCACCACGTGGAGATGCGCGAGAATGGAGTCATCCTCCAGTCCGACACCACCGCGCCGTACGAGTTCGTCGTCGACACCACCTCGCGCACGGACGGCGATTACATCGTGCTGTTCCAGTGCTCGGACAACGCGGGCTTCGCCAGCAGCCCGGAGACCCGGACGGTGATCGCGGACAACACGGGCCCGACGTTCAACTTCAGCGTCCAGGGCTCACGTCGCGCGTATCTGGTGTCGGCGGGTGCGGTGAGCGACTCGCACGGTGTGCAGTCGGTGACCCTGAGCGGAGGCCTGATTGGAGGCTTCACCGTGACGCTGCCTGTGGCCCCCTACGCATACGTGTGGAACATCGCTGGCACAGCCCCGGTCCAGAGCGACACCCCATTCTCTATCTCGGCGCGAGACACCTGGGGCAACGAGTCTTCGCTCAGCCGCATCTGCTATGTGGACACCGCCTCGACGCAGGACGTCGTCCTGAATTGTCATTAGGTGTCCTGAACCCCAGGCAGGCGGCCGGGCCCGGAGAGTTTTTTCCAGGCCCGGCCGTAAATTCTCAGTCGGTCAGACAGACCCACCTGTTGTGCGGAATGGCCTGGCAGAGACAATAACCCGGGGTGCCGTTGGCGAAGGTACAGCCAATCTCCCGGTCCGGGCTGCAGACCTTGCCCTGGAGGGACTCGCAGGTGGCGGCCTGCGCGGACACTTCCTGCTCGGGAAGGGCGCCAGTCTCGGTGCCCTCCGGGACTTCTGCTCCGCCACAGCCAACGATGGAAACGAGCGCTGCGAGTGCCAGTACACGAAGAATCATGTTGGAAACCCCGTTGCAGTTGTAGCCCTCGAATCCAACTGCGGGCCCTGGGCTTGGGTCAAGCGCCACCCTTCTGACGCGTTGCGCCCATTGTCCACCCCACGTCAGTGGATGTGTGGGAACTGGCGGCACCGGAGGTCCCCCGGTCCGAGTGGCTTCCAATGAGTGACTGGCTTCAAGTGAGGGATGGCTCAGCTGTCCATGGGGATGCGGCTCCTGTCTTTCCCGCGAACCCTCTCCAGGGATCGAAACACCTCGTGGAGACGAATGTGTCGGTGCTCGGCCATGCTATGGAAGAGACATGAGTGATTCGACCACGCTTCTGGGGGCCCGCAACGTGCGCATCAGCGCGGACTTCTGGAAGAAGTGCGCGCCCCTGCTGGGCAATAACGTGTTCCTCGACCTCGCCCTGGTGAGGCGCACGGCCTGGGGAGACCTCGACTTGTCGCTGCCGGAGGGGACGCTGCTGATTGGCTATGTGAAGCAGGAGAAAGACTATCTGGTCTTCCTGAAGACGCTGGAGTCGTTCCTTCCGAAGTCACCCACCACTGGCCTCAAGTCCTGGGGCGAGGCTGTCTTTGAGTCCACGGGAGGGGGCCGCTGGCGCGTGCTGTTCCGGTATGGCCCGAAGCCGGAGATTCGCGTTCGCTACCAGGTGTGGGCCGTCAAGCCTGTCTCGTCCATCCGGCCTCTGTCGCGCGCGAAGGCGACGCGGGCCGCGCGCCCCGACGAGGAGCGGCTCTTCGTGGACACGGAGACGGGCTTTCGGGGCGTGGCGCTGGTGGGCAGCGAGCTCTGGGTGCGTGCGGGCAGTCTGGGCGAGCCGGGGCGCGGCAAGCGCACTGCGTTCAAGGACGCGAAGCAGGCCCGCGCCGCGGCGGACGCGCTCATCGCGAAGCTGCGTAAAAAGGGCTTCGTCGAGAGCAAGGTCTGACAGGAGGCCGCCGGAACCGTTCCTCGGATTTCGATGCCCGGGCATGAAGGCTTGCTCGGGCGAGGTTGTCGGGTTGGGGCGCGGGGGCTGATGTGGGTGGCTGGGACTCCACGCGCGTTCGGAGGCATGATGATGGGAGCCGCCGAGGGGTGACCCGGTCCTCGCGGGTGACGCACGAGCGCCAGGAACCAGGGTCGTCGCAGGGGGAGCGCGGGAATGTCGGAGTCGGTCGAGCAGAGGTGCCTCCGGTGTGGTGCTCCGGATGCGGGGAGCGTGGCTCGCTGTGTGTGCGGCGCCAGCCTCCGGGTGGACGTCGTGTTGCGGGACGCGGTGGCTGACGAGCGGACGCGCTTCGCGTTGGCCCGGGCCATCTCGCTGCTGGGCCCTCCCGCGCCCTCGTTCTCCGAGGCGCGAACCCTGCTCGCGATGGCGGGGGCTCCCCTGGCGCGTGGCGTCTTTCGCGCCTTCGCTGAGAAGCTCCTGGAGGTGCTGCGCGCCCAGGGCGCCCGCGCGGATTTGCGGCCGTTCGTGGAGTCGGTGGTGCCCGTCCAGGAGTCCTCGCGTGGACTCCTGAGGGCGCTTGTGGGTGCCTGCGTCCTGGTCGGGTTGGTGGGCGGCATCTGGATGGCTCGCTCTCCGCGTTTCGAGCGCACGCGCTCGAATGTCCTGGCCCTCGCCACGGGTGAAGACACTCCGGGCGAGGCGGCCCCCGTGCCCTCGGCCCTCTCCACCGCGGAGATTTCACGCCGCGCCGGCCCGAGCACGTTGACGCTGCGGTGTGGGAGCAAGACGGGCTCTGGCTTCTTCGTGGGCTCCGAGCTGGTGCTGACCAACCAGCACGTGGTGTGTCCGCCGGGCAAGATGATGACGGCGGTGCTCGCGGACGGGCGGGAGCTGCTCGGTGAGACGGTCGCCAGTGACGTGGACCTGGACCTCGCCACCGTCCGCGTCGTGGGCGCGAAGGCAGTCCCGTTGCCACTGGGGGACGTCACGCGCCTGGAGCCCGGAGACCCGCTGGTCTTCATTGGCAGCCCCAAGGGCCTGGACTTCACCGTGCATGAAGGGAAGGTGGGCTTCGTGGGCCGGCAGTACCTGGGCACTGGCTATGTGCAATTCAATGCCTCGGTGAATCCGGGCAACAGTGGCGGACCGCTGTTGAATGGACGCGGCGAGGTGGTGGGCGTCGTCTCGATGAAAATCGAGAACGCGGATGGGCTGGGGCTGGCACTGCCCATCGCCTATGCGAGCAAGCTCGTCTCCGTGCCCACCACGCCCGAGTCCACGGAGCGCTGGAGCCAGTTGCTCAAGCGCGTGGCGCGCGACGAGGAGCGCGAGGTGCGGCGCTTCCAGGTGGACACCGAGCAGCAGGTGGTTCTCTCGGTGCAGCGGGTCGACGGGCTGGGGCTCATCGTGCTGGTCGTCGAGCGGTTCGACTCGCCACCCACGGCCGTGAAGCGCCGCATGGAGCTGGAGGCGGAAGGGAAGACGTGTACGCTGGATTTGGAGTTCGAGGACTGGCGGCCGCTGAGCCAGTCGCTGGCGGCGCAGGAGGACTCGCGGCGGCTGCGCTGGTTCCTCTCGCGAGGCCTCACCTTGGGCATCCACATCGGTGGGGCGCGGCTGCCCGTCGAGACCTGCTCGCTGCCAGAGGTCGGCACGGCCTGGCTGAAGTCAGGGCAGGGGAGTGGTGAGAACGAGGAGCGCATCGAGGTGTCGCTCAAGGACGTCAGGGAAGCCCGTGAGACGTGGACCCGGAACCCCGCGGGCATCCAGCGCTGGGAGCGGGAGCGCTTCAAGCAGAGGCTGGCGGGGAATCGCACACGGGAGGAGGAGGAGCGGTGGCGCACGTCCTTCGGCAAGGCCCGGGCGCGTGTCGCCCGCTTCGAGGAGGAGCGCGCGCGTCTGCGCAAGGACGAGTCCTCCGGCAAGCCGGTGGCGAAGCGCCAGCAAGAGGTGGAGGCGGAGCTGAAGCTGGCGAGCCAGCAGCTCGCCGAACTCGAGCGCTACGCCGTGGAGAAGAACGTTCCCCCGGAGTGGCGGCGGTAGGCCCTGGGGGTTCTGGCGGGGGAGAGGAGTGGGCCCTCCTGGATTCGAACCAGGGCCCCATCCGTTATGCGACGGGGGGGCCGGTTGGCAGGGGCAAGCAGTCCTTGTCAGCGCTTCGCAACCTGCGGAAGTGACTGGGGCTTCCCTGGGAGCAGGGGCGGTGCCGGTTGGCACCGTTTCCACGGATTCGACCAGGCGTGGTGCGCCGGTGGTGCGGTGTGCCGGGCCACCGGCGACGCGCTTCTTGAAACTGGGGAGCTGGAGCGGGTGTGGGTCGGCCGGTTCGTCTGCAGCCCGGCTGCGTCACGGGAGGCGCTCCTCGCCTGGGGACGGCGCTGATGCTCGGGTCGGTGGTTCCTGGTTCCTGGCCCTGTAGGCGGATCCCAGGCAGCGTCACGGGTGAGGGGTAACAGGGAAGGCGACCGCAGTGCGGTCACTGCTCCATGCTTACATGGCCCCATGCACATTACCCTTGAGCCAACCGGGTTCGATGGTCACTACAGGTTGCCACGCGATGGCGAGCCACCTGCTGCCGCTGCGTTCTTCCCGACCGCGCGCACCTTGCTTTGGCGAGCCCGCTCTTCGTTCGATGAACATGTCCGCTTGTCAACGGGTGAGTGGCTCAAAGACCTGACTGGCACGGTCTGCATTGAGATAGGTCAGTCCATCGAGATGGAGGGCAAGCGCTGTGGCGGCCTCATCCGGGCCTTCAGTCCCAGAGGCGAGGGAGAGCGTACCTTCCATGTTGATCTGCGGGTATCGCCGGATGCCTTTGAGCGTCTCCTTGGTCCCGCCTATGTCGGAAGGCTGCCCATTATCGCCATCGTGATGGACGAGGGCGCCGCGATGCAGCACACGCTGGCCGAGGGCATCAAGTGGGACAACGCCCAGCACGGCTGGGTCGAAGTGGTCTGGTGGGATTTCTGGTTCAAACTCACGCAGGCTAGCGACGCCGAGATCGATGCATCGAAGTCCCTTCCCACTGCGACGCAGGCCGATGCTGTTCAGCAACAGCTCGGCTTGCTGGCGCGGCAACTGGGTTGTCTGCTGTGGCTGGGGGGGAGTGGGGTCACGCTCCTCGGCATCCTGCTCTGGACGCTGCGCGGATGAAATGGACCTGGATCCACCTTCGACATGGCTTGGCTGCGTCGGTTCCCGGTTCCCGCCCTTATAGGCGGAACCGGAACCGGTTGAGCCCGCATCATCCCGGCAGACGTGGGCAGCGTTCAGGGGACGTCACGCTCTCGTGGCTTCGTTGACCCCGCCCGGCGCGGAAGGCTGACCGCCTGCCTACAGCGCCCGAAGACCGCGCGCGACGGGAGACGGAGGGAGCAGGCGTGAAAATCACACTTGGGTTGGCTGCGCTACTGGCGGCTTGGTGGGTTCGGAGCTCCATTGGCCGACCTGGGCGTTACGAAGACGCACGCCAGACCTCATGTCTCCAACGACAACCCTTTCAGCGAGGCTCACCTCAAGACGATGACGTACCGACCAGACTTCCCCTCAGTCTTCGGCTGCCCCCAGCTCGCCTGCGGCTTCTTCGGCTGGTAAAACCAAGAACATCACCACGCGGGCCTCGGCTTGCTCATACCCTACGACGTGCACCAGAGCCTGGCTGCCGAGCGCAACACGGCTCGGGCCGACGTGCTCGCTGCCGCCTACGCCGCTCGCCCCGAGCACTATCCTCAAGGTGTACCCAAGCCGCAGGCACTGCCGAACACCGTCTGGAGCAACGACCCCGCGCGTCTCTCCACCTCACAGGAGAGTGCGCAGTAATTTCATGAACTCACTGTCTCATCCGCATTGACTGGTTCGTGGCCTTGACGCCCCAGCCGGCCTCCCCCAGCACGCGCATCTGCCGCGCCACAACCTACTCGACCATCGGCACCTTCGCCGTCGGGCGGGGTACCACGTCCTTCACTGACTCTCCCATCGCGAACTGCCTCCAGATGCTGCGGGCGGAGGCCCTGCAGGAGGGGCAGTTTTAGTGTCGCGAGGGGCAACTTTGCTGTCGCTCTACACACGCAATGTGCGGGGGAGCCACGAAACTGAAGCAACTCCAGGCCTTCATAGCTCCATTTTGGTTTACGATGACCTCTTATGCCGCCGACCAACTCATCAAGCGTGTCCAGGCCAAGGGTTCAGCGTACCTTCCGCGAGTTGTCCCAAGATAAGAACATTGACGTTGAACAGGCATCAATGCTGGTCGAGAAGGGTTGGTCGGGTGCCTTTGGTTGGGACAAACTGCTTGAATCTCAGCGTGTCCTGATTGTCTCAGAAGCCGGTGCCGGAAAGACCTATGAATGTGCGGCCCAGAAGCAGGTGCTGTGGGATCGAGGCGAGCCCGCTTTCCACCTCGAGCTGGCGCAACTCGCGACCACCAGTCTGTGTGATTTGCTGTCGCCAGTCGAGGAGGCGAGGTTTGAGGAGTGGCGAGCGGCGCAATCTGCTGTCGCCACCTTTTTCCTCGACTCGATTGACGAACTCAAGCTCACTCTCGGTTCATTCGATCTCGCGCTCAAGCGCTTGAGTAAGGCTGTAGCCGGCCAGTTCGGCCGCGTTCGGATCGTCAGTACTACGCGCCCGATTGCAGTCGATAAACAACTCATCCAGAAGCATTTTCCTGTGCCCGAGCCAGTGGCGTTGATTCCAAGTGGCGATGCTTTTGCCGACATTGCCATGGGTCGTCAGCGACAGAATTCCAGCAAGAAGGAGAAGGGAACCGTCCCCGTGTGGCGCAGTGTCGCCTTGATGCCTTTGTCCAACGAGCAAATCCTGGAAATGGCAGCAATCGAGGGTGTCGATGATGCTGAGGCACTCCTTGCCGATATCCGTGCACGCAACGCCGAAGAGTTCTCACGCCGCCCACAGGACCTCATCGAGCTTTGTGCGGATTGGCGTGAGCATCGCCGCATCCGCACCCACCGCGAGCAGGTGGCACAAAATGTCAGGGTGAAACTCAAGCCGCGCACCGACCGGCGCGAACCGGCGCAGTTGTCTCCCGATAAGTCATTTGAGGGTGCGAGCCGAATCGCGCTCGCCGCACTGCTCACACGCCGTTTGACAATTCGTCTCAGCGTGGAGGCTGACCGGAGCGGCGATCCAGGGACCGCACTTGATCCATCTGTGGTCTTGCATGACTGGACGCCTGAGGAGCGCGACACCTTGCTTGAGCGCGCATTGTTCGGGTTCGCGAGCTATGGACGCGTCCGATTCCATCATCGCTCGGTCGTCGAATTCCTTGCCGCGCGACGCCTCGAAGACCGATTGGGGCAGGGCATGCCGATCAAGGAGGTCAAGCGGTTGCTTTTCGCAGAAACGCATCAGGGTATCAGGGTCGTCCGCCCGATAATGCGCCCCGTTGCAGCTTGGCTCGCGGCGGAGCAGTCGAGCATCTTCTCCGAGGTGCGCGACCGTGAGCCCGAGGTGTTGCTTGAACATGCCGATCCGGGATCGCTCCCGCTCCCGCAACGCATCGACGCGTTGAAGTCTTATGTGCGGCACTATGGCCAGGGTGGGTGGCGCGGTCTGCACGTTCCTCGCGTGCAGGTGCATCGCTTCGCCTCACCCGACTTAGCGATCCATGTACTGGGTCTGTGGCAGGGGCCCATCGAGAACCCCGAGGTTCGCGGGCTACTCCTCGAATTAATCGGCGCGGGACCGATACCGGCATGCGCAGATGTTGCCCATGACATCGCGAACGATGTCTCTGCTACGCATAGAGAGCGTCTCGACGCGATTGATGCGTTAGTGCGCCTTGAGGATCCGCGACTCGAGGCGCTCACGCAATCCATTGTGAACGCACCGGGGAACTGGCCAGAGAAGGTTGTGCGCGCAGCAGTCGTCCGACTGTTCCCACAGAAGATTGCGCCCGACCGGCTCTATGAAATCTTGAAAGGACTTCGAGAGACGGGGAACTCAGTCGACGAACTTGGCTGGATGCTGTCGAGTGAAATTGCCAGAGTCGAGTTCAAACCAGGCTATCTAGCGGAACTGCGCGTCGGCTTTACTGCCTTGGTTGCCGAGAACCTCGTTTGGGTGAACCAATGGCCGCATCTTGTTAGCAGACGCCCATACCTGCTTTCTGCGCTTGCTGCGGTCTGTCTGAGACTTATCCGGGCGGGTGATACGGATGCCGCGGTTCTGCGGTCCTCGATGATCGCGCTGCGCCTCCATCGGGATGGCCGTGCCAACGAGAAACATGTAAAGGATCTGCGCAATGCGCTTGCCGAACTAGCGCCACCGCTGCGAGCGGCGGTCTACTGGGCTGATGATGCGTTCAATGAAGCTATGCATCCCCAGGCCGATCCGTGGAAACGAGTATGCAATGTTTCGAACGACGGTCCGCTCAAGCTGAATGACGCGCAGGATGGTGTTTGGGTGCGGCGGATTCTAGCCGATCGCAGCCAGTCGCTTCCGGAGCGGGCGATGATGCTCTATGTTTCGATGTATGATGTCCGGGATGACGCGGGTGATCTGCGCGAATATATTGAAAGTCTCAGGCGGTATGTCGCTGATGAGCCCAGCCTGATGTCGCTGTTCGAACAGTGTCTTGCTCCAAGGAAGATCGATCCCGAAGAGATTGCGCTCAACGCGCGGGTCGAAGAGCAACGGCAAGCTGCCGAAAGGCGTAAGGCGAAGGATCGCGAGGATTGGGTGGCGTTCTGGCGTGAGGTCGCAGAACATCCCCGAACCGCTTTCAGTCCCGACCGCAAAGGAAATACTGCTTGGAACCTCTGGCAGGCTATGCAGCGTTCTGGTGATGAAAGCCGCGCGTCGGGTTGGAATCGACGTTTTATCGAGCAGCATTTCGGCAAAGATGTTGCCGACCAACTGCGAACGAGCATGCACTCAATTTGGCGCGAAGATCGGCCGACACTTCGCTACGAGAGGCCGGATGATGAACGGGGAACGTTTCTCATTCGTTGGCAACTCGGACTGGCCGCGATCGCCGCCGAAGCGGAGGACCCCGACTGGGCGCGCAAGCTTTCCATCGAAGAAGCCGAACTCGCGACGCGCTACGCACCGATCGAGCCGAGCGACTTTCCTGCGTGGCTCGAATCGCTCGCCCGCGCGCATCCGGCCGAGGTTGAGCGGACGCTCGGGCCTGACCTGACCGCTGAATTAGATGAGGTTGCTGCGAAAAGTTCCGTAGGCATCCTGCTCCAGAATGTAAGCCATGCGCCAGCTACGGTCCTGCATCTGTTTCTTCCGCGTCTGCGCGCTTGGCTAGATACTCATTCTGGGAATCTGCGCGACGGCGAGGACAATACGATTTTACTCGAGCGCCTTGTGCGCGTGCTCGAAATTCTGCTTGAACATGGCGATGGTGCGATACAGGACCGCATCCGAGCCATGGCCGAGGACTACCTCAAGGGCTCCGCTGATGGTGTGTTCACGCCTGTCTGGCTGACGACGCTGATGCGCCTTGATCCGGCAAGCGGAACCAATGCTATCGAAACGCTGTTGGGGCCGCTCACGCCTGGGGCGACGGGATTCGCTATCAATGTCTTCGGAACGATGTTCGGTGAACGAGAGGGACAGTTGCTCGTCGACCTGCGAAAGTCAGGCTTCACCCCAACATTGCTGTTGAGACTAGCTCGACTTTCCTACAAGCATGTGCGCATCCAAGACGACATTACCCACGAGGGGGCTTATTCCCCGGGCCCCCGGGATTGGGCACAGGATGGGAGAAACGTGCTGCTCAGCGCGATCCTTGACGCTAGGGGGACCGACGCTTGGGCAGTCAAACTTGAGATGGTCAAAGAGCCATTGTTCGCCGATTTTCGTGATCGACTTGCCTTGCTTGCCCGCGAGAAAGCGGCCGAAGAAGTCAGCGGTGGCGTATTGACCGAATCCGGGGTGTCAATTCTAGATCGCTACGGCAGCGCGCCCCCAATGACTCGCGACGACATGTTCGCAATGCTCGTCGACCGGCTCGATGATCTCGACGACTTGTTGCTCCAAGATGTCTCGCCGCGCGGCGCCTGGGGCAACATTAAAGACGAAAAGACAATGCGCCAGGTAATCGCGCTTCAACTCCGGAACGCAGCGAACCGGATATACACGGTTGACCAGGAAGCGGTCACTGCCGACGAGAAGGAAACGGACATCCGACTGCGCGTAGCATCGTCAGGCCAGCAAGGGACGATTGAGCTTAAGATCGGTGAACACTGGTCTGGTCGCGACCTGCGTGACACGGTCAATAACCAGTTGGTGACTAAATACATGGCCGCTGAAACCTGTCGTTCCGGATGTCTTCTGGTCACTGTCGCAAGCAACCAAAATTGGAAAAATCCAGATACGGGCGAGACACTCGACATCAACGGGTTGAGGAAGATGCTCGACGCCGAGGCCGCTAGGATCGTCGACAAATGGGGCGGTAGCGTGCGGGTCGCAGCTAAGGTTCTTGACCTCCGGCCGCGACTCACTGCTGAGGCGAAGATAGGTGGTGGGAAAAAGGAGTAGTGCCTGTGACTGCCTCGGTGAGTATGCAGTAGTCTACTCGTGATTTCAGTCGTTTATGCCAAGATTGGTTGCTGGGCAGGCGGCAGGCTCCCTCGGAGCGTGCTCAGCATCGGAGCCACACCCCGTGAAGCCTCCTGGTTGGGATTAATGCCAGGCAGCTCAATTTGAGATGGTGTAGAGTGTGTTCACGAAAGGCATGCGAATCGAGCAGTGAGTGCAGGTGCCAGGTGGACAATCCCAGTCGTGCTGCTGCCGGGCAGGACAGTTCCAGTTCATCCTGGTGAGCCCTCAACCACTCTCGCGCATGCAGGGTTGAGTTGAGGGTCTCGGTGCTGCCACGGCTGATGATGCACTAGATTGCGATAGGCTGGATGTTCTTGTGTGGTTTATGTGCCATTGGGAACATGCCTCATCCTTGACGTGGCGTGTCTGGATTCTCGGCGCACCCGGTGGCGCCTTCGTGCTGTGCTGCACCGATGCATTGAGGCTGAGGGCCCTGGGGCACCTTCGCCACTGCTGATCCGGAGGACCGCAGGTGGAGGAGGCGGCGGCTCATTGGGGGACTCCGGGCGCGTAGGTGGAGCCTTCTCACGTGGCTCCGGCGCCGCGGGCCTATGGCTCCAGCAAGGGTTCTCGGCCTGAATGGGGAGCTGTATATCGGCCAAGCGGGGGAAGGGGAGTGGGCCCTCCTGGATTCGAACCAGGGACCAATCGGTTATGAGCCGACAGCTCTAACCGCTGAGCTAAGGGCCCCCATGCGTGAACAACCCGCGTGTCCGGTGGCATATCCCCGCGCATGCGTTGCTGGCAAGCGCCACTCGGCCCCCTGATTTGACGCTGCCTCCCGCGTCGGCGTGAGGCTTTGTGCGCGCCTTGAGTCAGCGCTTTCGCTTGGACGCGGGAGCGGGCTTCCCGGGCTCCTGGGCCACCTTCACCCGGAACACCTGCCCACGCTGCTCCACCGTGACGCCCTCGGCGCGCAGGCGCTTCGCCTGCTCATGCGCCACCGTGGACGCCAGCGTCCCTCCCGACTTCGTCACACGCCACCACGGCAGCTCCTGTCCCGGCGGCAGCTTCGTCATCTCGCGCCCCACGCCGCGCGCCGCCCCGGGACGTCCCGCGTACAACGCCACCTGCGAGTACGAGCGCACCTGGCCTCGCGGAATCGAGCGTACCGCGCGCCATACCGCCTCGGAGAAGGGCGGACGCTTCGGCGGAGCCGACGCCTCGGGTTCCACTCGGGACTTCGTCTTCGTCGTCGTCCTGGACTTGGAGAGCGCCACGGCGCCCGACTCTAGAAACACGAAGGCCCCCGGTCCATGAAGGAGCGGGGGCCTCGGGACTTCCCGTGACGGCTCATGGTGGAGCCGTCAGGAAGGCGTCAGCTCTCCACGAAGGAGCGCAGGCGCTTGGAGCGGCTGGGGTGACGCAGCTTGCGCAGCGCCTTGGCCTCGATCTGACGGATGCGCTCGCGCGTCACCTCGAAGTCCTGGCCCACCTCTTCCAGCGTGTGGTCGCTCTTCTCGCCAATGCCGAAGCGCATGCGGAGCACCTTCTCCTCGCGCGGCGTCAGCGTGGCCAGCACCTTGCGGGTCTGCTCCGCCAGGTTCATGTTGATGACCGCGTCCGCCGGCGACACGAGGCTCTTGTCCTCGATGAAGTCGCCCAGGTGGCTGTCCTCTTCCTCGCCAATGGGCGTCTCCAGGGAGATGGGCTCCTTGGCGATCTTCAGGACCTTGCGAACCTTGTCGAGCGGCAGCTCCATCTTCTCCGCGATTTCCTCCGGCGTCGGCTCGCGGCCAATCTCCTGCACCAGGTAGCGGCTGGTGCGGATGAGCTTGTTGATGGTCTCGATCATGTGCACCGGGATGCGGATGGTGCGGGCCTGGTCGGCGATCGCGCGCGTAATGGCCTGACGAATCCACCAGGTGGCGTAGGTCGAGAACTTGTAGCCGCGCTTGTACTCGAACTTGTCCACGGCCTTCATCAGGCCGATGTTGCCCTCCTGGATGAGGTCCAGGAACTGGAGGCCGCGGTTTGTGTACTTCTTCGCGATGGACACCACGAGGCGCAGGTTCGCCTCCACCAGCTCGCTCTTGGCGCGCTCGGCCCGCTTCTCGCCCAGGCGGATGGCGTCGTAGTTGCGGCGCAGCGCATCCACGGGGAGGTTGGCCTCCTCCTCCACCTTCTTGATCTTCCGAACCGCCGTGCGCACGTCGCGGTCCAGGACCTCGAGCTGCTCGGGCGTGAGGTTGAGCTGCTTCTGCAGCTTCTTGCCGATGTTCGGATTCTCCCGCGACTCCTTCAGCTGCGGGCGCAGCTCCTTCATGGAGATGCCGTAGCGGCGCTCCAAATCACGAAGCTCGTCCTCGGCCTTCTCAACGCGCTCGATGAGCCCCTTGAGATTCACGACGATGCGGTCGACCTGCTTCTTGTTCAGCCGCATCTCCTCCAAGACCTCCATCATCTTGGTCCGGAGGTCCTTCATCTCCTGCTTGAGCTCCTTCTTGCGCACCTCGGTCAGCTTCTTCTTGGAGATGAGCTCCTCTTCCAAGACATCGCAGTCCTTGGCGAACTTGCGGAAGCGCTCGATCTGCTTGCAGATCTGCTCAATCTTGTTGAGCTCGCTCTGCGCCAGCTGCGCCGGGGCGTCACCCTCGCCCACTTCCTCGGGAGCCTCCTCGGCGCCCTCGGCCTGGGCCTCCTCGGGCGCGTCCTTGATGACGTCGCGCACGCGCAGCTTGGCCGTCTTCAGCTTGTTGCCGATGTCGAGGATCTCCTCGACGGCGACCTTGCAGGCGAGCAGGGCGCGCAGCACTTCCTTCTCGCCCTCTTCGATTCGCTTGGCGATTTCGACTTCGCCCTCGCGCGTGAGCAGGCTGACGCTGCCCATCTTGCGCAGGTACAGGCGCACCGGGTCGTTCGACTTGCCACCCGGCTCGTCGTCTTCGTCCTTCTCGTCCTCGTCGACGTCTTCCTTCTCCTCCTCGACGGTGACGGTGGGCTTGATCTCGTTGTTCTGAGCGGCCTTCTGCGCATCGACAATCTCGATGTCGTTGTCGCCGAACATGCTCATCACGTCGTCGATTTGATCGGACGACACGATGTCGGCGGGCAGCGCGTCATTCACCTCGTCGTAGGTGAGGAAGCCCTTCTCTCGCCCCTGGGCGAGCAGGTCCTTCACTTCCTTGCGCTCGGCGACGGGGTCCTCCTCGACGTCGTCCTCGACGGCGTCCGGGTCCACCTCGACGGCGGCGGCGGCTTCTTCAGCGGCCTCCTCGGGGTCCACGTCCGCGGAGACGACGCCCTTCTTCTTCTTCTTCGTCTCGACCTCGGCGGGCGCCTCCTTGGCCTCCAGGGGCTCCTGCTCCTCGGTCCCAGCCTTCACCCCAGCACCCTTCGCCGCGGGACTGTCCGGTGCCTTCTTCTTGCGGATCACCGGATCCACCTTCTTCTTGGTGGGCTTCACGGACGCCTTCGAGGGCTTCTGCGTCGGCATTCGGGTACTTCTCCTTAAGAAATTCAGGGGCTTGAGGCCTGGGGCGAGCCGGCCGATCTACCGCAAAGTCAGGGTTTCTTACAAACGCGAAGTCAAACCGGTTGCATGGGCGCCTTTGTTCCCGGGGAAGCGGGCTTGAGCTCCTCCAGGACACGCTTCTTGAGGGCCAGTAGTTCCACGCGCTCCGACAACAGTTGCCGCGTCTCTTCCGTGAGGTCGAACGCTCCCGGCGTCTGCTCTGTCGCGCGCTTTATATAAGTGAGCCGCTCATCGATGCGCCGCACCATGATTTCCCGGCAGATGGCGAAGAACGCATGCTCGAGCTCCTGGCCTTCCGAGGGGAGCTGGCGCCAGGACGTTTCGATGGCGCGCTTCACGGACTCGCCTGCTTCGAAGAGCGCATCCTGGGTGCCCTGGCCCGACGTGGCATGCGCGAGCGCCATGCGCAGTCCCATGTGGGACAGCTCGTCACAGACACGAAAGACATCCCTGCCGAGCAGGCGAGGCTCCCTCAGCACGGAGGCCACGTAGAGCGCCTCCATGGGCGGGGGCGGCTTCTCGGGCAGCGGGCGAGCGGGCGCGGCGGGGCCGCCATCATGCGAGGCCGAAGCGGCGGGCTTGGGCGTGGGGGGCACCTTGCTGCGCAGCGCGGCCTCCACGTCCGCGGAGCGCCAACCGAAGTGCTCCGCGAGGGCGGAGAAGAGCGACGAGCGCACCAGTCCCACGGGCACCTGCGCCGCCACGGGCTTGAGCCGCTCGAGTGCCGCCATCTTCTCCTCGAAAGACGCCCCCTTGCCCTGGGGCAGCAAGGAGGCGAACAGGTAGGCGGTGAGCGGTTGAGCGCTTTCCAGCAGCCGCTCCACACCCTCCGCTCCCTCTCGACGCGCGAAGACGTCTGGATCATCCCCCTGGGGCAGCAGCGCCACCCGGGCGGTCGCCCCGGCGGCGAGCAGCGGACCGGCGAGTCGCTCCACCGCCGCGATTCCCGCCGAGTCCCCGTCCAGGAGCAGCACCAGCTCCCGGGCCTCGCCGCGCTTGAGCACCTGCATGTGGCCGGGGGTGAGGTTGGTGGAGCACAGCGCGACGGCATGGCGCACGCCCACCTGATGCAGGCCGATGCAGTCGAAGTAGCCCTCCACGAGGACGGCGGCCTTGCGCTTGCGGACCTCGTCGCGCGCCTGGTCCATGCCGAAGAGCGTGTCGCTCTTGTTGAAGAGCCGGGACTCGCGCGAGTTGAGGTACTTGGGCCCTTCCTCGGCGCCGACGAGGCGGCCACCGAAGGCGATGGGGCGGCCCTCCGGCGCGCGGATGGGCACCATCAGCCGGCTGCGGAAGAAGTCGTAGCAGCCGTCTCCCGTGTTTCGCTTGAGCACCAGCCCGGCCTTCATGGCCCAGTCCAGCATGCCTGTCTTTTGAAAGCGCTCCGCGAGCGTGCTCCAGGCGTTGGGCGCCCAGCCCAGGCCGAAGGACTGCGCCGTCTCTTCCGACACGCCACGACTGGCGATGTAGGCCCGCGCGGAGCGGCCCTCGTCCTGCCAGAGGGTGGAGCGGAAGTGCTCGGCGGCCAGGTCCGTGGCCTCCTTGAGCTGCTGGCGCTCGCGCATGCCCGGGTCCTGCTGCGCCTCCAGGTCGATGCCCAGCTCGCGCGCCAGATCCCTCACCGCGTCGAGGAACGTCTTGCCCAGGTAGCGCTGGACGAAGGACACCGCGTCCCCGCTGGCCCGGCAGCCGTGGCAGAAATAGAAGTGCTTCTCCGGCACCACGTAGAAGGAGGGGGTCTTCTCCTGATGGAAGGGACAGCGCCCCTTCCACTCGCGGCCCGCCTTCTTCAGCTCCACATGTCGGGAGATGAGGCCCACGAGGTCTACACGCTCGAGGACTTCCTGGATCTTGTGTTCCGGGATCACGTCGGCCACCCCTCGTCCCGCACCTGGGCGGGCGCACTCCCGACATCCTGGCAGCCGGGCCTGACGTCGCCCGTCTGGTCGCCAACCCGCTGGATCACCCCGCCCACGAGGGCGAAGGACCGGCGACAGGGGGCGGGAAGGATGGCTGGGGACACGTTGGGGCTCCTGCGGCCCGGACGGCGCCTCCCTGGAAGGGGTGGGGCGCGCGACGGACTGGCCCTGGCACTTAATGACGGGGAGACGGGGGAGCAAGTTTCCGCTCACCCCAATCCCATCCACCCGAGGGGTCGCAGGAGCAAGCGAGCGACCCCGAACGGGTGGGAGACGGCTTCAGGAGAGCTTCGCCAGCTGGGCCTTCACGGCCTCGGAGATGGCTCGGCCCTCGGCCTTGCCCTGAATCTTGGGGGTGAGGTTCTTCATCACCAGGCCCATGTCCTTGGAGCTCGTGGCACCCACCTCGGCGATGGAGGCCTGGACGGCGGCGGCCAGCTCGTCGGGGGTGAGCTGCTGGGGGAGGTAGCTCTGGAGGATGGCGATTTCGGCCTCTTCCTTCTCCGCCATCTCCGGCCGGTTGCCGGCCTTGAACTGCTCCACGGAGTCGCGACCCTTCTTGATGAGGCCGGCGACGACTGTCAGCACACCCGCGTCATCGAGGGCGGAGGCACCGGGCTCCACTTCCTTGTATTTGATGGCGCTCTTGATGGCCCGAATGACGGTGGTGCGCGTCTCGGTCTTGGCCCGCATCGAGTCCTTCAGGTCCGCGTCGAGCCGTTCCTTGAGGGTTGCCATATATGCGACTCCGCTGGGGTGGTGGTTCGGGGGGGACTGGACGACGGGAGCCAGGGCACCTGACTGCTCGAGGGCGCCCCGGCTCTCACGCCGGCCTCGCAACTAGAACGACTTGCGGGCCTTCTTCACCGCGCGCTTCTTGGCGGCGAGGGCCTTCTTCTTCCGCTTCACGGAAGGCTTCTCGTAGTGCTCGCGCTTGCGGATCTCGGAAAGGATTCCGGCCTTTTCAGTGGCCTTCTTGAAGCGCTTGAGAGCGCTTTCAATGGATTCTCCCTCTTTCACTCGGATACCGGGCATGAGTTCACCTCCTTCCGCCATGCGTCAATGTGTGTGTACTTCAAAAGGGGAGCGGGTATGTCCCAGCGAGAGGCAAAACGCAAGGACGCAGGAGGGAAAAGCCCGGGGCGGATGCACTAGAATGTCCGCTGCGTGAGCCCTGCCCTCCTCCTGATGTTACTGCTGGCGACCGGTCAGCGTGGCGGCACCGGGACGACCGACTGCTGGAACTCCTGCCAACGACACGTGGCGGACCGGGCCCTCCGGGGCCGCGTGTGTGGCTCCTGCCTGTCAGGGGGACGGGTCGACTCCTGGGTGGCATCCCTGGGCACGGTCCGGCCGACTCCCCGCGACGCGCTCGCGTCTTCCCGCAAGGACGAGGACTGGCGGGTGCGGTGGGCTTCGGTGCGGGCCGAGGCGAAGGGGAAGGGGATTGCCGAGCGCCGCGTGCTCGCGGAGTGGGTGGCCAGCACGCCCACGTCGGCGGATCTGCAGGCGTGTCTCACGGCGGCACGCGCGGCCGCGGAGGCGGATCAATCCTCGGCGACCTTCCTTCGAGAGGCCGGAGCGCGGGGGCCCGAGGCGGCGGCTCGGGTATGGGCTCGCCGTGAGGCCATCCGGCAGGCGCTGGAGGTGGAGTTGTACTCGGAGGACCCGCGTGCGCGAGGGTCGGCGCTCGCCCACCTGGGGACGTTCATGGGGCGCAAGCCGGCGCGGCTGTTGCTCGATGCCACGGCGTCCAGGCCGGAGAGCACGGATGTCATTGGCGCCAGCGCGTTGAAGTCCGTGGCGCTGCGACAGCGCACCTCGGTGGGGCGCCTGTTGCTGGAGGAGGCGAAGCCCGCGGACGCGGTGCTCGTGAACCGACTCTTCGCCGTGTACTCGCGGGAGCTGGAAGAGCTTCAGCCGGAGCTGACGGCGCCCGAGCCCCGTCGCCGGGATTCGGCGGTGCTGTCGTTGGGCGTCTATGGACCGCTGGCCCGCAGGGAGATGGAGCGCGCGCTGGAGGATGCGGACCCCAAGGTGCGTGGCTCCGCGGCGCGGAGGATGGCGGAAGCGGAGGGCACGTCGCTGCGCGTGGCCGCCGAGCGCCGGGTGGAGGGGCGCGACGCCGCCGTGTCCCGGCCGTGGCTGGAGGCCATGGTGCGGGAGAAGGGCTGCGCGGGCTTCTTCCTGGATGTGGCGGGCAACCCGAGGATGCCCGCGGAGCTGAGAGGCCAGGCGCTGGCGTCACTGGCGGACTGTCGCGAGAGCGAGAACGAGCGGGTGGAGACGCTTTCGCCCTATCTGCGCGACTCGCAGCCCGTGATTCGGGCCGGGGCGGTGCGCGTGCTGGGCTCGATGTCCGTCCGGAGACCCGAGGTGATGGATGCCACCACGCGTGCGCTGGAGGACGACGCGCCGGAGGTGGTGGCCGCCGCGCTGGCGGTGGTCGCGGGGCAGCGCCAGTCGACCCGGGGGGACGCGGCCGCGGAGCTGCTGGGCTCGGAGCACCCGGTGGTGCGCGCCGCCGCCGCCCGGGCGCTGGAGGCCATTGGCCGCGCCGTCCACGTGAAGGTGCTGGCGTCCTGCCTGCGCGAGGACCCGGTGCCGGATGTCCGGGTGGCCGCCGCGCTCGCGCTGGGCCGACTGGGCGGGCCGCATGCCGCCGCCGCGCTGTCCGACGCCGTGGCCCGGGACGGGGACACCCACGTCCAGCACGTGTCGCGCGAGGGATTGCGGCGGCTGGGCTTCGGGCCCTGAGCCGAACTCAGGGGCCGCTGATGGCCTTGGCGTCCGAGCGGTTCCGACCCGCGCGCTTGGCCCGGTAGAGGTACTTGTCCGCCGCGGCGATGAGGTCCTCGGGCTGGGAGAAGTCCGAGTCCAGCAGCGTCGCCACGCCCAGGCTGATGGTCACCTTGATGGGCGTGCCGCCGAAGACGAAGTCCGCCTTGTCCACCGCGTACCGGCAACGCTCGGCGCAGGCGAGGGCCTGGTCCTCGGCGGACTCGCGCAGCATCAGCGCGAACTCCTCGCCTCCGTAGCGCGCCAGCAGGTCCTCGGTGCGCACGGTGTCGCTGACCCGCTGGGCGATGCGCGTCAGCACGTAGTCACCCGCCGGGTGCCCGTACGCGTCGTTGATCTTCTTGAAGTGGTCCACGTCGAACAGCACCAGCGACAGGTTCACCCGGTGGCGCAGGCAGTAGCTGAACTCCTTGCGCACCGTCTCCAGGAAGTACTTCTTGTTGTAGACGCGGGTGAGGCCGTCGCGCGTCGCCGACTCGTAGATGCTGCGCTGGTACTGCTCCTCTAGCTCGTCCTGGATGGAGAACTTGAGGACGGTGTTGGAGCCAATCTGGATCTTGTCGCCGTCGTAGAGCGGCGCGGCGTTGACCTTCAGGCCGTTGAGGTACGTGCCGTTGGTGCTCGCCAGGTCCACCACCTGGAAGCGCCCGTCGCCCAGCGCCACCACCTTGGCGTGCTTGCGCGAGATTCCGTCGTCCTCCACCTGGAACTGCGCCTCGGAGCTGCGCCCCAGCACCACCTCGGAGCGGTCCAGCTTGAACATCCGGCCGATGCCCGCCGCAGACTTGGCGCTGATGACGATCAGATAAGCGCTCTGCCGCTGGCCGTTGCCCAGCAGGTCCGAAATGGAATGGACGGAAGTTTTCTCCTCGGACATCGCGCCACCCATCTTACGGGCCGTTTTTTCATGGCGGCAAGCATGCTGCCGGCTTCCTTGCCGGCAACCCTCGCCTGGATTGGACTCACCGCGTTGGTTTGTGGCTCCGGCGACCCGGGGGTTCCACTGTCTTGCGTCCGACGGTCAGCTCCCCGGCCACCGGTGTCTGGATGAAGCGCGCGAGCGCCTCCGGAGAGCGGGGGTGATAGGCCAGTCCCTGCATCAGCTTCACCAGCGCCGCCGAGGGCGTCAGGTCCGCGCCGCCCACGGCCCCCTGGGCCAGGGCCGCCGCTCCAGATTCGTAGAGACTGAGATCCACGCCGTTGCGGTGGGCCTGACTCACCACGACGACGGGCACGCCGCGCTCCCGGGCCTGGGTGAACAGGGGCAGGAGCGAGCGCCCGAGGGCCGGGTCGATGGGGAAGTTGCCGGCCCCGTATGCCTCCAGGACGAGTCCCCGGACATGCGGAAGCAACTGCAGGGGCAGGGCGGGGTCCAGCCCGGGGTAGACCTTCAAGAGGAAGACGCGCGGATCCAGCTTCTCGTACAGGCGGAAAGGGCCCTTCGACCGCAGTCCCGGCTCGAATGTCGCGTCCACGCCCAGGGTGCCCAGCACGGGGCAGTTCGGGCTCTCGAAGGCGTCGTACTCGGACACCTTCACCTTGCGCGTGCGGTTGCCCCGGTAGAGGTGCGAGTCGAAGCAGATGGTGACCTCGCGCGGCCCCTGCAGCGCGGACAGCACCGCGTCGATGAGGTTGAGCCGCGCATCCGAGCGGACCTCCCCCAACGGCCGCTGGGAGCCCGTCAGCACCACGGGGCAGGGCGGGTTGCGCAACATGAAGGACAGCGCGCTGGCGGTGTAGGCGAGCGTGTCCGTCCCATGGGTCACCACGGCCCCGTCGAAGTCCTTGAGCTGCTGGTGCAGGTGGGTGGCCATGCGCTGCCACAGCTCCGGCTGCATCTCCGAGCTGTCCACGTTGCTGATCAGCTGCAGCTCGATGTCCGCGAGCTGGAAGAGCTCCGGGACGCGGGCCTTGAGCGTCTTGAAGAAGGCAGCGGGGCGCAGGGCGGATGGCCGACCTCCGGCCATCCCCAGCGTGCCACCGGTATGCAGGAGCAGGACTCTGGGCATGATGGGCAAGGGTGCTTCCCTGCCAAGGCTTGCGTTGCTTTACAAGCCCCGCGAGCGTGGCTAAGACCCGCCGCGTGCTCCTCTCCTGCTGGAAGCGTGTCATTCCCCTGCTGGCCGCCGTGGCGCTGACCAGCTCGGGCTGCAAGAACCCGGAGGGCTCCGCGCCCGCCTCGAACCCGGCTCCGGCCGCCGCTCCGGCTCCCGCCGCGACTCCGCCGCCGCCCCCGGCCCCTCCGGCCGCCGCCCCGACGGACCCCGCCGCGGCCCTCTCCGGCATCCCGGGCATGGACTTCTCCTCGCTCTCCGCGGCCTCCAAGCGGGAGCTGGCCACCGTCCTGAGCGACGAGTTCTGCTACTGCGGCTGCCCGCACACCCTGGGCGCCTGCCTGAAGTCGCACAACACCTGCCGCCACGCCAAGCGCATGGCCCGGGTGGCCGCGCGCATGGTGTCCGAGGGCAGCCCCGCCACCGAGGTCATCGTCCAGCTGTCCCAGTACTACGGCGCCTTCCGTGAGCAGCGCGCCCAGTTCAAGGTGGACGACCGGATGTGCATGGGCGCTGTGTCCGCCCCGGTGACGGTGGTGGAGTTCTCCGACTTCGAGTGCCCCTACTGCGCCAAGGCCCGTCCCGTCCTGGAGGCCTTCGCGAAGAAGAATCCGGCCCAGGTGCGCTTCTGCTACCTGCCGTTCCCCCTGTCCAACCACGTCAACGCGGTGCCCGCGGCCCAGGCGGCCCTGTGGGCGAGGGATCAGGGCAAGTTCTGGCAGATGCACGACGCCCTCTTCACCCACCAGGAGAACCTCAAGGCGGAGGCGCTGCCCGCGCTGGCGAAGGGGCTGGGGCTGGACGGCGCGAAGCTTACGGCGGTGCTCAAGTCGGACGCCTACAAGCAGGAGCTGGAGGGCTTCCGCAACCAGGGCCGCGCGGCGGGCCTGTCCGGCACGCCGACCGTGTACTTCAACGGGCGCGCGCTCGACCTGAGCTTCATCCAGGAGGACCTGCTCAACCACAGCCTGGAGGATGAGCTGGAGTGGGTGAACAACAAGAACGCCTGGGCAGCCGACTGACACGGAGATGACGCAAAGGTTCCGCATCGACGCGGGGCAACTCGTCCCCGAGGATCGCCAGAGCCCCTCTCCATTGACGGGGCGCTCGGGGACGTACGCGCTGATGCCCACGTCCCCGGACCTGCTCGTCTTCTCCCGGGGCCCGAGCGAGGGTGGCACCATCGCCGCGCCGCGCGTGGTGCTCTCCGGTGACGCGGGCGGCTTCCCGCTGTCGGATCTGATGGCCTTCCTCAGCCAGTCGCGGTGGAGCGGCATCATCCGCGTCCACTCCCCTGGCGGCGAGCGCTCCGTCACCTTCCGGGACGGCGAGGTGCGCGGCGCCTCGTCGGACGACCCCGCGGACCGGTTGGGCGAGGTGCTGGTGCGTCTGGGCTACGTGGACCGCACGCAGGTGGAAGCCGCGCTCAAGGGCCAGCCCCCGTCCAAGGTGGGCCGCGCCCTGGTGGAGAAGGGTTTCCTGCAGGCGCACGACCTCTTCAAGTGCGTCACGCATCAGGTGAGCGAGATCTTCCACGCCATCGTCCTGTGCCGGGAGGGGAGCTTCTTCCTCATCGACCAGCCGGTGGATGAGAAGGCGAGCCACTCCATCCAGCTCTCCACCCAGAGCCTGTTGATGGACAGCATCCGGAAGATCGACGAGATGGCGCACTTCCGGAAGCGCATCCCCCATGGCCGGCTGTACGTGGCGCGCAAGCGTGCCTCGGATGGGAAGCTGGAGGAGGATGAGGACCGGGTGCTGGGGCTGCTCGACGGCCGGCGCACCATCCTGGAGCTGGGCCACGCCGCCCGCCTGTCCGAGTTCGACATCACCAAGGTCGTCTTCCGGTTGCTGGAAGGCGGCTTCGCGTCGCTGACCGACAAGCCGCTGCTCGTGCCCGCCGGCCCCGTGCCGACGGTGGGGCCCACCGGGGCCCAGACTCCGGCCACGCCCGTGCCCGCGGGCCCAGGGCGTCCGGTCGCGAGCGCCGCTCCGGCGGTGGACCCTCGCCCCGTGGCGCGCGTGTTCAACTTCATCTTCCGGGAGATTCGCGACGAGGTGGCCAAGCAGGGCATGGACCGTGAGTTCATCGCCGCCGCCAACGCCGCGCTCTCCGGACAGGCCTTGTCGTCCTCTCCCGTGCTGGAGGGCCTGGCCTTCCAGTCGGATGGGAGCCTGGCCGAGCCCCGGTTGATGGATGCCTTCGAGCGGCACCGCGCCCAACTGGGCAGCGAGCCGCTGGCGTCCTTCAAACAGGCGCTCAGTGACGTGATGTTCTTTTTGCTGTTCCAGGCCGGTGAGCTTCTGGAGTCGCGCGCGGACGAGGACCTCGCCCGTCGCGTGAAGGAGCTACTGGCGACGCTCGAGGGGCCGTGACGACGGATTCGGATTGGCCGCGGTTGACGGCGGATGTGCCTGGTTGTGGTGGTGCCTTCAAGCTGGTTCCCGAAGACTTCGAGGTCGAGGAGCTTCCCGCCTACCAACCGTCGGGCGAGGGAGAGCACCTCTACCTGTGGCTGGAGAAGCGCGGCCGGGACACGCGCGAGGTGGTGCGCGCGCTGGCCTCGTCGCTGGGCGTGTCCGAGGACGACATCGGCGTGGCGGGGATGAAGGACCGGCAGGCCGTCACGCGGCAGTTGCTCTCGGTGCCCGCGCGCGCGGAAGCGCGACTGGGGGAGTTCGCGCTGGAGGGCGTGCAGGTGCTGTGGTCGAAGCGGCACGGCAACAAGCTGCGCACCGGCCACCTGCGGGGAAATCGCTTCAAGCTGCGCCTGCGGGGCGTGCGTGACGTGGAGGCCGCGCGAGAGTGCTTCTCGCGATTGTCCGCGGGCGGTGTTCCCAACTACTTCGGCGAGCAGCGCTTCGGCCGTGCGGGAGACAACGCGGACCTGGGCCGGTTGCTGGTGCTGGGGCAGCGGCTTCCGAAGCGGCCCGAGCGCTTCCAGCGCAAGTTGTACCTCTCCGCCTTCCAGTCGCGCATCTTCAACCGGGCGCTCGCGGAGCGCGTGCGTTCCGGCACGCTGTCCACCGCGCTGCTCGGTGATGTGCTGCGCAAGGAAGAAACGGGCGGCCTCTTCGTGTGCGAGGCGCCGGACGTGGATGGTCCTCGCGTCGCGTCGTTCGAGGTGAGCCCCGCCGGGCCGTTGTTCGGCCCGAAGATGACGGCCGCCACCGGCGCGGTGGGCGAGTTCGAGGCGAGCCTGCTGGTGGGAGAGGGCGTCACGCCGGACGACTTCAAGCGCGGTGGGGGCGAGACGGAAGGAGGGCGCAGGCCGTATCGCGTCCGCCTGGGCTCGCCCGAGCTGACGCCGGAGGGCGAGGACCTGTGGCTCGCGTTCGAGCTGCCCCGGGGCGCGTACGCCACCGAGGTCCTCCACGAGCTGCTGAAGGACGACTGACGTCCTCTCGCCGGGGTGATGCCCTGGCGCGAAGCCTGATGGGGCTCGCCCGCGCGGGCCCTTTCGTCCGCGACTCCTCTGGGATGTTGTGCGCGCGCGTGACGTCGAGGGCAGTGGATGCGCTGAAAAGCAACGCGCCATCGGGACACTTCGCGGAGGCGCTGGCCGTGCATGCCCCGGCCTTGGGGGGGCTGCGTACGCGGGACACCCGTCGCGCGCACCGTGCGCGGCGACCGTGCATGCCCCGGCCTTGGGGGCTGCGTACGCGCGGGACACCCGTCGCGTGCACCGTGTGCGGCGAGCGTGCATGCCCCGGCCTTGGGGGCTGCGTACGCGGGGCACCCGTCGCGCGCACCGTGCGCGGCGAGCGTGAATGCCCCTGCCTTGGGGTGGGGGACCGCCTGCTGCCTGACTTCGGCCGGGCGGAGAGAGGCCCGGTGTGAAGCGCTGGCGGGCCGCTTGCCCGTTCCTGCCGCCGAGGACAACCCACGCGCTGAAAAGCGAAGCGCCTCCTCGGGACGGAAGCCCGGGAGGCGCTGGTCCTGCTTGCCCCGGCCTTGAGGTGGCCGGGGCGGGGCTGCCTACTGCGTGACGATGTTGAACTCCGTGCGGCGGTTCTGCGCACGGCCCGCCTTGGTGGTGTTCGGCCCGATGGGACGCGTCTCGCCGAAGCCCACCGCCTCCATGCGGCCCGGGTCGATGCCCTTGCGCAGCAGCTGCGCCATCACCGCGTCGGCGCGCTTCTGCGACAGCTTCAGGTTCGACTCGTCCTTGCCGAGCGAGTCCGTGTGGCCCTCGATACGGACCTTCTGGATCCACGGCGCATCCCTCAGGGCCGATGCCACGTCCTCGAGGATGGCGGTGCTCTGCTTGCCGATGATCTTCGCGGAGCCGGACCCGAAGAGGATCTGCTTCTTGATTTCAATCCGGTCCTTCTTGATGACGACGTTCTTGTACTGCTTCGGGCAGCCGCGCTCTTCCTTCGTGCCAGGCGCATCGACGCACGCATCGAGTCGGTCCACCACGCCGTCATTGTCCGTGTCCTTGTCCGCGCAGCCGCTGTTCTCCGGCGGACCCGCCTCGGTCGGGCACTTGTCCTGTGCATCCGCCAGGCCGTCCGCGTCGTTGTCCAGGTCCGGGCAGCCGTCCTCATCCTGGAAGCCGTCCTTGTCCTCGGGCTCGTCGGGGCACTTGTCCTGCCCGTCGTTGACGCCGTCGCCGTCCTTGTCCGGGCAGCCCATGTTCTGCATGGAGCCCGTCTCGTTGGGGCACTTGTCCTGGGCGTCGACGATGCCGTCGTTGTCGTTGTCCAGGTCCGGGCAGCCGTCCTCGTCCTGGAAGCCGTCCTTGTCCTCGGCCTGGTCCACGCACTTGTCCAGCGGGTCGACGATGCCGTCGCCGTCGCGGTCCTTCGGCGCCTCGGCCGGGCAGCCCTGGTTGTCGGCGACTCCCGCCAGCACCGGGCACTTGTCCTGGGCGTCGAGCACGCCGTCGTTGTCGTTGTCCGCGTCGGGGCAGCCGTCCTCGTCCTGGAAGCCGTCCGTGTCCTCGGCCTGGTCGGGGCAGGGGTCGTCCTTGTCCAGCACGCCGTCCCCGTCGCTGTCCGTCTCCTCGATGCGGACCACCACCTGGGGCTGCTGCGGCTTGGTCTCCGTGGGCTGCTGCGGCTGCTGCGGGGCCTCCGGGCGCTCACGCACCAGCACCTGGCGCGGACCGCAGTTCTTCGACAGCTCCAACGCCCGGTCCACCGCCGTGTCGGCGACGCGGACGTGCGAGGCGGCGCGGCCGCTGTTGCCCTGGCTCAGCTCACCCTTGGCGAAGTCGAGGTAGGCCTCGGCGGTGGCCAGTTCCACCGGGGCGCAGCGCAAGGCGCCGCTGCGGCGGGCCCGCTCGACGTCCGCGGCGAGCACCTGGGTGTCCGCGCGAATCTTGCTGCCGCTCACACAGCCGGCGACCAGGAGGAGGGACAGCAGCGCTGCAAGGGAGGGACGCGTCATCGGGAGCGCTCGGTGCGTCACGGGTTCGGGGTCCGTTCGCCAGTGCCAGTGTCGGAATCGCTGCCAGCCACGGACATCGCCTTCTCGCGGGCTTCATTGGCGAAGCGGGAGGCCTTCACCGCGAAATCCACACCGGCTTGATAGTCGGAGTAGCCAACCTCCTCGCGAGCCTTCTCCAGATACAGGTTGGCGGCGGTCCACTCGTACGGGGCCAACTTGTCGGCCCCAGCCGTGCGCGCTGCCTGAATCTGGACTTCGGCGTCGAGGATGTTCGCGGTGGACTTCACGGGGCCGCACGCGGTGAGCGCCCCCGCCACCGCCACCAGCACCGTCAGGTTCTTCATAGGGTGGCGCCTCTAGAGGAGGGAAAGAGGCATCGGTCGTATCAATCGCCTCTTGGGGGGTCAAGAATCGGGCATACCCCGTTGAGGAGGGGGGCCGGCCGGCGCCTGGGACTTTGACGACCGGCGCCACCCTTGCCATCGTCGCCCTCCCGTGCGCCCGTCCGTCCTCTCCGCCCGCTTCCTGGTGTTGCTCGCGCTGCTCCTACCCCCCCTGGCCCTGTCCGCCCAGGCCTCCGCCGCCAAGCGCGGCGAGCGCCGTGCCGAGACGGAAAAGGTCATCCAAACCGTCATCCAGGGCGGAGCCGTCCCCGCCGCCGTCTCCCGGCTGCGCTACCTGCGCGAGGAGCCCTATGCCGCCGACCTCATCAACGAATCCATGCGCCGGGTGCTGGAGGAGCGGGTCCGCCGCAACCTCGTCGCGGTGCTGGCGGGACTGGACACGCGTTCCGCGGAGCCGGCCCTGGTCCGCTTCGCCGGCGACGGCGACAGCACGGTGCGCATGTACGCCGCGCAGGGCCTGGCCCGGCTGAAGAGCCGCAACGTCCAGGTGCTGCTGCCGCTGCTGGATGACAAGAGCAGTGGCGTTCGCCGGGACGCGGCCCGGGCCCTGGGCGCCTCGCGCAACCCGAAGATGGGCAAGGCGCTGATGGCGGCCGCCAAGCAGGAGCAGGAGCTGGAGGTGCGCGCCATCATGCTGGCCGCCGCGGGTGAGACGGGCGACGCCAAGCAGGTGAAGCCCCTCAAGGAGTACCTGACCAACGACTCGGAGAGCACCCGCTTCGCGGCGGCGCGCGGCCTGTGCCGCCTGGGTTCCCCCGAGGGCTTCGCCTTCGCCAACAAGCTACTCGGCGCGCAGGACCGCTTCGTGCGCCGGCAGGGGCTGGAGCTGTTCGAGGGAGTCGCCGCCAAGAAGGCCACCCCCGCGCTCAAGCCGCTGCTGGAGGACAAGGACCGGGGCCTGGCCGCCGGCGCCGCGCGCATCCTCTACCAGGGCGGAGACAGCGCCATGCTGGACTGGCTGGTGCTGGCCTCGTGGAACGCCAAGGGCGAAGAGAAGCTGTCGTACGAGAAGGAACTAGAGACGCTCCAGCTCCAGGATGACCGGCGCAAGGCCATCCTCCGAAGGGCGGGCGTGGCGCAATGACGTGGGCGGTGGTGCTGGCCGCGGCGCTCGCCACCCAGGCGACCCCGGCCTCCTCGACGAAGGCCTCCGCCACGCCCGGCGCGGCGCGGATTCTCGACTCCGGCTCGGCGGCGGCCCAGGCGGCCACGGCCACCCCCGCGCGCCCCAACGGCTGGACGGGCATGGACGCGAGCGCCTTCGCCGCCCTGGTGTCGGAGGCGTCCAACGCGCCGTTGACCGAGCGGCTGCTGTCCATGAGCCAGCGCTTCGTCAACACGCCCTACGTCCTGTCTCCGCTGGGAGAAGGCGCGGGCGTCGATCCTGATCCAACGTTCCGCCTGGACGCGGTGGACTGCCTCACCTTCGTCGAGCAGTCCCTGGCGCTGGGGCTCGCGCGCACGGAGCCGGAGGTCGCGCCGCTGCTCGAGCACATCCGCTACGCCCAGGCCCCGGCCTATGAGGACCGCAACCACCTCATGGAAGCGCAGTGGCTGCCCAACAACATCCGCAAGGGCTTCCTGCGCGACGTGACGCGGCGCTTCGGGGGCGAGGACGCGGTGGCCGTCACGAAGACGCTGACGCCCGTGACCTGGCAGTCCCGCTCGTCCCAGGCGCTCCAGCTCCCCAAGGCGCGTCAGCCGGTGGGCACCTTCGCGATGAACATGATTCCGCTGGAGCGGGTGATGGAGCATGCGCGCTCCATCCCCTCCGGCACCATCCTCGTGGTGCTGCGCGAGGACCTTCCGCTGAAGGCCACCCGCGTGACGCACCTGGGCTTCGTGGTGCAGCGCAAGGGCCGCACCTACCTGCGCCATGCCTCGCGCGGGGGCTACAACCGCGTCGTGGACGAAGACTTGGAGACCTTCCTCGGCCGCAACTCCCGCTATGCGAAGTGGAAGGTCACCGGGGTGAGCCTCTTCGAGGCCCGCCGTCCGGAGTCCTCCGCGCCCGGCGCCGTCGTCCGCTCGCCCTGACGCTCAGAGGGTGGATGGGGGGGCGGCCGACTGCTCGGTCTCCCGCTCCTCGTCCTCGGCGGCCCTGACGGCCTCGTCGGTGGTGGCCGCTTCCTGGGCCCGCTCCCGCTCGATGAGGGCGGCGGCGCGCTCCTGCTGCTCCTCGGGCACCAGGATTTCCCACCAGGGAAGCAGGTTGCCCGTGGTCAGCTTGTCCACCACGCCCGAGCGCCCCGCGCGCACCAGCACCGGGATGTCCGTCTCCTGGAGCAGCTCCACGAAGACCTCCACCATCAGCGGGTTGTCCGTGGTGCCCGCGCGCACGAAGACGCGCTTGTCCAGCTCATGCGGGAGCGGGAGCCCCCGGCTGCGCATCTCCCCTACGTCCACCAACCGTGGGTTGCCTGGACAGTCCGAGCATTGCTCGATGTCGTCCCGATATTCCGATCCGCACCTGGCGCAGTACTTCATGTCTGTCCCTCCTGCCCGTGGATGTCCTGGAGGGACATAGTAGGTCTGGTGTCCTGCCGCGGCACCGGGGGCCAGTCCTTCCGTTCACTGCCGGGCGTCGTCGTCGCCCTGCCAGCGGCGGGCCTCGTCTCCCAGGCTGCCGACGGCGCTGCTCAACCGCTCCACGTCGATGGGCTTGCGCAGCACCAGGTCACAGTGCTCGGCGCCGTCCACCTGGGTGTAGCCGGAGACGAGGATGACGCGGGTGCGTGGCGCGCGAGCCTTCACCCGCCGGGCGAGCTCCGTGCCACACAGCCCCGGCAGCGACTCGTCCGTCACCACCACGTCCGGGAGCGTGCTCTCGAAGGCCCGCAGGCCCGCGAGCCCGTCGTGGGCGGTGACCACGTCGAACTCGAACTCGAGCAGCTCCGCGAGGAGCTCCCGGCTGTCACCATCGTCCTCTACGAGGAGGACCTTGATTCGCTCGGCACCCATGCGTCTGGGTAACTCTGGCCCTTGTCGGATTCGTCCGCCGCGAGGACGCGGGGCCAGGTGCCTCGTCGCCTGGAGGGCAGGCGGGTGGAAGAGCCCCCCTCACCGGCGGGCGGGAGGCTGTCCATCTTCGAGCCTTGGAGGTGATGCCATGAAGGTGTTGATGCGGGGCGTGCATCTGACCCTGACAGAGTCGCTGAGGGACTACCTGCAGGAGCATCTGGTGCGCCACATCGAACGGTATGCGGACGACGAGGCGGCGGAAATCGACATCTCGCTGGTGGACATCAACGGTCCGAAGGGTGGGGTGGACAAGGAGTGCCGGGTGACGGTGCGCATGCCAAACTTCGCTTCCGTGCATGTCACCGAGCGGGCGGAGACGCTGTTTCCCGCCATCGACGCGGCGCGTGACCGGCTGGAGCGCACCCTGCGCAAGGCCGTGGACAAGCGCCGTGACGTGCACACGGACGGGCTGCCCGACGACGTGGCGGCGAACGTTCCGAGCTATTAGCCGGGGGCCTGCCTCGGTGTAGGGCCCGGTCTTCCCGGTCGTCCACCGGGCGGCCGGGCCCGCGTTGTCCGCTGCCCGAATCTTGCTGGGTCCGAATGGTGAACGCTATAAGCGGAACCCTTCACCCATGGGCTAAAGGACGGCGATGGTCCGCCTCAAGTTCCTCCTCTTCGCGTTCCTGGTCATTGGACTGGGGCTTGCTCATCTCCCGATGCTGTCGGGACCGCTTCGCGCGCGCGCGGTGGACGGAGCCACGGCCCAGTCCGCCTCGGGTGTTGCCGAGGTGGCGCGTCGCGTGGACGCGCGTCGCGCGGAGGTGCAGGCGCTGGCGCTGAAGCTGGCCGCCACGCCGGACGTCGCCTCCGCTGTCCACGCGCTGCTTCCCCCCAAGCCCGTCGCCTCCGTGCGTCCCCCGTCGCGGGACAAGGACAAGGCCGACGACAAGGACGCCCTCCAGCCGCTGACGGCGGAGCGCTTCACGGCTGTGCGCACGGCCGTCGAGGCCGTGCTGCCCAAGGAACTCAAGGGCGCGGTGGTGGCGCTGGCCGCGCCGGACGCCGCGTTCCATGCCGTCGCGGGCGCGGAGCCGTCCTCGGATGCCACGAAGCTGGACGTCGCCGCGCTGGCGAAGGCCGGCACCTCGGTGGTGGACGCGCTCGGTGCGGCGCACGTTTTCGCCTCGGTGCCCGTGCTGTGGGGCGGGGACTTCGGCATGCAGCCGGCGGTGACGCTGGTGGTGGGCGCGCCGCTGCTCGACGAGGGCGCGCTGGAGGCCGCGGTGCAGGCCACCGGCGTCTCCGCGCTCGGGTTGGTGAAGGGGGACTCGGTGACGGCCGTGGGGCCGGACAAGTTGCTCGCGGAGGGCTCGCTGGCGCAGGTGGCGGCCAACACGAGCGGAGTGGTGCTGCGCCGCGGCAGCCTCCAGAACCTGGGCCCGCTGGGCCTGCCTCTCATGACGGAGGGCGATGCCATGGGAGGCAAGGCGCCCCTGTCGGTGGGCTCTCGTCGCGCGCTGGAAGGCACGCCGCTGGAAGTGCTCGCGGTGGCCGGGACGCAGCCGGTGCTGGGTGCTCTGGCGGACTACCAGCAGAACGCGCTCGTCGCGCTGGCGGGGCTCCTGGGCCTGACGCTGGTGTGGACGGTGCTGATGGGGGGCTCCCGTTCGGGCTCTGGCGACGACGTGCAGGGCACCTCCGACACGCTCAGCCTGTCGGCCGCGATGGCGGCGAATGCGCAGATGCACGCGCAGGTTCCTCACGCGCCGCAGCCGGTGGCGGCCACGCCGACGCCAGGTCCGCTGCCAGACCCGTTCGCCTCGGCTCCGTTCGCCGCCCCGCCGACGCCGGGCCCGTTGCCGGACCCGTTCGCGCGTGGGGCTCCTCCTCCGGCGGTGGCTCCCCTGTCGGATCCGTTCTCCATGGCGCCCCCGCCTCCGGCGGCCCAGCCCTTCGGCTCGGCGGACCCGTTCTCCATGGCGCCTCCGCCTCCGTCGGCCCAGCCGTTCGGCTCGGGGGACCCCTTCGCGCTGCCGCCTCCGGCCCCCGCGCCGGTGTCGAACCCGTTCGCTTCGGCGGATCCGTTCGCGCAGGCGGATGCGTTCCCGTTCCCCGCGCCGCCTCCCGCGGTTCCGCCGCCTCCCGCGGCCAGTCCGTTCGGTTCGTCGGGCGCGTCCATGCCCTTCGAGCCCGAGCCGGGTGGCTTCTCCGCCTCGGGTGAGCCCCTGTCGACGGCGTCGCCTCGTCGCGGCGCTTTCGCCTTCGAGGACCAGCCCACGGCGGCGTACACGCTCCAGCAGGCGGCGAACCCGTTCGCCCTGGCGGCTGCTCAGTCGCCGGACAACCCGGAGACGACGCGCGTCGCGGCCATTCCGCGCGAGCTGCTCCAGGCCAGCGCCCGGCCGGCCGAGGTACCCATTCCGTTGCCGCCTCGCGCGGGGGGCCCCGCCGCCATTCCTCTCCCGGGCGCGGGCCCGTCGGGCAACTCCGCGGTGGCGCTCTCCGAGGAGCAGCACTTCCAGGAGGTCTTCCGCGAGTTCGTCACCACCCGTGAGCGGTGTGGCGAGCCGGCCGATGGCCTGACGTACGACAAGTTCGTGCAGAAGCTGCGCAAGAACAAGGAGCAGCTCGTCCAGAAGTACGCCTGCAAGACGGTGCGCTTCCAGGTCTACGTGAAGGAAGGCAAGGCCGCTCTCAAGGCCACGCCCGTCAAGGACTGAGCGCGGCTTCCACCGCGTGACGGCATCGGGGCCCGGGGCGACACATCGCCTCGGGCTCTGTGCTTTTCAGGTGCTGGTGCTGAACCGGGCCTGGTCGCTGGCCCCTGGTGATGCTGCCTACGGGGCGCTCGCGGCGCCGGTCGCCATGAGGTCCGCGCGTGGGAGCACCACGCTGAAGCGCGCGCCCTGGCCCGGCTCTCCGCCGACTTCGAGCTTGCCGCCATGCTCCTGGAGGATGCGCGCGGCGATGGCCAGCCCCAGGCCCGTTCCGCCGTCCTTGGTGGTGAAGTAGGGCTCGAAGATGCGGGCGCGGTGCTCGGCGGGGATGCCCGGGCCGCTGTCCTCGACTTCGATGATGGCGTCCGCGTCGGTGCCCTTCACTCGCACGCGCAGGGGGCCGCCCTTGCCAGCCATGGCCTCCTCGGCGTTCTTCACCAGGTTGACCAGCACCTGCGTCAGCATGTCCCGGTCCACGCGCGCCACCACGCCCGTCTGGAGCGCCGGGAGTATCTGGATGCCCTCGGGAGGTGTCGCGTAGAGGGCCAGCACGCTCTGCGTCAGCT
Source organism: Myxococcus llanfairpwllgwyngyllgogerychwyrndrobwllllantysiliogogogochensis (assembly GCF_006636215.1). Classification (GTDB taxonomy): domain Bacteria; phylum Myxococcota; class Myxococcia; order Myxococcales; family Myxococcaceae; genus Myxococcus; species Myxococcus llanfairpwllgwyngyllgogerychwyrndrobwllllantysiliogogogochensis. The sequence continues at coordinate 7,539 of NZ_VIFM01000075.1, read as the reverse complement.
CGGACAGGTCCACGGGCGCCAGTTGCGGCTTGGGCATCCTCGCGAAGCGGCTGAACTCGTCGACGATGCGCCGCAGCCGGTCCACCTCTTCCAGCACCACGCCCGCGCTCTCCTTGAAGAACTCCGGGAAGCGAGGGTGCCCGGCCTCCTGCGCCGCCAGCAGCGTCTCCAGCGACATGCGGATGGGCGTCAGCGGGTTCTTGATTTCGTGGGCCAGTCGCCGCGCCACTTCCTGCCACGCGGCGATGCGTTCACTGGCCACGAGTCGCTCCGTCGTCGCCTTCAGCTCGGACGTCATGTGGTTGAACGTCCGGACCAGCTCGCCCACCTCGCCCGTGGCGGCGGCCGTCACCTGGACATCCAGCGCGCCTTCCGCCACGCGCCGGGCACCCTCGGTGAGCGCCTCCACCGGCCGGGTCATCCACCGCGACACCAGCAACCCGAGCAGCATGGCGAAGGCGCCGCCCAGTCCGGCCAACAGGAGGAAGGCGCGCATGACGCCTTCCTCGGCCTCGCGCGCGGCGGCACGGCTGAAGACGAGTCGCACCGTGGCGGCATCGCCCAGGGGCAGCTCGCGCGCCACCGTGGGAGGCAGCGCCGTGCCGGCCCGGGCCAGCTCGGTGTCGCCGGAGACGAGCGAGACTTGCGCCTGGGTCAGCCGCGCGAGGTGCTGGGCCAGACTGTCGTCGAGCAGCACCCCGCCCACCGCCCACAGGCGCAGGTCCCCGTAGTCCACGGGGCGCGCGGTGACGAGCGCCGGCATCTGTCGCAGGCCCGAGGAGGTGCGCACCTCCACTCGCACCGGGACGGGCTTCGACGAGGCCACTTTCGTGACAGCGAAGAGGGCCGGGTCCGGGTCTCCGCGCCGCGCGGGCAGGTGTCCGGAGGACAGCACCGTGCCGCCCCGGTCGAAGAGGGCGAGCACCGTCAGTCCCCGCGTCTTCATCAGCGCTTCCGCCGTGCCTGCTTGAATGGCTCGGGTGGGGCGCTCACGGGCCTCGCGGGCGAGGTCGTCCATGGCGGCGCTGTCCACCAGCTCCTCCACCGCGCGTCGGGCGGTGGTGGCCGAGCGCTCCAGTGACTCCTGGGCGCTGGTGGTGGCGGCCTGCATGCGTGCGTCCAGTTCACGGGACAACGTGTCGCGCAGGCGCGAGAGGGTGGGCAGCACCACCACCGCGAGCGGCACCAACGCGAGCAGGGCGAAGGCGAGCGCCAGCCGGGTCCTCAGGCGCAAGGGGCCATCCTCCAGTCCGCGCCCCGTGGCCAGGAACTCAAGCGGTCCTTGACGCCCTCCCTCGCACGCGTCACGGGCGCCCCCCGGTCCCCGCTCCCTCGGGTGGAAGCATGAAGGCGCCGTCCAGCATGGGCAGGCCCTGCGCATCCATCACCAGTCCGCCCACTTCCGGCACCACGCGCAGCCCCAGTCCTTGCGCGTACAGCGGAAGCAAGGGCAGCGATGCGGCGAGCGCCAGGGCCCGCTCGCGAACCCGAGCATCCCGCGCCGCCGCGTCCGACAGCGCGCCGATGGCGGGCAGCTCCACGCCCAGCAGGTCCTTGCGTCCCCCCGCGTCCAGCACCACCGCCAGGGCGGGGCCAGGAACAGGCGGAAGGAGCAGCGCGTGCAGCATCAGCTCGAAGTCGCCCTTGGCCCAGCGGGCGCGCAGCGCGGAGCGCGTGAGGGGCTCCAGGGCCACGGTGTAGCCCCGCTCGTGCAGCTTCACCTGGATGCGCTCGGCCACCGCGCGCTGGTCCTCCAGCGCAGCGTCGTAGACGAGCGTCACCGTGCGAGCCGGACCCGACGCGGGCGTCGCCGGGCGAGGCTTGGGCCCCTGTTGCATCAGCGCGGGCGGCAGCAGGTGCGGCATGGGCACCGCCGGGCCGCGCACGAAGAGGCGCGTGAGGTCCTCGCGGTCGATGGAGCTCTCCACCGCCTGCCGGAAGTCCGCCGGAACGCGCCGGGGCGAGAAGGCGAGATAGGTGGCGTAGAGCAGCGCGCCCGACGCGTTGTCCGTCTCCGAGGCGACCCCCAGCTCCAACTGTGCCTGCCGGGTGGACCAGAGCCGGGCCAGTCCCCGCTCATCCGTGGAGGTGAGCAGCAGTCGGTCCAGGTACGGGCGTCCACGTGGCCAGCCGAGCTGCGCATCCAGCGTCCCACGCCCCGCCGAGGAGAACGGGCCCGGAGTCGACGAGGCCACGGGCGCGGCCAGGGCCGGGTGGCACAGCGCGCGCTCCAAATCGGGCCACGGAAACGAGAGCGCGAGCTCCAGTGAGGCACCGCTCGCGTTGACCTGCCGTCCCTCGCCGCGCAGCGGATAGAGCAGGGCACGGTAGGGCGAAGCCCCTTCGGTGCTGGACAGTCGCATCCACGCACGCGCCAGGGCACCCGCCGTGGCGGCATTGGGGAGCATCACCCGCGCGGATTGCGGAGTAGGGCGCGACAACTCACGGGCCAGCGTGGGGCGCGCCTCGCCTTCCGGTGTCACAGCGCAGACTGGCCGGGACAACAACCCCAGCAGCGTGGCTTCGAGAGGAGTGTCGGCGAGCGCGGGCTCTCCAATCTCGGGCGGCCCGGCATGGGCCACGCGCAGCTCTCCGCCATAACGGGGCCGTCCGGCCGCGAGCGCGGACGCGGAGCCCAGGAGCACGAGACTGGCGAGGGCGATGCGGCGGGACTTCATGGAGCACCCTGGCGAAGGAGGAACAGCTCACCGGTGCCATCCGGCTTCCACAGGCCCACGACCACTTCACGGCGCTCGTCGCCATCCAGGTTGGCCGTCACCACGAACAACGCGCGCCCCGCGGGCAGCGCGCCCTGCCACAGCGGCTCGTGCACCGTGGGGTCTCCTCCGTTGAGGGAGTGGACGCGGAGCACGTCCGGTGAAGGCTGGAGCAGGGTGGACGTGGTGAGCAGCTCCGGCGTGCCGTCTCCGTCCAGGTCGCCCAGGGCACTGCCCGCGCCCAGCGCGCTCAGCCGCGTCGGCGCCGCACCCGCGCGCGGATAGAGTGAGCCGGTTCCATCCGCGTGCACGAAGAGCATCCTCGGCGGCGCGAGGCTCGCGGTGGTGAAGGGCGCGGAGAGTGTCACGGGCTTGCCGTCCGCGAGCCGCACCTCGGCCTGGAACGCGGTCTGCCCGGGGACGAAGCTTCCTCGCTCCACGGGCCCCAGCGGCGCGCTGTCCAGCGTGCCCACGGGCCGCAGCGTGCTTCGACCCTTCTCCAACACGAGCACCTCACCGTGCGCGCGACGCGTACTCCACGCGGCCAGCCGGGGCGGCCCCGACAACACGGCCAGCGCGCCAAAGGGCTCCCGCGTGGTGGCGTTGCCGAAGGGCAGTGCGCCCAGCTCCCTGCGGGCCAGCAGCCGTCCATCCGCCGCGAAGACGGACACGTCCGCCTCCGTCAGCACCGCGATTTCGTCGCGGCCATCCCCGTCCAGGTCTCCCGCCGCGAGCGCCGCCACGGGCTGCTCCAGCCGGACCAGCGTCGCGCCCAGAAGTCGGATGCCCCGAGGACCGCTCGTGGGAGGCGACGTCGTCGAGGGGGCCACCGAGGCCAGGGCGAGCACCTCCGCGTCCGCGTCCACCGACTCGACGAGCGCGCCCGACGGCCGAGCGGGACGTGTCGGCGCGCGGCCCGACCAGAAGTTGACCCACGTGCCCAGCGCGTCCCCACGGGCCCGCAAGGCGCCTGCCTCCACATCCAGCGTCAGCCTCACCAGCGTGCGCGCCCCCTGCGCGCGCGCCACGCCCTCGGCGGCCTCGGCGCTCGCGGCGTCCACCACGGTGGGCGCCAATCCCTCCGCGGAAAGTCGCGCGGCGAGCACGCTGCCCACGGCGCGTCGCAGCTCGGCCGAGCCTCCCGAGAAGTACAGCGCCACGGGCGCCTCGGCGGGCAGGGCGCGCACGGAGGCGGACAGCTCCCGCGCGAGTCGCTGGACGGCCGAGGCGGTTTCGTCGGGGGAAGTCTGCGATGCGGCACTGGCCGCGAAGGCGAAAAGCAGCGGTGCGAGGACCCGGGCTCGGCTCACAGACCCTTCCTGTTGCCTTCGTTGAGGAAGAACTCGTCGGTCGTCACCTGGCCCGGAGGCGGGGCCTCGGCGGTGGGCTGGGTGCCCTCGAGGAACGGCTCCAACCGGCCTGGGACGGAGGCGCCGGCCAGCAGCCCGGTGGCGGGGTCGATGCGAACCTGGAGGATGCCGGCGGGCACCTCGAAGTCGCGCGCGGGCAGGCCCTCGTGGGCCACGCGCATGAACTGGAGCCAGATGGGCAGCGCGGCGCGACCACCCGTCTCGCTGCTCCCCAGTGGCGAATTGTTGTCGAAGCCCACCCACGCGCTGGCCACCCAGTCCACCGTGTAGCCGGAGAACCACGTGTCCTTGGACTCCTGCGTGGTGCCCGTCTTGCCAGCGGCGGGGCGATTCAGCTCGCGCACGGCCTTGGCCGTGCCTTCCTCCACCACGCTGCGCATCAGGGACGTGGTGAGGTACGCGACGGCGGGAGAAAGCGTCTCCTCGAAGGCTGGCTGATGCTCCTCCAACACCTTGCCGCGCGAGTCGCGCACGCGCAGCAGCATGAGCGGCTCCGCGTAGCGGCCATTCGCCTGGAGCGTGGAGTAGGCGTTCACCGCCTCCAGCATCGTCACCTCGCCGGTGCCCAGCGCCAGCGTCAGGTTCTCCGGCAGCGGCGAGTGGATGCCCGCCCGGCGCGCGAAGTCGATGACGGTGGGGGGCGTGAGCGCCTCGATGAGGCGCACGGACACCGTGTTCTTCGATTTGGTGAGGGCCTGGCGCAGCGTCATCGGCCCTTCAAAGCGACGGTCGTAGTTCTGCGGCTTCCACGCCTTGCCCGTGTACGGGTCCCGAATGGACTCCGGCGCGTCGTTCACTTGAGACAGCGGCGTGTAGCGCCCGCTGCCCAGCGCCGCGGCGTAGAGGAAGGGCTTGAAGGACGAGCCCGGCTGACGCCTGGCCTGCGTCGCGCGGTTGAACGACGAGCGCGCCGCGTCATACCCGCCCACCAGCGCCACGACGTTGCGGTTCTCCGGGCGGATGACCACCAGCCCACCCTGCACGAGCGGCACCTGGTCCAGCGTGGCCTCCACGAAGGCCGGCGCGGGAGGCGCCTTCAGGATGCGCACGTAGACGAGCTGCCCCTTGGCGAACACATCCGAGATGTTCTTGGGCGCGCCCTTGCCCTTCTGCCGGGCCCAGGTGACGGTGGAGTACGCAATCTCCGCGGTGCGGCCCACCAGGTCCACGCGCGCCACGTTCCGCTTCTCGTCCAGCTCGGTCACGTAGCCCGTCAGCCGCAGCCCTTCCGACAGGGGCTTCAGGAGCACGGCGCGCACCATCAGCTCCTCCTCGGAAGGGGGCGCCTCGTCCTCGGGCGTGAGGTCCGGGCGCTGCTCCTCCGCGCCATCATCCTCGGTCTCCCCCTTCGGCTCCGGCGTCGCCGCCTTCTCCTCCTGCGCGAGCGGCGCCAGGTCCGCCACGTAGCCCTGGTCCTTCAGTCGGCGGCCCGCCTCCTCGATGCGCGTGGCGACCATGCCGCGCAGGCGAGCCCACTTCTCATCTTCCAGCGTGCCTCGTGGACCCCGGTAGCCCTGTCGCCTGTCCACGGCCTCCAGGCCTTCACGCACGGCCTGCTCGGCGGCGACCTGGAGCTTGGGCACCATGGCGATGTCCACCCGCAGGCCCCCCTTCATCACCGCGTGCTCGCCATAGCGCTCGATGAGCGTGCGACGAATCTCCTCCGCGTAGTACGGGCCCACGCCCCGCTCGGGACGCGGGGCCAGGACGATGGGCTTGTCCAGCTCCGCTTCCGCCACGTCGCGCGGCACGAAGCCATGGTTGGCCATCTGCCCGAGCACGTACCGCTGACGCGACTTCGCCCGCGTCATGTTCGTCTCCGGGTTGATGCGGTGGGGAATCTGCACCGTGCCCGCCAGCACCGCGGCCTCGCCCACGTTCAGTTCCTTGGCGTGCTTGCCAAAGTAATAGAGCGCGGCCTCCTCCACGCCGTAGCGGCGCTTCCCGTAATAGGACTGGTTGATGTAGAGGCCGAGAATCTGGTCCTTGGTGAGCGCCTCCTCGACGCGCGGGGTGAGGATCCACTCGCGAATCTTGCGCGACAGGCTGCGCTCGGGCGTGAGCAGCAGGTTCTTCACCACCTGCTGCGTAATCGTGGACGCGCCGGACTTGCGGCTGCCGGGGATGAGGTTCTTGATGGCGGCGCGAGCGATGCCGAACGGGTCCAGGCCCACGTGTTTGTAGAAGTCCGCGTCCTCGGCGGCCAGGAAGGCGTCGCGCACGTGGGGCGGCAGGTCCGCTACGCGCACCACCGTGCGCTTCTCATGCGCGTACTCGGCGCAGATGCTCCCGTCCGCGCACGTCACCTTGGTGACCTGGGGCAGCTCGTAGTGCTGGAGCGCGTCCACCGAGGGCAAATCCCGGCTGTAGTAGACGTACGCCCCCACGCCGACCAGCACGACGAGCAGCAGGCCCACGGCGCCGGTGATGAGCAGCCGCTTGGTCCACTTCCAGAGGCGCGCGCCAAGCCCGGGGCGTGGCGGAAGGGGCGCGGGCGCCGGGGCGGGAGGTGGAGGAGCTTCGGGCGGAGTGGGCATCACAGGGGCCAGGGTCATGTGCTTCTCGACGGGAGCTGCACGTTAGACCAAGTCGGGATCTGAATTCGGGAATCGGACCGGGCCGCACCTGGAGGCTGGCCTCCAGGCAGGGGAGCGCTATGGCATTTCGGGCATCGGGGAGAGTGCCTCCCGTGCCCGAGGCTCGGGCGAGTCCAGGTCCACCTGGGCCACGCGGCTCAGCCGGTCCGCGTTGACGCGGGCCTGGACGTAGCGCGGGGACAGCCGGGTGGCGGTGGCGTACGCGGCGCGGGCCTCTTCCTTGCGGCCCAGCCGCTCCCACGCCACGCCGAGGTTGTTGTGAACGTAGGCCACGTTCGGCAGCAGCTCGGCGGCCTGCGTGAGCACCTCCGCGGCCTTCGCGTTCTCTGCCGCGCGCAGGTACGCGAAGCCCAGGTTGTTGAGCGCGTAGCCATGCTCGGGGTCCAGGTGCACGGCCTGCTGGAAGCGGAGGATGGCCGACGCCAGCTCCCCGCCCACCAGGTGCGCGCGGCCGAGCACCTGGTACGCCTCCGCGTCCTCCGGAGCGCGCAGCACCGCCTCCTCGCCCACGCGCACCGCCTCCCCGTGGCGTCCCAGGGACACGAGCAGTCGGGCCTGCTGGATGAGCGCCCCCGCGTCCTCGGGCACCAGGCTCCCCAGCCGCGCGTACGCCAGCAGCGCGACGTCGGACTGGCCGTGGAGGCGAGCGAGCCGGGCGGCCAGCGTCAGCGCGTCCGTGTCGGCCGGGTCGTCATGCAGCGCGCGACGCACCTCGGTGAGCGCGCCGGACACGTCCCCCAGCTCGCGCAGGGAGCGCGCGCGGCCCAGGTGGTCCACGCGTCGGCCGTGCTCGTGGGTGAGCGCCAGGACATCCTCGGGCGCCGGGCGCGCTCCCTGCGCGAGCTGGGGGACGTG
>NZ_VIFM01000758.1 GCF_006636215.1 Myxococcus llanfairpwllgwyngyllgogerychwyrndrobwllllantysiliogogogochensis | reverse complement strand
GGCTGGTGGTGGTAGTGCCCGCGCCGCTGGAGCCCGTGACGGCGATCACCGGATGTTTGGCAGACATAACAACTCCCTGGTTAAACGATGTAGTGGCGTCGCCTTAGCCGTTAAACAGCGCGCGCGGCATAATATTGACTGTCTCATGCAGTTCCGACCACACAAGGACCGCCTCTCCGCGTTTCAGCTGCTGTTTTACATCGGCGACTTTATCGGCAAGTGAACGTTCATGTTCACCATAATCGGTGCCTTCACGTAACACAAAGCTTTCAATCAGGTTATCCAGCGTTTCGGGATCCAGATCCTGCCAGGGAATAATCATACGGGAACCTCCAGCCAGCGGTTTAACCAGTCGGGAATGCGTCTTTCCAGCCACATCTCCGGTTTACGCAGAGTGCCGCTGACAAAGCCAACGTGGCCGCCTTGCTCGGTCAATTGATACTCTACGTT
>NZ_VIFM01000757.1 GCF_006636215.1 Myxococcus llanfairpwllgwyngyllgogerychwyrndrobwllllantysiliogogogochensis | reverse complement strand
CGCTTGCGCACGGCCGGATCCTCCAGGGCCTTGCGCACGCCCGCGTTGACCTTGTCCACCACTTCCTTGGGCAGGCCCTTGGGGCCGAGGATGCCGTAGTAGGCCATGCGGTTCACGGGCTCCAGGCCGATCTCCTTGAACGTGGGCACGTTCGGCAGTGCCGCGACCCGCTGCGGCGCGGCCACCACGATCGGCACCAGGCGGTTGTCCTTGATGAAGGGCAGCGCCGACGGCAGGTTGTCGAAGATCATCGGCACCTGCCCCGCGACGGTGTCGTTGAGCGCGGGCCCCGCGCCCCGGTAGGGAATGTGCGTGACGAACGCCTGCGTCAGGCTCTTGTAGAGCTCCATCTGCAGATGCCCGATGCCGCCCGTGCCCGAGGTCGAATACGAGTACTTGCCCGGCGACTTCTTGATTTCGGCGCAGAAGCTCTTGTAGTCCTTCGCCGGG
>NZ_VIFM01000756.1 GCF_006636215.1 Myxococcus llanfairpwllgwyngyllgogerychwyrndrobwllllantysiliogogogochensis | reverse complement strand
CCCGGGCAGGCCCGGGCACCCCGGAGAGGCCCAGGCGACGTCCAGGCGCGGCGCCCGGAGCTCGAGCAGCTCGCCGGCGACGTCCAGGCCCCCTCTCGGCCCGGGCAGGCCCGGGCACCCCGGAGGGAGCCGGCGCCGTCCAGGCGGCTGTCGAGGGTGTGAGGATGAAGCCGGCGGGCGACGTCCACGGCCCCGCTCGACCCGCGCCAGGCGCGGGTGCCCGGCGGGCCCGGGCGTCGTCCACGCCGGGAAGGCGTCGGGGGCAGGGAAGCCCCCTGTCGCGTCCCCCGAGCCGCGCCAGGCGTCGTCCAGGGCCTCTCTCGGCCCGGGCAGGCCCGGGCACCCCGGAGAGGCCCAGGCGACGTCCAGGCGCGGCGCCCGGAGCTCGAGCAGCTCGCCGGCGACGTCCAGGCCCCCTCTCGGCCCGGGCAGGCCCGGGCACCCCGGAGGG
>NZ_VIFM01000755.1 GCF_006636215.1 Myxococcus llanfairpwllgwyngyllgogerychwyrndrobwllllantysiliogogogochensis | reverse complement strand
ATAAGAGACAGGTGTGCGTGGACACGGAGTGGGAGGGGATTGCGAGCCAGCCGGAGAGCAACCCGAGTCCCGCCGTGGGAGGGGAGAACCTGGCGTATGTGATTTTCACGTCGGGGAGCACGGGGAAGCCGAAGGGAGTGGGAGTGCCCCAGCGAGCGGTGACGCGACTGGTGGTGGGGACGAGCTACGCGCACTTCGGAGCGGAGGAAGTGTGGTTGCAGCTGGCGCCGGTGTCGTTCGACGCGTCGACGCTGGAGATATGGGGAGCGCTGCTGCACGGAGGGAAGCTGGTGGTGTACCCGGCGGGGACACCGTCGCTGGAGGAACTGGGAAGCGCATTGACCCGGTGCGGAGTGACGTCGCTGTGGCTGACGGCGGCGCTGTACGAGCAGATGCAGGCGAGGCAGTCGGAAGCGCTGGGGGGAGTGAGGCAGGTGTCTTATACACATCT
>NZ_VIFM01000754.1 GCF_006636215.1 Myxococcus llanfairpwllgwyngyllgogerychwyrndrobwllllantysiliogogogochensis | reverse complement strand
CTGCTGAACAGCTTCAGGCCCAGCGCCCAGGTGGTGCACAGCAGCAGCCATGCCGCCGGGATAACGGTGACCCAGATATATTTGGTGCGCTGCATCTTGACCAGCACCACGGTGCCAAGCACCAGCGCCACGGCGGCCAGCATCTGGTTAGAGATACCGAACAGCGGCCACAGGCTCTTCACGCCGCCCAGCGGGTCGACCACGCCCTGATACAGCAGGTAGCCCCACAGCCCGACGCAGCCGGCGGTACCGATAATCCCGGCGACCAGCGAGTCGGTTTTTTTCAGGAACGGCACGAAGTTACCCAACAGATCCTGCAGCATAAAGCGGCCTGCGCGGGTACCCGCATCCAGCGCGGTGAGGATAAACAGCGCTTCAAACAGGATACCGAAGTGGTACCAGAAGCCCATATCCGCCATCGGGATGATTTTATGGAATACGTGGGCGATAC
>NZ_VIFM01000753.1 GCF_006636215.1 Myxococcus llanfairpwllgwyngyllgogerychwyrndrobwllllantysiliogogogochensis | reverse complement strand
CAGGGCGGGATCCTGCTGGAGCATTTCTACTGGGGGTCGGTGTTCCTGATCAATGTGCCGATCGTGCTGGTGGTTATCGCGATTAATGCGAAAGTGGTGCCGCGCCAGCCCGCGCGCCGCGAACAGCCGCTCAATCTACTGCAGGCGCTCGTTTTGATTGCCGCGATCCTGATGCTGGTGTTTAGCGCGAAATCGGCGCTGAAGGGCCAGCTGGCGCTGTGGCTCACCGCGCTGGTGGCGCTCGGCGGGGCGGCGATGTTAACCTGGTTTATCCGCAAGCAGCTGTCGGCGGCACGCCCGATGGTGGATATGCGCCTGTTCACCCATCGCATAATCTTAAGCGGGGTGATGATGGCGATGACGGCCCTGATTACCCTGGTCGGTTTTGAGCTGCTGATGGCCCAGGAGCTGCAGTTTGTGCACCAGAAAACGCCGTTCGAGGCGGGGATATTT
>NZ_VIFM01000752.1 GCF_006636215.1 Myxococcus llanfairpwllgwyngyllgogerychwyrndrobwllllantysiliogogogochensis | reverse complement strand
TAAAAAAAGTTAGGGCGAAAAGCTTCAGTTTTCGAAGCATTTCGCCCAAATGCGGATGCCCCCGAGGACGGCTCGGAGCTAGCGCCTCACTGGATCAATACAGGCTCTTCTGATTTCACGCCCAGGTCGGTTTCGACCGTAAGCCGCAAGTTTGCGACACGGTTGCCGGTGAGCCAGGCCTTCGTTACCAGGAAGGTTTTCGACGTGGCCTTTTGCGCCACGCCGTCCAGGTCATACGTCCACGTGATCGCCTTGATATAGCCCGCAGAAACCGTGCACACAGGCGCCAAGAGCAGCCCACTGCCGCTGGATGTCTGCTTGAGCTCGCATTGCGGTTTGGGGGCGTCCTGGACGTTGACCTGCAGGACCTGCTCGCCGTAGTTGCCGGCCTTGGTGATGGTGCGCAGCAGGACTTCGTAGCTGCCAGCCTCGGCAAACGACACGTAGTTGCCG
>NZ_VIFM01000751.1 GCF_006636215.1 Myxococcus llanfairpwllgwyngyllgogerychwyrndrobwllllantysiliogogogochensis | reverse complement strand
GTCCTCCGTCATGCGTTTTCCTAAGCATGACGGAGACGGCGATGAATGGCGAATATGTCACGAAAAATTGCACATTAGGATGAGGAGCCGCCGCCGAAGCAGAGGCGCGGTCGTCCAGGAATCATCGGAAAGTGGCGCAAGACGTTTCCTTTACCGCGCATGACCCGGCATCTTTAGCAGGGAAAAAGAGGGCGGCAAGCAGGCCAGACGGTATAGCGGTAATAATTTGCGCCGCCGGCGCGGGTTTGCCATCCTGCGTCTAAAATTAAAGCGCTTCTGGCGCAGGCCGCAGGCGGGCGACGATTGGCAAATTTTTTCTGCAAACTATACTCGCTATCGGCATACTTTTACCGATAATACGCATTCCATTGCCAGACTCGCCATCTTTGATAGTATGCGTCGCGCTTTAAAAGGTTAATGCTTGCGGCAAGGTGCGCGCCGGCACGGGAGCCTGA
>NZ_VIFM01000750.1 GCF_006636215.1 Myxococcus llanfairpwllgwyngyllgogerychwyrndrobwllllantysiliogogogochensis | reverse complement strand
GTCTCGCGCAGCCATACCGCGGACCTGTCGATGGGCGGCTGCCGCGTGGTCGCGCCTGATAATCGCCATCTGGAGGATGACATCGAAGAGATTGAGCTGATCCTGCAGTCCGGGGCTATCTCGATTCCGGCCCAGCTGGTCACCTCTGACGAGCGCTTCCTGCGCCTCAAGTTTGATGAAGATATTCCGCTTTCGCGCCGCCGTGAACTGGTGCGCGTGGTGCTGGCCCGCGCGGATGCGTGGATTAATCCGCCGCGCCCGCAGGATAACCCGTTCCGCTCCTTCTTCACCATTTTACGCTGCGTGTTCGAACTGTTCTGGCTGACGTGGAAAACCCGTCGTAGCCAGCGCAATCGGGCAACAGTGGCGAAAACGGCGCAGGAGGATGGGACGTTATGAAGCGATTAACCACGCTGGCGCTGCTGGCAGGGATGCTCTCTGCGCCTGCGCTACAC
>NZ_VIFM01000749.1 GCF_006636215.1 Myxococcus llanfairpwllgwyngyllgogerychwyrndrobwllllantysiliogogogochensis | reverse complement strand
CTCCACCCCCATTTCGTACAAAGACGCCGGCGTCGACATCGACGCGGGCGACGCGCTGGTCGAGCGCATCAAGCCGCTGGCGAAGAAGACGATGCGCGAAGGCGTGCTGGCCGGCATCGGCGGCTTCGGCGCGCTGTTCGAGGTGCCCAAGCGCTACCAGGAGCCGGTGCTGGTCTCGGGCACCGACGGCGTGGGCACCAAGCTCAAGCTGGCCTTCGAGTGGAACATGCACGACACCGTGGGCATCGACCTCGTCGCCATGAGCGTGAACGACGTGCTCGTGCAGGGCGCAGAGCCGCTCTTCTTCCTGGACTACTTCGCCTGCGGCAAGCTCGACGTGGACACGGCCGCCGCCGTGGTGGGCGGCATCGCCCGCGGCTGCGAGCTTTCGGGCTGCGCGCTGATCGGCGGCGAGACCGCCGAGATGCCGGGCATGTACCCGGCCGGCGAATACGG
>NZ_VIFM01000074.1 GCF_006636215.1 Myxococcus llanfairpwllgwyngyllgogerychwyrndrobwllllantysiliogogogochensis | reverse complement strand
GGTGTATAAGAGACAGGGCTCAGGGGGGCCTAGGAGCGACGAAGCCGGGGTCCGGAGGGGTGAGGAGCCCCGGCTTCGTCTCGTGGGACTAGGGGGCGGGAATCTCGTCCGGGCCGCACAGCACAATCAGGCTGGACGCGCCGAGCGTGGGAGCCGTACCGCCCGTGAGCGCGACGGTTTCGACGACACGCACATAGCGCCGCGCGGTGGACAGGCGGACGTTGACCCGGGCCACCGCGTTGGGGGCCGTGAGGGGATCGACGGCCGCACCGGGCAGGTCCGTCCACCCAGTCTGGCCGTCGGCACTCTCCTGGAGCTTCGCGGCGAGCGACACCGCCGTCGGCGTGCCCGAAGCAGCTCCCGTCGAGGCCGTCAGCACGCAGGAGTCGAAGCCCATACGGTCGATGGCCGCGCTGTTGCGAGTCCCCGCGCCGACGGCGGCGGGCACGGTGCCGGAGCGGATGCCGACGAGCACACCCGCGTCGGTGGAATTGGCGTTCATGGTGGGGCCTCTCAGGTGCTGTAGGTGATGGAGCTGAACGCCTTCGGCTGGCGGACCTTGAAGTCAGCCTTCACGATGGCGCGAACGGTGGTCTCGTCGAACTCGGCCCGCGTGTCGTGCTCCGACAGAATCAGGTCCTCGTCGATGCCGTAGATGAACTGACGCCAGTCGGCCGAGAACGTGATTCGCGCCGAGGGGACGCGCGTTGTCATGACGAACGGGAAGCCGCGAATCGTGCCCTTGTCGAGCATCTCCTGACGGAACACCCAGACTCCGGAGTTCTGGAGCTGAAGCAGCGCCGTCGCCCGCGTCGGGTGAAGCACCCAGGCCGCGTTGCCCATGCGGACATGCGCAGTCAGCGGCAGCTCCACCGCCTTGTCGATGTCAGCCAGATACGCGGCGGCAGTGGTGCCCGTCGACGCGAAGGCGTGCGCCGCGTCGAGCTGCGCGAAGAGCCCCTTCGGCGCCGCGCCCGTCCCATCGCCATTGAAGCCCGCGTCGTCGAGGCCATCCGCCACCGTCGCGCGGATGTCCTCGCCCACGCCCGCATCACCCACGCCCGGCGTCCGCAGCAAGTCGTTGCTGATGTCGGCCAGCACCATGCCCTTGTGCGCCTTGAGCACGACCTTCCCGTACTTGGGCGCGCTCTTTGGCACCGTCTCGCCTTCGCCGACCCACCTGAATTCGGAAGTGCCCGTCTGGCGGCCCAGGTGCAACTCCCCCTTGAACGCCTGGGTGCGCACGCCAAGCTTGAGCAGCGCCGCTTCGGGCCGCAGGAATTCGATGACCTCGCCACTCTGCTGGATGGGCACCAGCACGCCGGCCGAGTCGAACTTGCTGAGCTGGACGGCCTTCTGCACATCGGCGTTGCCGAAGCGCTTCGCGGCGTCGACCAGCTCAACGGCACCCGTGCGACGTCCCGCCGCGATGACGCTCTTCGCGAACGCCCCCAGGTTCTCGGGGCTCGAATAGACGCCACCCGGGAGCGGCCCCTTGCCCGACTCCATGCGGCCCGGCGCGCTCCGAGCTGCGGCGTCCATCAGCTCTCGCGCGACCTCGGGGCCCAGCGCCTTCACCATCTCCGCAACCTGCTCGCGAGTCATTCCCTCACACTCCTCGGATGTAGCTCTTGAATGCCTCGACGAAGCTCTTCGCCGCGTCGGAGGCGTTGAAACCCTTCGCCTTGTCGTCTTCCTCGTCGTCTGCCTTCGGCGGCTCGGCAGGCGGCACTTCCGTCTCGGACGCGGGCTCGGCGGCCTCTTCCGTCTCGGGCTCTTCGTCGTCCGTCGACTTCGCTTCGGCACGCGCGTCGAGCAACTCAACGACGCGCGCGGCAATCCGCTCGACGATGTCTTCGCCTTCGTCCTCGAAGGACTTCGCGCGCACGGCCCGCGCGTTGCCTGGAATGGTCACCACCGAGACTTCGAGCAGCTCTTGCGCGTCGCAGTCGTAGCCGCCCCGCTCGTTCTGCCGGTACTGCCCCGGGAGCATGAGGTAACGAACCGAGACGGCATTCAGGATGCCCTTTGCGACCTTGCGCTCGACCTTCTTCGCGAACTCATCCTCGTCGTCGAACTCGACGTCGACCATCAACGCGTCGCCCTCGACGTAGACGCGCCCCTTGCCGATGGGCAATTGCGGCTCGGCACCCGACGAAGCCGCTTCGGCCCCGTCGTCATGGTTGAAGAGCACGACGCCGTTCGCGTTGTAGCCGTCGACGCGCCAGCCCTTCACGTTGAGCCGGTCGGAGTAGCGGTCGAAGTCACCGTCACTCGCTCGAAACTTGTAGATGCGTCGACCACCGATGGACTCGACGACACTCAACGTCGCCGCGTCCTTTCGGACGGCGCTCAAACTCAGGGAGCGTGCAATTGGGACAGACATTCCCCCTGTAAATGCGTGCGGATTCCGCGAGTGGCTCAGGTGCCCTTTTCAGCTTCCGCGTTTGCTTCCGCTGAGCTGCCCTCGGCGGGCGTTGGCGTCTGACCTGGCTCGTTGGGCTTCTGGCCGGGAAGTAGCTCCGCGAACCCATGGCGCTCGGGGTGCGGCTTGAAGCCCGCTTCGGTGCGCCACTCGTCGAAAGTGAAGGCGCTCGGAAGCGTGCCCATCACCCGCAGGCGGTGTTCACGGTCGGCGGGTACGGGCGAGTCGTAGGAGAGCAGCACATCGTCGTTGAAGCGCGGAGCCAGATGCTTCTGCATGGCGGCCAGGAAGACTTCCGCGCGCGGCTTGGTCGCCTGTTCCGCGAGATGCTCACGCGCGGCATAGCTCGTCGCCTTGTTGCTGCTCGTCACGTCGCCCACAATCTCCGGGGGCACGCGGTAGACCATGCGGACGAAGTCCATGAGGAAGCGGCGCAACTCGACGAGCTGCATGTCGCGGAACGGAGTGTCGAGCCGCGCGAAGGTCGTCCGGCCGCTCGTAATCATCACCCGGCCGGCGTTGGCGGGGCCTCCGTACTCGCGCGCGAGGCTTTCCTTGAAGGCCCTCGCGGGCCCGGCCTGCCCCTCGTTGAACCCCTCAATGGCGATGACCGCGCCCGGCAGCATGTTGTTGAAAAAGGCATTCTTCGTGAAGCGCGCGGCGTGCTCGTCCGTGTCGACCTCGTCGCCGAGCGCATAGGCGATGCCGATGCCGCGGCCGAGCGGGTCTGCCGGATTCAACCGCTTCACGTAGACCACGCTCGCGGCGGGCAGCGAGAACATGCGACCACCCGCCGTCACCGTGTATGTGCGCTCTGACTTCGGCTTGCTCAGGTCCGGCAGGGCGAGCACGCAATCAGGAGGCACCGGCCACAAGCCCACGGGGACGCCGGCCACCTCCTCGACGACGGCGAAGAACTCGCCCACCAGGTCGTAGTGAAGGCAGAACAGCTTCGCGAAGTCGCGGCCCGTCATGTAGTCGTTCGGGTCCGCGAGCAGCCGCAACAGGGGATGGTCCGGCAGCTCCACCGCACCGGCCCCATCGACGAGCGACTTCAACCGCTCGCGGCGCACGTCACCGCAGGCCCGCCGCAGCGACACGTCGACGAGCGCCTTCCTCGTTGTGGGGTCCTGCCGCACGAAGGCCCGCCACGTCACATCCGCGAAGGCGTCTCCCACCGTGTCGACGATGGTCCCCAGCCACGGCATCTCCGCGTATGCGGCGAGCAGCGCGGGCACCTCCCGACGCGGCGGGGCCGAAGCCCACCGGCTCAGCTCCAGCCCCGTCCCCTTCCGCTTCGCACCACCGCCCAGCGCGGCGCGCATCCTGTCCAACAACCCCATGGAGAACCTCACACCGCGAAGAACTGCTCGGCGAACACGAGGTCGTGGACGCCCCAACAGAAGGCGTCGGCGCGATCATCTCTTCGGCCGTTAACCCCGGTGAATTTGCTGAGCTGCTGTTCGAGCTTCGGGAACGTCCCGACGAACTCGACGCGGCCCGCTTCGGCCAGGGCGGACACAGGCTCGGCGCGCTTGCTCTTCGCGCTCGTCGCCCGGACGGGCTTCACGTTGACGCTGACACCCATCTCGCCCGCGACGGTGCTGATAAGCGTCTCCACCATCTCCCCGCCCGTGTTCACCTCCACCACGAGCGCGTCACAGCCCCATTCGAGATAGGCGCGGATGGCCGTCGTCGCCCACTCGCGAGGGCTCGCCCGACGCGACAGGTCCGCGAGCACCGACACGCGCTTGAGCGGCACGTTGTCTGCCCCAAAGAGCGCGCTCGACTTGCACCCCTGGACGATGATTCCCGTTTCGTCCGAGCCGGTTTCGCTCGTGGGACTCGGGTCGACGCTGACGATTCGCCTGTCCAACTGCTGGGCATACTCGTGCGGGTCCGTGTCGACGCGCTTCCACTTCGCCGAGCCGAAGATGGCCCCAGGCACATCAAAGAGCAGCCGCCCGAGCACCTCTTGCTGGCCCCAACGCGTACCCGCCAAGGCCCGCATGTTCGCGACCGCGGTGGGTGCCAGGTTGGCGGCATTGCTCAGCGACGAGCCCGTGCGCAGCACGACGCCCGGCTTCAACTCCTGTGTCTCCGCGTTCGCGAAGAGCAGCTCTTCAATCTTCTTCAGCGGGCGCGGCGTCCCCGTCAGGAGGAGCTGCGGCGGGTCCTCGCGCGTGCCGATTCGCAGCACCAGGGGAAGTTGGTCCACGGCCGCCATGTCGTGTTTCCACGAAGCGGGCTCGTCGCCCCATCCCCACCCGGCATTCGGGCCGCGCAGTCGGTCGGGCTTATCCGCCGAGTAGCAGATGGCATAGACGCCGTTGGGCCACGTCACCCGCCGCTTCGAGGGCTCATACTTCGGGGTGAACCACGGAGGCGACAGGGCCAGGATGCCGGACGAACCGCGAATCATCGTGTCGCGCACGTCCGCCGCCGTCGGGCCAATCAGCGCCCCGACGCTCTTCGCCTGCCACGCCTTTTTGATGACCCACCGCGCGCCGCACCACGTCTTGCCGAAGCCGCGCCCGGCCATGACAAAGCACGTCGAGAACTTGTCCGGAGGGGTCTGCTCGCGCCGCGCCCAGAAGTCGAGGTCGTAGACGAGCAGCTCCACTTCCTTGTCGTCGAGCCCGCCGAACAGCTTCGCGAGCTGCACGCGGGAGCCGGCCGTCTGGACCATCCTCGACGCGGGCGACTCGTGGGGTGCGAGTCCCTCGGCGAACTTCCCCCAGGCCCCTGTGAGCACGCTTCGCATCACTCGCCCCCTTCGTTGCTGGGCTGCGCGGGCGTGGCGGCATCGGTGGGCGCGGGAGGCTCGTCGGGAAGGAACTTCCCCAGCCGGTCAATCAGCAGCTCACGCAGCGCGGCGGTGTCGGCGGTCTGGTCCTCGGGGCTCTTCGTCTCGACGTTGTCGCGTCGGCCGTACAGCTCAGGGAACCGACGGCTCAGGAGCCACTGGACGTGCTTGGGGTTCGTCGTGGCGGCGGCCTGGAGCGTCTCCGTCGCGCCCTGCATGAACTCGGCTTCCGCCCGGTTCACTGCGGTGAAGAACTCGCGATAGAGCCCTCGCGCCTCTCCTGCACCCCGGTGATACCAGCGGGAAACGGAGTGTTCCTCAACGCCGCAGAGTCCTGCCGCTGCTCGGCGGAAGAGCCCACTTCGCAGATGGTCGCAGAATGTCTTAATCAGCTCGTGCGTGAGCTTTGTAGGAGGGGCCACAACTCCTAAATGCGTGCGACTTACGGAACTGGTTCGCCCATCGATTCAGTTTCTTGGGTCCCCAGTGCACACATCGACCCGCCGAGCGGATTTTCCCAAAATTTTCTGAAAGTGGGGGCGCTCCGAGCAAGCCAGAATCCGGCCCGCGAAAGGAAATAATCACGGGGGGGCTCCCCAGGCGAGAGTTCAACCGCACCAAAAACCACACCCGCCCACACGGCCCCAAGCGAGCAGTGGCCCCATGAGGTTAGGAGCCATGCAGTCGGCGTCCAATTCTCCGTTAGGCTGTTAGCACTATGTCTGAACCCCGCCGCCATCACCTCGTGCCTCAGATGCATCTCAAGCGCTTTGCGGACCATAAGCGCCGGATCATCATGGTCTCTCGTGATCAAAAGAAGCGAGTCTCTACTGATATAAAGAAGGCTTGCGTTCAAACGGATTACTATGCCGTCGAGACGAACAACGGACGAATGCAAGACGTGGAGGGACTCCTGAGCGTCATTGAAAGCAATGCAGCCGCAGCCATTGAAAACATTCTCAGTGGCAAGTTCCCTCCCTCTCCCACAGACAGGGAGGCAATTGCCCTATTCATCGGCTTTCAGTGCGTTCGTGGAGACGAAACCCTCCAAGGCTACGGACAAGTCGTCGACGTACTAACCAAGAAAATAATTTCTAACGCAACCAGAGAGGAGATCATCGAAACGTTCCATCGGAGAGAAGGCCGCGAACCGACTGAAGAGGAGATTGCCGCCCGAAAACTCATCTTCAAAAACGTAAACAACTTCACCATCACGCCGCATCAAAACAGAAGAATTAACGTAATGCTTAAGCTGGCTCCCGAACTCGCGGACATCATGCTTAAACGCCGGTGGTTTCTCAGCGACCACGGCGACCCTTGCCTTCTCACGTCCGACACTCCAGTAGTGATGTGGTCGAAACCAACTCCCCCGACTTTTTTCTCCGGTCGCGGCTGGGCAACGGCAGATGAAGTCCAGATGCCACTATCACCACGGTTCTCGTTGTGCCTCTCATGGGAGAATGAGCTCAAAGAGCAGGTGTTTCGACTTGGAAGTAAGATAGGCCCTGAGCTAGGGGCGAAATTGAATGAACTCGTCGCCTACAAGGCCCGCCGCTGGATCTTCCATCACCCAGACACGGACCCGCTCAAGGGTGTCGAACTACTGCCAAGTGAGCCTGTCTTCTATTTTAGGTAGCAAACCTGAATTTCACAGTGTTGCCCCCAGACTTGAGCTGACGCTCATGCTACTCCCTCGCATCCACAAACAGCTCGCGCAGCTCCACCAGGGTACGCGCCAGCATCCTGTCGACCCGACTCTTTGGCGCGCCCCATGCTTCGGCCACGGAGCGCACGGACTGAGCAGGTCGGTTGATGCCGAACACGCGCGACACCAACTCTCGCTGCTCGGAGGCCAACTGCCGCACGGCCTCGAACACGAGGGCTCGACGCTCAGCCGCCAGCAGCATGGCTTCGGGCGTCTCGTCGTCGGCATCTCGCCCCGACCTCTCGCCGAGTGCGGCTTCCAGCGCATCGACCAACGGGTCGCAGCCCAGGGCACCGTCCGAGAAGTGAGACGGTATATCTATGCGTTGGACTCGAATGGCATTACTTCCGGTGCAAGTGGTTGAACGAACGGTGCGGCCTTTATGCGCGCCATCGCTCGGGTGGACGTCGCTCGCGTGCAGTCGCGCGTACTGCTCGCATGCGGTCCTCGCACGGAAGTACGCGACCTCGCCGAACGACTGCCGGCCCCTCGTAGGGTCGAACTTGTCGACGGTGCGAAGCACGGCCATCACTGCGACCTGTTCGAGATCTTCAGGGGACAGCGTGCCCGCGAACGACAGGCACTTTCCGACGGCGCGGCGGATGACTGGACGCACGGACCTGAGTAGCTCGGCGGACAGGCGTCGCTCCAGGGCGGCATCCTCATCCTCCCGGGCCTGCATGATGCGCGACACGAGGACAGTCTGCTGTGCTGCCTCAGTGGCGTACCCGTACCGTGCAACGGCCCTCTCAGCGCTGGCCCTGAAGCAAGTGGGCGAGTGAAACATCGCCACTCCAGGAGCACGCGGCATGCCGCCCAATCGCAGTTCACAGACAGTCTCAGTCACGGTGACACATCGCCCCTCGGAACAGGACCGCACGGCGGCAGCCCAACGGCATGAGCGCCGTCTCCGAGTAAATGCGTGTGACTTCTCACCGTGGCCCAGCGAAGCGAGCGGCAGCGGTAGAGGGCGAGTCGAGCCCGAAGTAGCTACCTCAGCTCAGGACCGACCTTAGCTAGTCAACTGTCTATCCTCTCTTCTCTTTACTCTCTATCTCTCTCTAAAGAAGAAGATGATGAAGTAGTATAAGGGAGGAGAAGAGGTAGGGGGAGCTAAGGGGTTTAGCAAACCAGCGTTTTTGACGAGTGACGAGCTGACACCCTCTTGCCGGCGAACAAAGCGAGCACGCGGGCCACGGCGAGAAGTCGCACGCATCTACATGGGGCATGCACACGACTCGTCCTCTGTCCCTGAGCCTCTCGCGACTTCCTGAGCCACTCCCGGAATCCGCACGCATTTACGTCGATGTGAACCAACCACTCGACGTTCTCGCCCCGAAGCCCGTCCCCTCGCCCCTTCATGCCCACCGGCTGAAGGTCGCCTTCTACGCGTCCGCTCAAGACAACGTGCCGCAAGTCGCGGAACTCTCGTGGCCCGAGCTGTCAGCAAAGCTCGTCGCCCACCGTCGCAGCCGCTGCCCGACGTCGCCCTGCCCTCGTGGCTGCCCTGCGAAGAATGGCCCGGCATGGAGCCCTGTCGACATCGTCGAGCGACGACGCTCCGAGAACGTGCGCGCCGTCACCGTGGCCGTGTTCGACCTGGACCACCTCACCTCGCCGCAACTCTCCTGCCTGGATGCCGTCAGGAGCCGGGGACTGGCCTTCGCGGTCCACTCGACGCACAGCAATCGCCCGCCCGAGGATTACTGCCTGCGACTGGTGATGCCATTGTCCCGGCCCGTGCTCCCGCGCGAGTGGCCGTCCGTGCGTGAGGCAGCAATCCGCCTCCTCGACCTCCCGGCCGACCCGGCCACGAAGGACCTGGCGCGCCTCTACTTCCTGCCGGACGCCCCCGAGGGAGTCGAGCCCATGGCCCTCAGTGCCGAGGGAATGCCCCTGGACGTCGACGGGCTGCTCGCAATGGCACGTTCGGGCCTTCCGGCTACTCCCCCACCCCCTGACGACGCTCCGGCCGACCTGTACGAGCTGCGGGCCCTCCTGCGGCGCATCCGGAAGCCCGAGCACGTTGCCCTCGTGCGCCGGGCCCTTGCCGGTGAGCCCCTGGCCCCTATCGGCGGGCAAGACAACGCCCTGAACGCCCTGATGTCGTGCGCGGCCTTCGTCCTGCCGCTCGGCACGCCGGAATCGGCCATCGTCGAGCTGTTCCGTGCGTCCTTCGCGGCCACGGACTGGCAGGAAGGGACGGAGCACCTGTGCGAGCAGGCCCTCTTCAAGCTGCGGCGCCACAAGGAACGCCGTCGGGCCCGGGACGCGTCACAGCTCGCCGATAACCGCGCCATCTGGGAGGCCCTTGGCGGGAGCACGCCTGCCTCGCTCTCCATCGACGCCCCTGGCTTCGAGGAAGACGCCCCGGACCCCGACGCCTGGGTGGGGGAGCTGCTGCTCGACACCACGAAGGACGGCGGCAAGCGCATTCGCAACTGCCAGGCGAACGTCTTCACGGTGCTTCTCAAGTCCCCCGAGTGGCGCGGCGTCTTCCGCTTCAACGAAGTGACGAAGGGGCTCGAAGTGGAAGCCAGCCCGCTCGGCCCCAGCGTGGACCTGGAAACGCTCGACGTGCTCGTCGCCAACTGGATTCAGCTCAGCAAGTACGGGCAGCTCGGCCTGATGCCGAAGGCGCACGTCGTCGCGCAGCAGCTCCTCGCCGTGGCGAAGGCCAACAGCTACGACCCGGTGGCCGACTACCTCGCGGAACTCGTCTGGGACGGAAAGCCGCGGCTCGACGAGTTGCTCGTGACGTACTTCGGCGCGCGGGGGGAGCCCAACTACCTGCGGGCCGTCGGCGCGAAGTTCGCCATTTCAGCCGTTGCGCGTGCCTTGCGCCCTGGGTGCAAGGTCGACACGGTCATGATTCTGGAGGGGCCCCAGGGCCTCCGGAAGTCGACGGCGTTCCGGATTCTGGGCGGCAGGTACTTCAGCGACGCCACCATCGACGTCACCAGCAAGGACAGTGCGATGCTGGCCTCTCAGTTCTGGTTCATCGAACTGGCCGAACTGAGCACGTTCCGCAAGAGCGAGGACCAGGCCCTCAAGGCGTTCATCACCCGGGTTGAGGACACCTACCGGCCTCCCTACGGACGCGCCAACGTGAAGAGCCCGCGTCGGTGCATCTTCGTCGGGACCACGAACGACGATGACTACCTGAGAGACCCCACGGGGCATCGCCGCTTCTGGCCGGTGAAGTGCACTCGCATCGACACCGAGGGGCTCGCGCGCGACCGTGACCAAATCTGGGCCGAAGCCGTCGTGCGCTTCCACCAGGGCGAGGACTGGTGGCTGAGCAACGAGGAGGCGGCCGGGGCCGAGCAGCAGGCCGCCCTGCGCATGGAGAACCATGGGGATAGCCGGAAGGAAGTCATCCTGAAGTGGCTGCTGGAGATGCCGGCCGACAGGCGGCCCTCGGACGTGACGTTGCTCCAGGTCGGCGTGGAAGCCTTCGCGCTCCACCCTGCTCAGGTCGACCTTCGGTTCTCACGCGAGATTGGGGCGGCGCTGAAGTCGTTGCACTTCACCCGAGGCCAGCGGCGGATGGGGGATGGGACACGGCCGCTGGTCTACTACTTGCCGGACGAGCTGAAGGACGCGCCTACGGAGAAGCACGGCGAGCGGCCAAGGGCATTCAGGCCGTAGAGAGCAGTCCAACCAAACGAAAGCGCGTCACACAAATAAATTCGGACAGTACATGGGCTGGCGGGGCAAGCCGTGTTTCCGCCACGGCTGGCCGAATCCATCCTCTCTTCACAACATCTTCACCGACCCGCCACGGAAACCAAAACACTGCAAACTATGCCAACTCCCTTGACCACAAATGCAGATCCATCAGAATAGCCTCCCCCATATCCAGGAGCCCCATGCACCACTCCATTGCTCGCCATTCCGCACTAGGCTTTCTCGCCGCGCTGCTAATCTCAACCACGGGGAGCGCCTCACCCAGCCAGCTCGCGTCCACGCAAGCCTCCACCACGCAAGTCACGGCTGGGCTTTCGAGTACTTGCACAAAAGTAAAGAGAATCATCGCAGAGAAGGCCGACGTCCCCCCCTCCAGCGTCACCGACAGTGCGGATCTCATTAACGACTTGGGAATGGATGAGCTAGACCTAATCGAGCTCGCCATGCACTTCGAAGATGAGTTCGAAATCGAAATCCCCGATGAGCACGTCGAACTCATTCACACAGTCAGCGATGCATGCAAGTACGTCGAAGGGGCCGTCGGCTCCTAGCGGTCGCCACGACCTATCGGGACTGAGGCGCTCGCCCTGAATTCAACGCCACACCTTCAAGACAGCGCGCTCCCCCTATTTGTCGCTTCGCCAAGAAGGGTACGTGGCCATGCTTTAAGCGTGGCCTCTTGTTGAACCGAGAGGGATGCCTATCTATGCCCTCTCTTTCGCTGCTGCTCTGGAATTCGTTGGGCCGAAATTGGGCTGAGCCACTCCCGGAAGCCGCACTCATTTAGAGAGGGTGACGCCCTCCCTCGAAGCCCCCAGCAACAGCCCCTCCGTCATCGCCGGGGTCATCCAGCGCTTGAGCGTGTCCCAGCTCAAGAAACACAAGCTGTGCCCCCGTGCTTGGTACTTCGCCAAGGTGTTGCGGTTGCCCGAGCCGAGCACGGGGGCACAGCAGGTCGGCACCGAGGGCCACGCGCAGCTTGAGCACTACCTGTCGACGGGCGAAGACGTGCTCGGCGCGTTCGCGAAGGCGGGTGCCCATCTCCTGCCGACTCCCGGCCCCGACCTACTCGTCGAACAGCCTCTCGACGGTGCCCCCCCACTAACTGCGGGCGGCATCCCGTTCACCGGTTTCATCGACCTCGTCGACGCGCGGAACCTCGCCACTGACGGCGTGCTGCGAATCACCGACCACAAGTTCACGAGCAACATCGCGAGCAACGCCGCGACGCCCGAGCAGCTCGCCGACGCCAACACGGAACCCGGCCTGCAAATGGTCGGCTATGGCGCGTGGGCGCTCAGCCAGGCCGAGCGCTTCCCGGGCGTGCGCGAGCTGGAGCTGGAGCACCTCTACTACCAGACCCGGGGCCAGCGCCTTGCAGCCTCCGTTGTCGCGTCGGTGCCCGTCGAGCACATCGCGCGCGAGTGGCGGACCAAGGTCGAGCCCCAGGTCGAAGCGATGAAGACGCACGCGCAAGCCGCCCGCGCTTCCGACGTGCCCGCGAACTACGGCCCCGCCTGCACGAAGTACGGCGGGTGTCCGTTCATGGCGAAGTGCCTCACAGGAGAGAACAAGACGATGTCCCTGCGTGACAAGCTGCTCAGCAAGCCTTCCGAATCCGTCCCCACCACCGACGCCGCGGTTGACCTGCCCGCCGTCCTGCCTCCCGACGCGCCGCAGCCCGCGCCTGTGCAGATGGCCCCCGAGGTCGCCGAGCAGCCCGCGCCGAAGCGACGAGGGCGCCCGCGCAAGGCTCCAGAGCCCGCGCAGGCTACGAGCGACCTTCGTGTTCTCTTCGTTGACTGCGTGCCGACCAAGCATGACGGGCCCCGCCCCGAGTCGCTCACTGGCTATGTCGACGACATGCACCACAAGGTCGCCCAGGCGGGAGGCGTCGACGATGTGCGCTTCGCGGGCTCCGACTCCCCGCTCGGGTTCGGGAAGTGGCGTGGCGCGCTCGCGATGGCCGCGCGTGTCGAGTTGCCCCCTCCCGGCATCTACACCGCGCTCGGGGTCGCCCAATCGGAGCTGATGCAGGTCATCGTCGAAGCCCTCGAACCGTCCTTCGACGTGGTCGTTCGCGGCATCCGCTGACGGCACATCACCAGCCCCGTCGGCTTCGGCTGGCGGGGCACTTGCCCTTCCCAGCATGAGACTTCTCCACCGGCTGAACCCGGGCGCGGCGCCTCTTGCCGAGCGTCCCGCTACCGTTGCGCCCGTTACCCTCGCGAAGCTCACGGGCGACCGCGCCACCATCGCGAAGGGTCAGCCCGTTGGCTGGTCTCCAGACCTCGCTCGCGTGCTCAGCCTCCCGCGTCGGGACCTCGCGGCGAGCTATGGCAGGGCTGACTTCGCCACGCTGGAAGCCTCGTTGCGCGCCCCACCTGGAACGCCCTGCGTCTGCGGGACGCTCGGGAAACGTTGCCCGTCCTCGTTGCTCCCCATCCAGCGCCTTGCCCTCCTGGAAGCCGCGCGCACGGGTGGCGGGCTCTTCCCCATCGGAGTAGGGCACGGGAAGACGCTGATTGACCTCCTGCTTCCGCTCGCAATGCCCGGGTGCAAGGTCGCCGTGCTCCTCCTGCCGTCCAACCTGCGCCCCCAGCTCCTCGACGTCGACTGGCAGTTCTACGGCGGGCACTGGTGCTTGCCCAACCTCGCAGGCGGCCGGTGGTTCCGACCTGGCTTGCCGGTTCTCCACGTCATCACCTACGAGAAGTTCTCAACCCAGGAAGGCACGGACCTCCTGACGCGCGTCAGGCCGGACCTCATCATCTGCGACGAGGCCCACAAGCTGAAGGACCGGAAGAGCGCACGCACGGGCCGGTTCCTCCGTTACCTGGAACAGCACCCCCAAACGCGTCTCGTGGCCCAGTCGGGCACGCTGGCGACGAGAACGGTCAAGGACTACGCCCACCTCGCGGAGTACGCCCTACGGGACGGCAGCCCGCTCCCGCTCAAGCACCACGTCGTCGAGGAGTGGGCGTCGGCACTGGACCCGGGGCTCGTCGCCGCGCCTCCTGGAGAGCTGCTCAAGCTCGTCGACCCGTCGCACCCACTCGCCCCGCTCGAAGGTGAGAACGAAGCCGAACGCGAGCGCCGACGGGTGCGCGATGCCTATCGGCGGTGGCGTAACGCGACGCCGGGTGTCGTGGCAACCGACGAGAGCGCCGTTGGCATGTCGCTCACTATCCGCACGCGCGACCCGGGCAAGGTGCCCGACGAGCTGCTTGCTCACATTCAGACGGCGCTCGGCGGGCAACGCCCCGATGGCGAAGAGTTCGTCGACGAGTTGCAACGGGTCGTCTGCGCGCGGCAGCTCGCGAGCGGCTTCTTCCATCGCTGGCGCTACCCGGCCATCCAGGGCACGCCGCAAGATCCCGAGCTGATTCTTCGTTGGTTCTCACGCCGGCAGGAGTTCAACCGGGAGCTGCGCGAGCGCCTCAAGCGCCCCGCCGAGCACCTCGATTCCCCCGGCCTGCTCGTCCGTGCCGCGATTCGCGCTCACCAGTCCCCGCCCTATGACGGCGACCTCCCGACGTGGCGCGCGCACTCCTGGCCCGCCTGGGGCGAGATTCACAAGCGCGTCGTCCACGTCACGGAAGCCGTGTGGCTCTCCGACTTCATCGTGAACGACGCGGCGAAGTGGGCGCTACGGAAGGGGCAACCGGGAATCGTGTGGATGGAGTTCCCGGAACTGGGTGAGCGCATCGCGAAGGCGGCGGGCGTGCCCTTCTACGGCGGTGGCCCGGAAGCGTCGGCGACCATCATCCGGGAGAGTGGGAAGCGCTCCATCGTCGCGTCACTCCGCGCGCACGGCACCGGGAAGAACCTGACGATGTTCTCGCGGATGTTGTTCGTGAACCCGCCAGCCGATGGCGCCGCGTGGGAACAGGCCATCGGCCGATGCCATCGACAGGGGCAGCTTGCCGACGACGTCGAGGTGGAGCTGTACCAGCACACCGCCGAGTTGGTCGGGGCCTTCCAGAAGGCCTGCGACTTCGCGCGGTTCATTGAACAGACCGAAGGCACACCGCAGAAACTGTGCTTCGCGCATTACGACGGGGCGGGTCATGAGACATCGCCCCAGACGCAATAGCCCATACCAGCAAGCCAATAGAACTCAGGGCGAACTAAACACGTCCTGGGCCCTGATCCTTTTTATCCTCCGGCTTTGACAGGCTAGCGCCAGCTACTTGCTCTCCTGTCGTTGGGGTGTGCGCCCCCGACTGCCGCGCTCCATATTGGCGAAATACATCTCCTTGCCTAGCTCTCGATTCAACGCGCTCGGTGACAAAATCGACAAGACGCTCTTGACTCCTCCACTTGTCACTGAGCCGAGATGGGTCGAGGCGGTGGGCACGCACGATACCCTTCAAGTCTTGAATGGGTAGTGCTTGCAAAAAAGCGCGCAACCCCAGCGCACCCTTATCCGATAGGATTTGAAAGGGGTCGACCAACTGCCGCTTCTTTGGCTTCTTTGGCCGAACTGGCCTATCTTCAGTGGACAACGTGTCTGCATAAGCATCGCGAAGCACCGACTCCAGACGGCCAGCAAACTCTGGATTTCGAATAAACTCCTCGCAAACCACGTCGACCAGTGCATGGGCCACTCTACGCAGTTGCCTTCCCTTCAGCATAGCCTCACAAAGTCCTTCGTCAACTCAGAGTATCTTTCGTAGTTGTTTCCGTAGCCATACTTCTGACGCAACGTATTGACCCGGGCCTCAAAATCAACAGCCTCAGCAATCTTTGCGGCTTCGGGGATCACCGTTGGAAATACTGGCGGCAGTTCGTTTCTTGCCGCAGCCTGTTGCATCTGACTCAGTCGGGAGTTGTGCAAAACGCTTTGAACGCGATACTTGCTAACAATGATCCCCTTCGAAGGAACGGAGATCCCCTTCGTACTGGCAAATGTCTCTATTCGATTCAAAATCTGAGGAACGCCGTAGGTCGAAAGAATGTCCGGAACCACCGGAATGACATAGCCATTGCTCATGCCAATGCCATTCAGAGTGATAATTCCGAGATTGGGCGGACAGTCAATCAATACATAATCAAAGCCATCCAGAACTGGGCGCAGCGCCCCTGCGAGCACATCGACTGGACTAATGGCATAGAAGTTGCCGCCGGGAATCAACGCCAACTGATCCTGGAGTTCAATCAGCCCAAGGCTTGACGGGAGAAGCGCCAGCCGTGGGATTCCACCATGAAGGTTTGACACATTGCGAACGATGGCGTCATTCACATTAAAGACGTTCGTCTTTTCGAGCTTGTCTTTGAAGAGCTGCTTCAGGGTTTGACCAGCATCGTCACGCCGCTGCCACTCCTCTTCAGAAATCAAGGCAACAGTGGCATTGGTCTGAGGGTCGAGGTCGACCACCAAAACATTTTTCCGATGCTCATCGGCCAGGAACTCGGCAATAGCAACAGTGCTCGTCGTCTTTCCTACGCCGCCCTTCAAATTGATGAAGCTAATGATCTTCGTCATCTTTCCGTCCTTTTGCTTAAGCCATGCAATGATTTCATCCCGCTTCCACACGGGACCACTTCTGAGATCTGCTAGCGGCTGAGGAAAGTTAACGTACCGCCCGCGCCAGTTGACAACCGCCTGCCGAGTGACGCCTGCAAGCTCTGCGACTTCAGAGATACCGACCAACTCCATGCGCGAACCCTGTTACCTTCGTCAACAGAATGCAACCGTTTGTGAACGGTGTCAACGGCGCGCGTTGCTTTTCGGTTCACTAAACACTTAGCGGCTTCAGTGGTGCGTCTTTTGGGTACATAAGACCACCCAGTCCGAACCACTCCCAGAATCCGCACTCATTTACGTGGGGTCAGCACACTTCCTCGCTGACGCAACCCAAGCCGAAGGGCCCACGTAACATGAACAACGCACTGACGAAGATTGCCACCGCGCAGGCTGCGGCGGGCGGGCGCTATCCGCGCTTCGGGCGATACCTGCTCGAAGTGGAAGTCATCCGCACCAAGGAGGGCTTCAAGGGGGACGCAGCTATCGCCGAGCTGAAGGTCCGCGAGTCCGACCCCTTGCCGGGTGGCGAGTCGCCGAGCCGGGCCGGTGAGACGGTCGACTACGTCGAGAACCTCAGTGACGCGAAGAAGGGCGGCGGCGGGCGCTTCAAGTCCTTCCTGATGACGCTCGTTGGTGCTGACGAGTACGAGTTCGCCAACCCGGCCGCGCTGAAGAAGTTCTTCGACGAGCGGCAGGCCGGCACGCACCTCCTGATTCGCTGCGAGGTCTTCCCCAAGCAGCTCCCCGCGAAGGAGGGCCACGCCGGCAAGGTCATCAGCGGCTATCGCTGGTCCCATGTCGAGCTGAACAACGAGCAGCTCGCGCAGGTCGAGCAGGCCCGCAAGGCGAGCAAGCTGCCCGCGCTGGCCGACGCCCTCTACTGACCTGACGTCCGGCGGCGCTCTTCCGTCGGCGGATGGCCCACGACACGGGCCGCTCTCCCTTTCCACAAGGCATCCCGTGAACGTCTGGTCGTTCGACACGGAGACGTGGCTGATTCAGCCCGGCTTGCTTGCGCCACCTCTCGTCTGCGGCAGCATCGCGACGCGCGAACCCGGTAGCGAACGGCTACTCGACAAGGCCCAGGCCCGGGAGTTTTTTCGCAAGGTCCTTACCGCACCTGACACGCATCTCGTCGGCGCGAATCTCCCCTACGACCTCGGAGTGATGGCGGCGGACGACCCGAGCCTTGTCGCGCCCATCTTCGCGGCGCTCGATGCCGGTCGCCTGCATTGCGTCCAGATTCGCGAAGCGCTCATCGACATTGCTCGGGGCATGTACGGCGTTGACCCGTCGACGGGGCGGAAGCTCGACGACGACGAGGGAGCCCGCTACCCGCTCGCGCTCCTCGTGCAGCGTCACCTGGGGCTCGACATCAGCGAGGAGAAGAAGAACCCGAAGGCATGGCGCCTCCGCTACGGAGAATTCGACGGCGTCCCTGTCGAGCGCTGGCCCAAGGAAGCCGCTGACTACCCGAAGCGCGACGCTCGCTACACGCTCGACGTCTACTTCCGGCAGGAAGCCATCGCTCGCGAGACGCCCAACGGCGGCAACCTGCATGCCGAAGCCGACCAGATGCGCGCCGCGTTCGCGCTCCACCTCGCCTCTATCTGGGGCCTGCGGACGAACGGCGCGTCGGTGGCCCAGCTCCGTGAGCGCGTCGAGCGAGAGTGGAGCGAGAACCGGGCCAAGTTCCAGGCGGCAGGCATCTACCGCGACGACGGGACGAAGGACTCGAAGCGACTCGCGGCGCTCGTGACTGCCGCCTATGACGGGCAGCCTCCCGTCACCGCGCCCAGCGACCGATTCCCTGACGGCCAGGTCGCGACCGACCGTGACACGCTGCTCGGCTCGGGTGACGTGCTCCTCGAAGACCTAGGCAAGAGCGGGCGCGTCGACAAGTACAAGTCGACCTACCTGGACGTGGTCGAGGCCGGCACCGCGCTCCCCATCAACCCGCGCTTCAACGTGCTGGTGTCCACGACGCGCGTCTCCAGCGACTACCAGCAGCTCCCCCAGAAGGGCGGCATTCGCGAGGTCCACGAGGCCCGGCCCGGGTTCGTCTACTGCTCGGTCGACTACGGCGGCCTTGAGCTTCGCACCATGGCTCAGCGGGCAATCTGGGAGCTGGGCTTCTCGAAGATGGCCGACGCCCTGAACAGTGGGCTCGACGTTCACACCCTTGCCGCGGCCGAGTTCCTCGGGGCGAACTACGACGAGCTGCTTTCGAAGGTCAAAGCGAAGGACCCCGTCGCGGTCGCCTTCCGCCAGCTCGCGAAGATTCTCAACTTCGGCAAGGGCGGCGGGATGACTGGCGGTTCGCTCGTCTACAACGCGCGCGCGAAGGACCGGGTTTCGTTCTGCCTGCTGGCAAAGCGCGCAGACGTCTGCGGTGTCGAGCGAGTCGTCGTGACCGTCCAGCGCAAGCCGAAGATGGTCTGCCGGGCGTGCGTCGAGGTCGCGAAGGACTTGGATAAGAAGTGGCTGAACGCGTGGCCCGAGCAGCGCGAGCTACAGCACCGGGCGAAGTCGCGCACCTACGGGGGCGGGTTCGCCGACGTGATGATTCCGGGCGCGAACATCCTGCGCGGGGCATGCGGCTACACCCAGATTCTCAACACGCCCTTTCAGGGCCTGGGGGCCGTCGGTTGCAAGCGCGCGATGTGGCGCGTCAGTCGCGAGATGTACGTCGAACGCAGCTCGCCTCTCTATGGCTCGCGGCTTGTCCTCATGGTGCATGACGAGCTGATTAGCGAGCTGCTCGCCGACGACCCGCAGCGGTTGCACGACGCGGCCGAGCGCAAGGCAGAACTGATGCGGCAAGCGATGCGCGAGGTGACGCCTGACCTGGCACCGGCAATCGAAGCCGAGCCCGCGCTGTCCCGCATCATGTCGAAGGACGTCGCCACCGTGCGCGACAGCTCCGGGCGGCTGCTCGTCTGGGAGCTACCCGCGAAGCGCGCGGCCTGAACCACGCTCGGAATCCGCACCCATTTAGGGAGGGACCTCTTTCCCTGATTGGTGCAACGGATGACTTCAACCTCCACCGCGCGACAGCTCCTCGTGGCGCTCGACCCCGGGCTTCGCGAGTGCGGTGTCGCGATCTTCGACCTGGACTCGGGCGAGCTGCTCGCGGCGGGCATGCCCACGAATCCCGAGCGGAAGGCCCGAGGGCTTCCGGCATGGTCGCGGATGGCGGACGGGGTGGCCGCGTTCGTTTCGTCGCTCCTGGAGCCGCTCAGGGCCGCAGGCGGGGCTGTTTCCGTCACCGTCGCGAGTGAGTGCCCCCAGGTCTACACGGCCGGGAAGAGCAAGGGCGACCCGAACGACCTCATCGAACTTGCCGGTGTCGTCGGACGCGTCGCGGGTGCATTGGGAGCCACGTCGGAACGGAGCTACCTGCCTCGCGAGTGGAAGGGAACGCTCGACGGTGACGTCATGGTCGAGCGCATCAAAGCGCGTCTCGGCGAGCGACCGCATGAACACCTTCGCGTGCAGCTCCCGCGCGCCCAGGACAAGCACCACAACGTCTGGGACGCCATCGGCATCGGCCTTCACGTCGTCGGCCGACTCGCGCCCCGGAAAGTCTTCCCCAGGTGAGCGCGCATGGCCTGGCTATTCATCCCGTCGGAATTCATCCGCGCCGCGCACTTGAACTCTTCGCTGGCGGCGGCGGACTCGCTCACGGCCTCAAACTGGCCGTGCCTTCCCTCCGGACTGTTTGTTACGTCGAGCGGGAAGCATACGCAGCGGCCTGCCTCGTGGCCCGGATGGAAAAAGAAGAACTGGATACGGCGCCTGTCTGGGACGACGTTGGAACCTTCGACGGCATCCCATGGCGTGGCATTGTGGATTGCGTCAGTGGGGGGTTCCCCTGTCAGGACATCAGCGTTGCTGGCAAGGGTGCTGGCCTCGACGGCGAGCGCTCGGGCTTGTGGCGCGAGTACGCGCGAATCGTCGCTGAGGTTCGACCCCGCTTTGTCTTCGTCGAGAACGTCGCGGCGCTCCGTTCGCGGGGCCTCGACCGCGTGCTCGCCGACCTTGCCTCGCTCGGGTTCGATGCGGAGTGGATGTGTCTCCGAGCGTCCGATGCCGGAGCCCCTCACAAGCGAGAACGTCTCTTCGTTCTGGCCCACGCCGAACACTGGGGAGAGTTCGAACGGACACGGGAGACGAGGAGGGAAGCCGGGCAACGGGCGCCAGTCGGGGGCGGACCTGAGCGCGCTCGTGAAGGACTGGCCGACGCCGGGGGCGTTCGACTGGAAGGTCGCGAGCTGCGTCGGTCAGCGTCGCCGACAGCTCTCGGAAGCGATTCTGACCTTCCCCAGTGGCCCCCAGGGCGCGACGACATCACAGGATGGCGCGCAGTCCTCGCAAGGCGCCCGGACGTTGAACCCGCGGTTTGTCGAATGGCTGATGGGCTGGCCCATCGGATCGACCGACTGCGGCTCCTCGGAAATGGCGTCGTGCCCCAGCAAGCGGCGCTCGCCTATGGACTCTTGCACGCGCGGCTGTTCGGTGCCGCGTTGAGGGCCTCGGAATGAAGGCGTCCGAACAGGTCGCAGCAGAGAATCCGCCCGAGTTCCTGACGGTCGACGAGGCCGCAGCTCTCCTGCGCGTGAACCGGAAGACGCTCTACGAGTCGATTCGGTTGGGGCAGGTGCCGGGGGTCGTTCGCATCGGGAAAGCCCTCCGCATCCGCCGCGCTGCGCTGGTAGAGTCCACCCCGGGTAAGGGCCGTGATTCTGCGCTTGGGAGTCGACGATGAGCGTCAGATTGCGGAAGTGGACGACGAAGGAAGGGAAGTCAGAGGAGGCGTGGCAAGTGGACTTCGTGTTTCAGCACGCGGACGGACGGAAACAGCGAGTCGTGAAGTTCTCGCCCGTTCAGACTCGTCGGGGTGCCGAGCACTACGAACGAGAACTGCGCAACGCCATCCTCAGCGGAACCTTCGGAAAGGAGAGCAAGCAAGAGGAGGGGAGCGCGCCTACGCTGGCGAATTTCGCGCCACGATTCCTCACCTACAGCGAGAACAACAACAAGGCTTCAACGGCAGACACCCAGCAACGACACCTGGAGAACCACATCATTCCGTTCTTCGGGGAGATGGCATTGGATGACATCGGCCCGGCGCAAATCGAGGACTTCAAAGCCGCAATGAAGAAGAAGTCCTCGGCTACTCGTGCACGCAAGGACGCCCCCACAAAGGCAGCCATTCGCAAGCGCAAGGACACTGCACCCAAGACGCTGGGCAAGAAATTCATCAACAACGTCTTGTCGTCGCTCAGCAAGCTCCTGGCTGTCGCGGAGGAGCAAGAGGTCATCGCGAAGGCTCCCCACGTGAAGCTGTTCGTGAAAGTGCCCAAGCCTGATTTCGACTTCCTGAGCTTTGAGGAAGCCGAGCGGCTCGTTGCAGCCGCTGAACCGGAGTGGCGTCCCGTGCTCCTCGTCGCCCTCAAGGCGGGGCTGCGGCAGGGGGAGCTGATGGGGCTTCAATGGAACGACCTGGACCTGACCCGAGGCCTGCTGAACGTCAACCGGACGATTTGGAACGGTGTGGAGGACTTGCCGAAAAGCGGGCGCGAGCGAGCGGTCGATTTGCCCGCTTCCGTGGTGGATGCCCTCAAGGCACACCGGCACCTTCGGGGCCGCTTCGTCTTCTGCCAAGAGGACGGACAGCCACTGACGGCCGGGCTGATGAAGGCTCCGCTTCGTCGTGCGCTTAGGGAGGCGGGCATTACCCGCGAGCAGGGGCAAATCGGCTGGCACGACCTGCGGCACACCTACGGGAGCCACCTTGCGATGAGGGCGGTTCCGCTGAAGGTGATTCAGGAGCTGATGGGGCACGCGACCATCGAAATGACGATGCGCTACGCCCACCTGAGCCCCGACACTCGGAGAGAGGCGGTCTCTGTGCTCGACCGCCCCTCTGTTCCCGAATGCGACATACGTGCGACACGGGCAGTTGAAGCGTCTAACTGCCCGTAACTACAAGGCTAAACTGTGGAGGCGGAGGGAATCGAACCCTCGACCCCACGGGGAGATTGAGCCGCAGGTTCCTCCCTCTCCCTCTGAAACGGTCTCTGGACGTGGCGCTAAGGCCCCTGGCGACGGCACGCAGCGTAACAACGTAACGCCCCTCCCTCCCCTCTCAGCGGCGGTCACCGAGTACCGGCGCAACGTGCCTCCCATGGAGGGCTGTCGCGCCTGCGCCAAGAGCCACGCGCGGGTCCGACAGGCGTGCCTCTACCATTCCATCGGAGCGGCCGTTGCCGAGGTCTTGGCTCTCCGGGTCTCCAACGCGGATGAGCGCGCCGGCGACTACGTTCCGGACGCGCCCTCGAAGGGCGGTGCCCGGTGAGCGGCGCCCTCAAGTTTCAGCAGGGGCTCCGTCCCATCACCATCAGCACCTCCGAGGGCCCTGAGTCGAACCCCTGCGTGTTCCGTCGGGGTGGGCTGGCCATCGCCGCGATTGAGGTGACGGAGGGCGCCGCCTACAGCATCACCCATGAGCAGTCGGGGCGGCTCATGGCGCCGCTCACCCTCAACGGCACGCACGCGCTCGTCACCGCTGCTGCGCTGCTGCACCTGCCCCTCGACTGGACGTGCAGCGCCGACGAACTGCGCGCCCAGATGCTCGGGTTGAGCATGGAGCACCAGTCGCTCCTGGTGTGCATCCGGGACGGCCGCACCCAGTTCTTGGACATGGCGAAGGCGGCGAAGGCATGAGCGCCACCACCTTCGCGAGCATCAGCTCTGTTGGTCCGCTCGGGCACGTCGTCACCCTCCGGGGGACGGACGTCGAGGTGGAGGCGCACGCCCCCACCCGACAGGAGGCCGAGTCGGACGCGTCCCTCGCTCTCACGCGTGAGCGGCGGCGCCTGGAGGCCGAGCAGCGCCGCGGCGTCCACCGCACGGTGAGCCGGAGGCGGCCATGAGGAATGGCCAACGCTCACTCACCGCAGCGGAGCAACAACTCGTCCTCCAGGCCCACCGGGTTGTCAGGTGGGCTGTGCGCAGCTTCGTTCTGCGCTGCTCGGCCGCACGCGGCTTCGAGGACGACCTCGCCAGCTACGCGTGGATGGGCGCGATGTACGCCGCCCAGCGGTGGCTCCCCGATGGAGGCGCGTCGTTCGTCACCTTCGCCCGCCGCCCCGTTCGCCACTACGTGATGCGCGGATGGCTGGCTCTCGCGGGGGTCACGCGAGATGAGGACGGCGCGTACGTCCCACGGCACGAGCTTCCTCTCGACGTCGACGAGCTGCTCAGCGTCGTTGTCCCTCCTACGCAGGAGCGAACGGCAGAGGCACACCGTCTCTCCGCGACGCTGGGCGAGCGGCTGTGCGCGCACATGAGGCCCGGCATGAGCCAGCCCGTCCGCGAGAAGGCCGTGCAGGCGTACCTCCTGCGACTTGATGGCGAGACGCTGGAGAGCATCGGCCAGCACGTTGGAGGGACCCGCCAGCGCGCGCAGCAACTCCTCACCCAGGCCGAGGAAGCCGCGTTGCGGTGGGCGGCCTCGCTGACGCCTTCGTGGGAGAGGGGCGCCACCCATGTCGCCTGAGGTCATCGGCGCGGCCCTCTACGTGTTCGGCGGGCTGGTCCACCTGGGATGCGGCGCTCTGGTCCTGCTCGCGCACCGCTCCGCGCGGAAGGTCCCGCCCAAGCAGCGCACCAGCTCGCGCGGCATCGCGCAGCAGCCGCTTCGCGTCCTTCCGGGCGGGCGCTCCACCACCGGAGGCACCCATGGGTAGCGTCAACCTCGACGCGCCGTGCTCGAAGTGCGGGCACGTCTACCAGGAGCACGTCGACAGCCCCTGCACGTACATCCTCCCGTTCTGGGGTGTGTTGACGGAGTGCGGCTGTCGCGAGTTCACGCCGATGCCGGTCGGCGGCGACTTCGCCGAGCCGAAGCCCTGGCACGACTGTCCCGCGTGCCCGAGCTGCAAGGCCCGTTGTGGCATCCCCGCGAGGCTCGCGGACTCGCCCCACCGCGCCGCGCAGACGGACACGCTCTTGTGCCCCTCCTGCGGTGCCGGATGGGTGGGGACCGCTGGCGACGTCGCCCAGGCCGAGCGCGCGTACATGGCGTGGGCTGCCGAGGAACTGGCGCACGCATCGGGGGTGGGCCATGCGTGAGCTGACCGTCTGGCAGTACCGCCTGCTCACGCCCGAGGGGTCGTGGCTGGCGGACGTCATCCTTCGGAGCGACGGCTACTTTTCGACTGTCTCTGACTATGGAAACTACGCCTTCCGGTGGACGGCCCCCGGCATGCCGTTCCGGGACTTCGTCGTCCGCATCGGCGGCCGGGATGACAGGTCCTACGTGTGCAGCAAGCTCGGTACGAGCGACTGGTGGGACGGCGCCGCCACGCTCAAGGGCATCCGCGAGCACATCATCGAGTACCGCCGCAGGTGGGGCTGGACGAAGGAGCGTGCGGCGGAGGAGTGGGAAAAGCTCGGCCTCGCCCTCGGCTACTACGACGGCCGCGACGCGCGCCACGAGGTCGAGATGGAGGAGTACCAGTTTCACGACTGGCTCCGCGAGACCCGCATCGACGATGCGAGCGAGTTCGCGTCGTTGGACTACGAGCCGCAGCTCCGCGCATTCTGCCGCGAGGTGATGCCGGCCCTCGCTGCCGCCATCCGCGCGCAGCTCCAGGCAGAGAGCGCCGAGCAGGCCGCGCCGGAGGTATCCCGGTGAGCCCGCGCGCAAAAGCTCTCCTCCTCACCGGCATCACTGCGGCGTGTGCCGTCGTGGCCTTCGTCGCCGCGTACGTCGAGGAGGACGGTCGCCATGCTGTCGGCCTCGCTGCCGTCGGCGTCTTCCTCGCCTACGGCACGCGCCGTTTGGTGTGGGCCATCTACGGGCGGGGGCGCCGACCGTGAGCCTCGGCCTCCTGTACGTCACCACCTGCCCGGTGTGCTTCAAGCCGATGCGCGGCGAGGAGTTCACCGAGACGGGCCTGCGCACCTACCACGGGGCAACGCCAGCCAGCGCCGCCGTGCGCGCCGCCCACGTGGGCCCGTGGCCCCACTGCGCGGACAACGTCCCCTACCGGGCCGGCTGTCGCAACCAGCCAGTGCCGCCGCGCTGCTGCGCCCAGGTGCCGACGCTGGGCCCCGCTGTCCTCCCACTTTCGACCGACAACTCCAGAGTCACCCATGCCCACCCTCACGCCTGACGCGGACTGCCGTGCCCAGGTCGAGGAGCTGCGCGCCGCGCTCGCGGAGGAGCGTCGTCTCCGCGCCTACTCCGAGGGCCTCGCCGAGGGGCTGCGCCAGGCGCTGGCCACGGCGTTCGCCGGCCGCCCCGCCGTGCCCGCCCCGACAGCGGCACCCGTCACGCAGCCCAGCGTGACGTCACGCAAACGCAGCGTGACGGCCAGCGTGACACAGGAGGGGGAGAAGGCGGGGGAGGCCGAGAAAGCTGAAAGAATCCGGGCAGGTAACGCCGCTCGACAGGCCGTGAAGCGCCAGCGTGACGGCTTGCGTGACGTCACGCAGCCCAGCGTGACGCAACTCCAGGTTTCTCCCCCTTCCCCCTCCTCCTCTGCCTCTGTCCGGAGGGGAGCGCTCGCAGTCGTCACGGTGGCCGCGCGTGACGTGCGTGACGTGCGTGACGTCCAGCGTGACGCGCCTCGGGACCACCGCAACCCGTCGACCCTGCCGGCCAACGTGCAGGAGCTGCGCGAGGCCTGGAACACCCTCGTCGCCGCCCACGGCTTCTGGCCCTGGGGGGAGCGCACTTCCCGCCAGCTCCTCGAGGACGCCCTGGCCGCGCTGGAGTCCCGGCCGATGGAGGAGTGGCGGCGGGTCTTCGCCCTCGTCCCTCGCTCACCGGTGTGCCGCGGCGAATTGCAGTCCCGTACGCGCGCCAACGTGGTCCGGGTGCTGCGCGGGGTGACGTCCAGCGGGCACGAAGTCGCCGATCAGCTCCTGTCAGGCGCGTGGAGCGTGGACGCGGAGCCCGAGGTGGTGCCGCCTCCGGAGGAGCCCGGCGCGTCCATGTGCCTGGAGGGCATCCCCGAGGGCACCGAAGCGGAGCGCGCGTGGCGCCACGTCGTCACGTCCATCAGGGGCGAGGGCCGGCAGTACGCGGTGGAATGGTTGGAGCGCGCCCGGCCCAACAACCTCGACGAAGGCACGCTCGTCCTGGAGTGCCCCGACAGGTTCTTCCTCGCGTGGGTCGAGGAGAACTACCGCGCCCTCCTCGACGAGCACGCCTCACGTACCGGCCTCGCCGGCATCACCCTCGTCACCCTCGACGAGAGCACGTCCTGAGCCCTTTGCCCGGTGCGCATGCACGGCATCGGGGTCACCGCAGCACCGTCCCCCACGCAACAAGCGAGGTCGTCATGAAGTCCGTCGTGAGAGTCGTACTGCTGGCGCTCGTCCTGGGTTTCACCGCTGCCCGCGCTGAGCCACTCCCTCCCGGGCTCACCGAGACGGAGTGGTTGCATTCGGAGGACCTCGCCAAGCGGAAGGTCGCGGACATCTTCGCCGAATTCGGCCGCCAGTCTGGATACCGCGAGGGGCAAGAACTCGGTGCCACCGATGCGAAGTGCATGTTCGCTGTCGCCGCAGAGGCCGTCGTGCGCGCCGCGCGGACGAGGGCGACGACGGCTGCCGTCAAAGAGAGATTCACCCGCGCCATCCAGTGGCTGGAAGAGGAGGTGGCGAAGTGGTGCTCGAGGAACGGGCCGCCGCCCGGCAACCGTGCCATCCAGATGCTGAAGTTGGCGGGCCAGAAGGCGCACAACAGCACGTTGAACCGCGATGCCGGAGGCCTCCTGCCGTCGGGCTGGAAGAAGCAGCTCGACGCGCTGCTGAAGAAGGACGAGTGGACGCCGGGAGAGGTCGCGCTCGTCGGAACCGTCGTCTTCGTCTTGCTCGCTCGTGAAGCCGTGCCGATTCCGTAGTGCTGACCCCAGGGGCCCGGTGGGTGCCGGGCCCCGTCTTCTCCGTGGAGGTGCCAGATGCTTCGATTCCGCTCGTTCAACAGTGCCCTCATCAGCTCCCGATTGCGGAGGTGCCCGTGATGTTCCCGGGCCTCCTCCATGTCGTCGCGTGGGCCGTGGTGATGACGGGAACCCTCGTCTGCCTCGGCCTGTGCTTGTGGTTGTCTGTTGTTGCACTTCGCGCCGTCCTCAAGTGGAGCGGGTGGTGGAGCGACTTCTTCGCGTTCATGTTGAAGCGCCGCCGCACCCGCCGCGCCATGCGAGACGGGAGGACACGATGACGTCACCAGAGAACGACCCAGGCGTGGACCTGCGCCAGCTCGCACGGGACGACCCCGACGAGGCGGCGCGCATCAGGCGGCTTGCACAGGCGCTCCTTCGGCGCGGCGCCGATGCACACGCGGTGCACGCCGAGACCTACGTACGGCTGAGCACCCTCTACCAGTGGGCCTCGCGACAGCGGCGGCAGGCCGTCACGAGCACCGCGCGCAAATCACAGTCCACTGCTTGCGGTGACGGCCGGCACGCCGCGTCTCGCGCAGCGTGAGGCTTCCCTCGCGCGGTGGCACGTGAGCACCGCAGCGACACCGCCCGGCCCGGCCGTTGGAGCGGCGCCCGGCGCTGGCTTCGCGGCATGCCGGCTCGAGGTGCCGCGTGCCCGTCGCGGCCTCGAACCAGCACAGCTCGCCGCGGAGGATGCGCCCGCCACACCCAGCCGCTGTGCACGTGCCCGGCTTCTCCGCGACGATGACGGGCACCTCACGTCCCCTCGCCGAGCGACAGCAACGCCATCTGTCCCTGGCGCGGACGCCGCACGCTGCGCGCGCTGGCGACCTCGCGGCGACGCACCTCGCCCGTGCGCGGGCCCGTCGGCTCTCCCGGCCCGAGCCCCTGGGCGTTGAGGTGCTCACGCAGGCGCGCCAGCCCGCGCTCGCGTAGGCGGGCCACCTGGGCCAGCGACAAGCGCAGCTCCACGGCGAGCGTCCGCGTCGAGGCTTCCTGGCCGTCGGGCCGCCCCAGTCCCATGGAGGCCTGCACCACCTGGCGCTCCAGGCGCGGCAATCGGTACAGCGCCCACAGGACGGCCTCCCGCTGGGCCACCGTCGACAGCCGCTCGGCGGTGTTGTCCACCAGGGACAGCGTCAGCTCCACGCTGGCGCGGACGCCGCCGCGCCGGTCCACCGCAGCATCCCGAGAGTCAGCGGTGGACTCGCGCGAGGCCAGGAGGGCGTCGAGGGACAGCGGTGCCGTCACCGTGCCCTCGCCGAGCACGTAGGTCGCGGCGGCCACCAGCCCCTGGCGCCGCAGCACCGAGGACACGGCCACTCCCTCGGAAGCGGCCGTGCGCTTCGCACGGCGGACCGCCTTGCGCGCGTGGTCCGTGAGGTGGACGGGACTCGACCAGGTGGCCGCCGCGCGCTCCATGGCCTGTCGTCCCAGGCGCATGGCCCAGGCAGGGAATGCACTCCGGCCCGCGCCGGCGAGACCTGGCTCGAAGGGGTGCGTGCGCTGGCGAGCCATCACCGCCACCAGCCCCTCCTGCACCATGTCCTCGGCAGGCACCTTCCAGGCGCGAGCAACAACGCGGGCCACGCGGACCATGTCCGGCATCAGCAGCTCGGCGAGCTGGGACTCCGCTCGCAGGGCCGACGCGCTCCCGGCTGGCAGGGTGCGCAGTTGGTGGAGCAACTCCTCGAGGACGAACTCCCGCGCAAGGGCTGGCACAGTGCGCTCGTTCATTCGTCGTCCCTCCGAGTGGGCAGACGGAGCGACGGGGACAGCCGAACACCGCCAGCCCTGGCCTTCGCCGCCCGGTTCCGGTTCCGCGTCGCTCGGGCCTTCTGGGCGCGCTCGGCACGGGCACGACGGTGGGCGTCAGCTTCCTCGCGTGTAGCGTGCCGCTCTGCCGTGGCATGGAGCTCAACCCGCGGTGCCGCCGCGTCGTCCTCGCGCATGGCCATGATGACGACGAGCTGCTCGTCGTCGAGCCATGCAACCTCGTTCAAGGCGTCATTTAAAACCTTGAGCGTGTTGTCGAGGTCCCCCGACTTGCGCGGGCGGAAGACGGTGACAGCCATGCGCACGGGCCCGACCAGGGGCAGGATTCGAGCGAGCATTGCCGCGCGAGTGACGGAGGCCTTGTACGCGGTGGCCTCGTCGGAAGGCACCAGGCCGCGTCCTCGGGCGGGACGCCAGTACGTATTGGCGGACGGTGGATAGGGCAGCACCAGCCGCACCTCCGCGAGCGGCTGGCCACCTGTCGTAATGATGGGGGCGGGCATGCCCATCCGGTACCACCGAAACCTGACAGCGCCGGCATGCACCGTGCTCTCCCGCGAGGCATGAACGACTGGTATCGGCGGGAGGCGCTCGCACAGCGTCTTGGCGCAGCAGAGAGGGAAATGCAGGCGGTGGTTGCGGCGCGGGACGGCAGTCCGGAGTGGAGGACCCGGTACGTCCGCGCGAAAGCCGAATACCGAATGGCTGAGGCGGCGGCGCTCGCCGAACTCGGACCGAGGGACGCCTTGGCGTTGGTGGAGAATCAGCACGCGGCGGACGCAGAGGTGGGCTAGCAGCCCCGCCGTGCCTCACGACAGCAGTAAGACGCGCCCGGAACAGCAGAAGGACTCGGCTGGCTCCACCGTCCGGGTAGACAGGATCCACGTCTCCCTTGTGGCATGAGAGCAAGCAGAGACGCTGACTAGCTTCAGCAACCCTTGTCCTTGAGGAAGATCACCGGAGCCGCCTAAATGCTGGCGGCAGGGAGCCTTAGCCATCCCTGCGCCACGCTGTCGGCAATCAACCTATTGCTGATTGACGTGTCACTTATCGTAGAACGCCAGCACGCTCATGTCGGGCTCGGACCTCAGAGTTCCAACAAGGCGGACACCATGCTTTGACGCACGTTTAACGAGATTATAGGCAAAAACTCCAGTGTCATACGCCTCATTGGCCTGAATATGCAAATGAAGCGTATCGCCGTCCGCACCGATCGGAAGCCTATAATCAATCCAGCGAATTCGCCCATGCTTACTCGCAGCATCCTCAATAGCCAGCATTGCTTGCGTCGCAGAGACATGCTTGGCAAACCACTGCCAGTAGCTTTTCCGAGCGTCTTGCAGACTCTGCCCCGCCTTCTCCTCCTCCGGATACCGTGGCTGTCGAGGAGCCGACGCATCCTTAGCATCTAGCTCAACATAGAGAGGCACCACTACCCCATCTTCAAACTCTGCAGCAGTAGGGATGAGCTTTGTCCCGGCCGGCAAATCCAGAAAAACAAGTGCCCTGGGGACTTCAGAAATCACCTCGGGTGTACGCCACTGAGGACTAGCAACATCAGTCACAAGAAAGAGTCGCGACGGAAACTCCGTAAAGTAATGCATCGCAAGCTGAACCAACTGGCGTTGAGGCGTCTCAATTGGATGCAACTCAAACTCTCGCGTATCTGCCTTTACCCACGAAGCCTCAACCCCGGCCTCTCCCTCCACCTTCAACTCGGGCTTAACCAGCAGAAGAATCGGAGCAAGTATCCCGGCGGCTTCAGCAGCACCCACTGAGGCAGAAGCAGCAATGCCTCCGGAAACCTGCTTGAGCGTCTCATTGCTGATGATGTGTTTTGTTGTGCCCCGGTTTCCGACCGGCCGGACGATGGCATCGTAAAAGCTACCAATTTGTCGCGCATCGATAAAATGCGGCGCATCCGCAAGCCAGAGCAGCTTCGTTGTCCCCGATTGTCCACTATTACTCATCGGCAGGAACTCCCCTCTTCATCAAGAGTGCACCAAGAAACGCGCCATACCCCAGCGGCCACAATTTGCTGTGGGCACTATCCCACAAAGTTCCGCTACAACCCAGCCGAAGAAACTCACGGACGGACTGGATGCGACATCACCCTTCCCCTCAAATTGACCTCCTGACACAAGACCCTCGCCCCTTCTTCTCCTGCACGGAGGCCGCACCGTGCATAGAGACCGTACACCCGCCCAGACTCCCGAGCAGCTGCGCCGCAAGCGCGTCCGCGAGGACTACGACCGCGCCCTGCGCCAGCTAAAGGGCGAACCCGAGCCCCAGGCGCCAGCCACGCCCGCGCTTGCCCTCGCCGAGAGGTGCTACTGCGGCGGCCCCTGGCTGCTCAGGGGCAGCAAGCGCATCTGCGGCCTGGGCCTCCACGACGACTGAGCTTTCGTGGCGGCCCAGGCCACGGCGCGGCAACTCGGCCTGTTATACCGCCACACCCGCTCGGCGTCGTGCTGGGCGGGGTTGTTCTTCTCCCTTGCCGCGAGGACTCATGCTCGACGTGCGATGGCAGGCCGAGGACATGCGCGTCGTCCAGGAGCCCGGCCGCGCGCCGCGCCTGGAGGTCTACGACGCGCACGGCGACTGGTCGCCCTGGT
Source organism: Myxococcus llanfairpwllgwyngyllgogerychwyrndrobwllllantysiliogogogochensis (assembly GCF_006636215.1). GTDB lineage: Bacteria > Myxococcota > Myxococcia > Myxococcales > Myxococcaceae > Myxococcus > Myxococcus llanfairpwllgwyngyllgogerychwyrndrobwllllantysiliogogogochensis. The sequence goes on along the minus strand of NZ_VIFM01000074.1, from coordinate 11,890 downwards.
GGGAGCCTGCGGAGCTGGCCGGGCGGGACGCAGTGTCCCTCCGGCGGCTCCTGGACCGGCTCCTCGACGTCCTCGCGAGGCAGGGCGGCGCGAAGTAGCAGCCGCCGACAGGCATCACCGAAACCCGGCTGAGTCGTCCCACTCCTCTACCGGCACGAACCGGAGGCCGTCCGGTGGTGGTGTCATCGACATGAGTCGGTCCACCACCGTCCGATGCACCAGGTGGACCGTGTCCTCCTCCAGCATGAAGACCAGTCGCTCCCGCAGGGGAATCTCGCTCAGCACGGCATCGTCGAGGACGAGCTTGTCGAGGCTCAGGAGGAAATGCCCACTCGGCGCGGCGGTGAACACTGAACGAGCCCGGTCCATCGCGCGAATCGGGCGCCACATGTGCATCAGCCAGTAGCGGCGGACGTCGCCCTCGCCCACCTGGACGTCCGCCGGCACCCACTGGACGCCGTGGAGGTCGAGCGGCGCGAGCACGTCACGAACCCGCGGCGAGACGACAGGCGCAGGCAGCGCGTGGTGGTCGGCCATCACCGGCTTGCGCGGGACCGGGTCACCGAGCCGGAGCTGCACGGGCTCAGCGACGTTGACCGGGCCCGCCTTAAGGAACGGCAGGTAGTCCTGGTTCCACACGAGCAGGGGGTGATGCTGAGAGCGCGCCCGCATCAACACGGTGTACTCGCCCTCCATGTCAGGCCCCCACATGAAGAGCCCGGCGGGCCAACGGCGCTCCAGTGCGCCACTGCCGGCTCCCGTGACGTCGGCCGTGGGGGCATGCGCGGGACGGCTTGGCCTGAAGGCTCGTCGCGCCGGCACATCCGTTGCCGCCAGGGAGGTAGTCACGCCCGTCGCTGGTGATGGTCCACCGGCCGCTGGCGATTCGGCTGAGAATGTCCGCGCTGAGCCGGTCCAACTCCTCCGTCAAGCCGGCGGGGTTGGAGCAGTAGGCCCCAGCCGCAACAGCGCGGGCGACTTTCGCCAGCCGTGCCTTCGTCGCTGAGGGGTAGGCCATGTCCATGTCGAATGCCCAGCCGCTACCGTGGTGGCTGACATGTACCGGGGCGTGCAGCTCGCAGGCAACGGCCATCACCATCGGGAGGATGACGCCGTTCAGGGCGCGGTTGATGGCGTAGCCGAAGCGCCAACAGAACTGCATCCACACCTCGTCGTCGGCCATTGCCTCGGACGGAATCAGGTGATGGGCCGCGATGGTCCACCGCCCCGAGTACCACGGGTGCTCCTCAGCGGCCGCACCAGCAAGGATGTTCCGCTTCAGAGCCGGAGGGCTGCCCATGTTCGACCCTGGGTCGGATGCAAATGGGTGCGCTGGCTTCCCGCAGTACTCGCACGGGGGGCGCTTCGGTGGCTTGGGCCCGTCGTTCGGACCGGCCTGCTCAAAGCGGACTCTCCGACCTCGAATGACGACAGGCATAGGGCAAGCACACCTGCGGTCGTGCCGGATGTGAACTCCAGCGGGCCAGCCCTGTCGCAGAGTCGGCAATCCAGCCTGGAGATGCCCACCGGAGCGCGGTGGCCTGCCCCAAAGTACGAGACAGGCCACCGCGTCACTGAGCGGCTCTGCTCAGGCCGTGCGCGGCTTTCCCTCGCGGAGAGAGGCCTCGATGCGCCGGGCGGCGGCCTCGCAGTAGCCCTCATCGAGCTCATGGGACGCGCAGCGACTCCCACTACGACTGCTCGACCTGCACGACGCGGCAGCATCAGGCTGAACGCGCGACCCACCCCAGCACCCTGGCAGGAATGTCCCCCGACGCGCTGCCGGGCTGCAGTTGAACAATGGTGACTTCGTCGCCGTTGCGCCAGCCGGGGCTTTGTCGGATGTGGCCGTGCCAGTTCACGATGGGCATCGGGCTGAACACGAAGAACTGCGAATGAAGACCTCGCTCGTAGGTTCCCATGCTGTGCTGCCGGATGGTCTCCTCCAGCGCCGCGTAGTCCTTGCTTCGGTCCGTATGCGGCTCGGATTTGAGGTCGTAGTCAATCAACAGAACCTGCATTGGGGACATGAGTTGCCTCTGCCGCGCCGGGAAGTGCATCACTGGCGCGCCCATACCTCCTATCCCCGAACCCCAATCCAATCAATAGCCAGTCGGTTTCCTCCAATTCTGATGAATGACAAACAACCACACGTCGATGGATTGACGTGACAACTGACCGGACGACACATGCGAAGCGGCCCGCCCCCGGTGCTCAGGAGCGGGCCGCATGCCCTACCAGCCGAACGTCCACCGGATGCCGGCGCCGGCCATCCGCTCGCGCTGGTTCGCCTCGGCGAACGCGAAAAGGCCCAGGTCCGGCCTCAACCTCGCGCCCGCCTCCAGCCGCGCATATGCGCCCGAGAGGGAGGAGGCACCAGCCTGCGCCTCCAGGTAGCCCGTCCTCACCGGGACGTCGACGAGGACACGGGAGAGCCCCGCGGCGACTGCCGCGCGCGGGGCACCTAAGGGACCGCCGCACCCACCGGAGCCAGCGCCGCCGCACTGCCGATGGCGCCGAGCGCGACCGACACGGCGGCCCCCTGCATCTTCTCCGTCGTCTTCTGCTGGCCGTGGAGCGAGCTGAACGCCATCTTCGCGAGTGCCTGCTCATGCGGCTTCAGTGGACGCCAGCCGTTCGCCTTCAGCCAGTCATCGGCCAGCTTCAGCCCCCGGGCCGCCTTGTCCACCAGGTTCTCCGCCGGGTCTTCGGCCGCAATGTCCTCGACGATGTTGTACGCGTGGTGGAACGCCAGGGCGATGCGCCGCTTGCGCCGCTCGGTGAGCCAGGCGCCCCCCGCGAACAGGCCGATGGCGCTGGCGATGATGGCGAGCCCGGAGCCGATGACGCCGGGCGTGGTGAGAAGCGACGACAGGATGGAATCCGGTGGGCTGGTGCCCTCGGCGGCGAGCGCGGGCGGCGCGGCGAGGACAGCCATCATGAGGACGGCGAGGACTGCGGAGTGCTTCTTCATGGGGTGCAGCTCCTGGACAGCGAGAGGACAACACCCCCGAAGAAGAGGCGGTCATCCCGCGAGAGGCAGGCGCGCGAAGCCCATGTACCCGGGCCTGTAGTGCGGCGTCTGGAACACCTTCACCCGGGCATCCGCGAGCCGTGCGTCCTCCAGCGTGAGCGTCTTTCGGCCACCGCCCGCCGCGCCCACCACCAGCCCATCACCCAGGTACACCATGACGTGCTCCGGGTCGGACGGGTCGGTCTTGGAGTGGTAGAGCACCAGGTCGCCCGGCTTCGGCTCCTCGCCGGGGCTCACGCGCATGCAGTCAGCCCACAGGCGGTCGGTGTTGTGCGAGCCCCGCCAGTCCGGGCCGCACACCTCACGCAGCGCCCAGGTCACGAGGCCGGAGCAGTCATAGAGGCGCTGGTGGGTGACGACGTCGCGCTCGCCCTTCGCGCCCCAGCGATACGGAGCGTGCATCTGGGCGAGGACAGTGGCGATGAAGGCGGTGCGCTGCGTGGGACGAAGCATGGACAACACTCCTGGAGGTGAGGGTTACCCTCCAGGAGAAGAGGCGGCCCGCGCCGAGACGGGCACGGGCCAGGGCACGGCTCAGGAGCCGACGCCCATCACCTCTGGGGGCTTGCTGCTACGCACGACGGCGAGCCAGCCGGCACGCACGAGCAGCGGGCACGCACCGAAGGGCGGCAACTTCTCACCCGTCACCGCCGAGCGCCCGTCCGTCGCGCTGAGGTACGCGTTGTAGGCGCGCTCGGCCTCGCGGAGTTCGCCCTCGACCCCCTCCATGGCGACGAGGGCGCGCTCCAGCAACTCGTCGGGAGGGGTATAGGTCGGCGCCGCGGGCTTCGCTGGCTCGGGCGGCCAGAACCACGTGCCCGGCTGGTCGGGGCCTCCGAGCGTGGCGTTGGGGACAGACGGTGTGACAGGCAAGACGTCGTCCACGAAGCGGTCGGTGAACACATGCAGCGCGACGCGCCCGCCGTCGACGTTGGTGATGATGGCAGGCCGCACCTGCCCCTTCGTCGGGCCTTCGGGGATGACGTAGTTGACGATGCGCTGATGGTGGGCTGCTGCTGCTGGCTCATGTAGTGCTCCCGGGACTGCGAGGGGACAACAACCCGGGAGAAGGGGCGCGCATCAGGTGTCGGAGCGCTCGCCACCAGCAGCCACCACGAGGTTCGCGGCGCGCTGGAGCTGCTGCCGTGCCCCGCGCTCGCCCATCAGCACGTGGACGTTGTTGGTGAGCTGGCCGAGCTGGGGCCGGGCCTCGCCCTGCCAGGACTCCAGCCCGCGCAGGCGCTGGTCCACCAGGCGAAGCTCCGCGTCGTGCTCGCGCACCACGCGCAGCTCCGTCTTGATTTCCTTCACGTCGGCGCCGATGGCCTCCACCCTCTGCACCAGGAGGGGCACCTGGTCGGCGGCCTGCTCATGCTTCACCTGCCGGCGCGCCAGCATGCCGTTGAGGAGCGGCACCAGGAGCTGGCTGACCGCGAGGGCGAAGATGGCGGTCTCAATCGAGGGGGTCATGCTCCGCGAGAAGGGGCGGGCTGTCCATCGGCGACAGCCCACGCGGGCGCGTGACCGCCTCCGGCTAGCCCTTCGACTCGATAAGCGCTCGCACGAAGTCCCTCAAGGGTATCTCATCGCGAGCCTTCACGACGGGTGGGGCGGCCAATTTCATGATGGCTATCTTCGTGACGATTGGCGGGGAGAGGAATGCTGCCCGTATCGCCCCATCGAATGCCGCCTCGACTGCGTCTTCGGACTTGGCCTCGAAGAACAGCAGCGTGTCGGGAAGGGGGGTGGCGTGGCCCAAGTTTCCGTCCGCCGTCGCGCGGAACCCCACCGCCTTGAGCGCGTCCTTCACGCGCGTCTGTTCGCCGTTGAGGTCATACGCAATGCTATACAGATTGAGGCTTGTCATCTTTCACCCCTCCATGGGGAGTGCCACGACACGTCACGCGCCGGGCGACTTGCCACCCTACCCTTTGCTCAACGGCTTTCCACAGTTGCCGCGTACCACCGGAGTGGTAGGGCGAGCCCGAGAGACAGGGGAGCACACATGCCCGTGAGACGGAGATGGCAGGTCGGGCGTGGCCCAGGCTCGAATTTCTACACCAAGACCGGTGATTGGAACGACGGCGCGGTCGGGGAGGCGCGGCGTCGCGAACCGCCAGCGGGCAAAGACGCGCACCGGGCGGTCATCGAGGCGCATTCAGGGACCCGAGTGCCGCGTCGAACCAGCGCTCCACGTAGTCCGGGCCATCGGCCACCGACGGGCGGACCGCGCGCGTGTGGTTGAGGCACGTGTTGTACGAGGCGCCAGTCTTCTCCTGGAGCCGACGGGCGAGCTTCTGTTCCGTGGTCTTGGCCATACCCGGCAGAAGGGGCGAAACAACGGGCTAGTGCGGTGCGACTGCGCATCACCAAAGAGATGTCAGGCCGCTACATCTGCTGTTGGTGCCCACCCCTCAAGATGCTTCACGACTGCTTTGCCCAGTGCCGTCGCGACGTAGCCAGCTTGCCCAATCCCGTCCACATGGACGAGGCAGCCCGCGTTCTCCAAGGCAACCTGTGAGAAATCCCCGCCTCTGCCGAGTTGTCGCCACCTGCGAATGTCGTCATTCGCAGCCCTGTCCCCCAGTACGAACACTCGGAGATGGACGACATCACTCGGCTCAAGCGCGGCGAGGGCTCGGACCACCCGTGACTTCTCTTCCAGCGCGAGGTTCGGAACGATGAGGCCCGCAATCGCGGATGTCATCAGTCGCCGCCGCTCCTGGGTCGCCGAGTACAGCGCCTCGGGGAACAGTCGTGCGAACAGCGCGGCGAACTGTTCCTCTGTGATGGGCGGTTGACGCGGCGTTTCCGTCGAGGCAACGCTTCCCTCAAGCGATGCGAGCCGCTCGCAGACCTTGACGAAGGAAGCCTCGAGTTCGAAGACCGTATCGGCAACCATCTTTTGCAGTGCCACATCGAATCGAGCCTGGGTCGAGAACGAGAGCAACTTCTTGACGCCAAAGCTCGCGGCCAACTTCGCCGCAGCTGCAGACATCGCGCTTGGATCCAATCAGGCCCCCTTGATGGCTTGCAGCGTACAGGCATTCGCGGAGGAGGCATTCAGCTGAACAGGACAGCCTGCATGGCTCCCATGTAGGACAGACACGGGAAGTTCCAGTGGGGTTGAATGTAGGCGTGACTCCCCTGGGGTGGGAAACCCACATGTACCCCTAATTTTGGATTGCTCGGCGCCCCACAATCTCGCGTCACGGATTTATCCGCATTTCTTCGAGGGAGAACTGAGGGTAGACCCCCCATTTTTTGGGCCCCTCAGTTCCTGGGCGGCCCGCTGGCGCGTCCTGGGAGTTCGGCCGTGGCGGGGGCGCCCTCGGCTTTCGCATCGCGTGGCGGCCCGCTGGCGCCCCTTCTGCGAGGGCATGACCAAGACCACCCCCGCCGTCGAGTCGCAGTCCCCCACGCCCGAGCAGCTCGCGGGCGAGTCCGTCCTGTCCCTGTCCTCCCACGGGGGCGGGCAACACCTCTCCGTGGTCTGCGCCCCGGCCGAGGCCCCGGCCATCCTGCGCGGGCTGGTGGCGGCCATCCCCGTCCTCGCCGGCGTCTCTCTCCTCGTGCCGGAGTCGTCACCGGCCGATGCTGCGGAGAACCCGGAGAGCACCGAGGCGGCGCCCCGGCACAAGCTCGGCGACGTCCACCTCGACCTCACCCTCAACGCGAGCGACGTCACCGGGAAGCTGGACCAACTCGACGAGCGGTTCGCGAAGACGCTGGCGCTCGCAGAGCGCGTCGCCGGCATCGTCACCCTGGGGGACCTCGCCGCCGCCATCAACGCGGCCAGTAGTGTCCTTGGAGTCCTCACCGGGGTGGACAGTTGGGCTGACGCGGCGACGCGCCAGCGGGCCGTCCAGGCGACGCTGGCCATGGTCGAGCGCGCCGAGCATCTCGCGCGCGGCAAGTAGTCGCCGCCCCTTCTGACGGGGCATGTCCCCACCCCGCGGCTACGACCCGGCCGCGCCCCCCACCGGACGGCCCCCGAAGAAGAAGCGTGGCCGGCCCTCGAAGTTCAGCGGGCCGGCCACGTCGTTGACGTACGCCCTCCAGACGGCGCTGGTGGCTGAGCTGCGCAAGGGCCGCACGCGCCGGCTCGCGGCCTCCCTCGCTGGCACCAGCCCAAAGCGACTGGAGAACTGGTTGCGGCGCGGGCGCGAGGCCATCGAGGCCGGCAAGCGCAGCCGCTATACCGAGTTCGTCCAGGAGGTCGACCGCGCCGAGGCCGAGTACCAGGCCGGCCTGCTCTCCGCGGTGGACGAGGCCATCCGCGACAAGACGATGAACGACAAGGCCCTGCGCTGGCGCCTGGGCGTCGCGGACCGGGAGTTCCGCGCGGTGCGCGAGGCGGCAGAGTCGAGCGATGGCCAGGGGCCCTTCGAACTGGTGAAGCCCGAGGACGCAGTGCGCTCCCTCACCGAGAGGCTGGAGCGCTTCCTCTCCGACACATCGGCAGTGCCCGCCGCCGAGGTGGAGGCCGCCGAGCCGTCCGTGGAGTCGCCGGGCGCCAGCGGCGAGGAGTCCCCTACGAAGAGGGAGGCCGACGATGACGACGAGTAAGGCTGTCGTCGACAACGGGAATCTGCTGGAGGGCCTCCCCATCCTCCGGCCGGAGACGCACGGCCGCTACTCGCGGCTGGACCGGCTGGCGCTCAAGCTGCGCGAGCGCTTCGGCGCAGTCCACGGGTTCGCGGGGCGGCTCGAGCTGACACCCCAGGAACTGCTCACGCTCCACTACGAGCCCCAGTTCAGCCTGCGCCCGATGCAGCAGCCACCCGACCTGGTGGACACGTCACTGGCGCAGTGGCGCGTCTGGTTCCTCTTGGGTGGACGCGGTGCCGGCAAGACGCACGCGGGCGCCGCCTCCGTCATCCGCGAGGCTCGCCAGGACCCGGGCGCGCGAATCCTCATCGTTGGCCCCACGTACACGGAGATTCAGAAGAACCAGCTCGAGGGGCCCAGCGGCATCCTCACCCTGGCGCCGCCCTGGTTCAAACCGGAGCACCGAAAGTCGAAGAAGCAGCTCATCTTCCCCAACGGAGTGGTGGCGGACTACCTGCCTGCCGCGAAGGCGAACAAGTTCCGCGGGTACGGGTACACCTTCGAGTGGCTGGATGAAATCGTGGCCTGGGACAAAGACCCCGAGGGCGTCTACGAGGAGTGCTGCCGCGTCGGACGCGGCACGTCCACGCGGATGCGAGAGCTGGGGCTCTCCTCGCGCAAGGTCATCACCACCACGCCCGCGCCCACCCAGCTCTTTCGCGCCATCCTGAAGGACAGAGAGGGGCTGGTGTTGTCGCGCTCCTCGACGTTCGACAACGCGGCCAACCTCGACGCGGCCTACATCCGCCAGGCGAGGGCCGCCGCGACCGGCTCCTCCATCGGCCGGCGCGAGTACCTCGGAGAACTCGTCTTCGACCTGGACCCGGCGCTGTTTCGAAAGGTGGACTGGCGCAGGTATCACGTGGCGCCCAAGGCGCGGCCTGCGGTGTTTGACTTCATCGTCGTGAGCGTGGACCCCGCCACCGGGGAGAAGCGCAACGCGGACATGCACGGCATCGTCGTGGTGGGCGTGCGCGAAGAGACAGACGGCCTCGACCACGTCTATGTGCTGGCGGACCTCTCGCTAAGAAGCCCGGAGCCGAGCGCCTGGGCGAAGAAGGCTGTCGAGGCCCTGCGCTACTGGGAGCCCTTCGCGCGCAAGGACGCACGCGGCCGGCCAAAGGCGTGGGTGTTTGCCGAGACGAACACCGGAGGCAGCATGGTGAAGCACACCATTCACCAAGCGGCCAAGGTGAAGGTGAAGACGGAGCGGGCGCGCCAGTCCAAGGCCGAGCGCGCGGCCCCGGTGTCCATGCTCGCGGAAGCGGGACTGGTCCACATGGTGGGTAAGCACCCGAAGCTCGAGGAGCAGCTCGCGAAATTCACCGGCCAGGAAGGCGGCCACGCACGGGATGACCGCGTGGACGCCATGTGCTGGCCCATCTATCTTTGGGTGGTGCGGCGGCGAAAGAACGCGGGCGCAATGGGCCGTACAGAACTGGGCTCCACAACAAACTCTATCGATTATAATGAAGAAGCCGAATAAGGAGGTGACCATCAAGAACTGGCAAGCGCGTGGGCATAACGAGCCAAATTACCTAGTCACCAGACTAAAACAAAGAGTGCAGATCAAAACCCACCCAACAGAAGGCACACCGCCCACATGCGCACAGACCAAGACAACAGAAGCAAGCAGATATGCGACACCGCACAAACAGTCTCAACACTCGACGCAGCTAGAATAATTGGCAGTGCGCGACAGGATGGCGGCGCTCTACCCTTCATGGACGCGTACGTAGCTGCATCACTTGAGCTATTGAAGTTATTGGCGAACGTCCAACTCAGCACAGTCCCACTTACAGTTCTCAATCCGATCATGGGGCACACCAGCACACTGCTAAACAATCTCACGGCAGCAACCAGCTACAACGACAGAAGAGCCCTCGACACCAGGCTTCGCGACACAACAGTCACTGCCATCTCAAAGGCGTACGACGATCTATATACATCGACTGCGCCACATCTCGCCCTTGCCCTTCTAACAAGCACAGGTGAAGCCGCCAATCAAGCGCATGTCGAGCTTGCGTCAATAAAGGCCGCAAAGGCAGAAGGAGATCGAATACTCGCAGAGGTAAAGGCCTATGCTATCGATGCAATCGTCGCGAGTCAGGCAGCCCACTTCTCGTCCGAGGCAGTCATTCACGAAGAATACGCTCAGCGCTGGCTTGGCGGTATCGCAGGCTCGGCCGCAGTGGTCCTGTTGATTACGATCTATGCGAGCCTTCACCCTCCCGGCGCCTTGGTTGACAATTCCTTGCCCCTGACAGTACTGGCATACATCCCCAGGTTCTTTGCCTTGTCGGTTGCGTTCTACGCGCTTTCACTTTGCGCGAGAAACTACAGGACAAGTCGACACAACTACATTGTCAACAGACATCGCGCTCTCGCACTGAGCACCTTCAATGTCTTTGCCAGCACCGCATCAGACTCAAAGGTGAAGGACGTAATTCTGGCCCAGGCGGCAAGCACCATCTTCGCACCGCAAACAAGTGGATACTCCATCGACCAAGCAGAGCCATTGCCGCACGCCACGGCGATAGACCTTCTTCAGCGAATATCTCCACCTAAGACATGAACTCCAGGAGATGGGGCGTCGACCGCCCCTTCTCCCGGGCATGGCCTCTCTCTTCCGCCGTGCCCTGAAAGCCGTGGGCCTGCTGCCCACCCACTCCGGGCCTCTCGTCTACGCCCTGCCCGTCGTCAGCTTCTCACCGCGCCGGGGCAGCCGCGCCGTCCTCGCAGCCTACCGTGAGAACGGCTGGCTCGGCGCCGTGGTGGACACGGTGGCGGACGCCGTCGCAACGCCCCGCTGGAAGGCCTACAAGCGCGTCGCGCATGGCGACGCGAAGCGCTGGCACGGGGACCCGCGGTGGAGGTCTACCGTCAAGGCCGAGCGGCGCAGGGCGCTGGAGGAGGGGACCGAGGCCGGCGAGCTGGTGGAGTTGCCGGCCCACGAGATACTCCGGCTGCTGGAGTCGCCTCACCCTGAGTTCCCTGGCCGGGAGCTGCGCAAGCTCGCGCAGCTGCACCTGGACCTGGTGGGAGAGGCGTTCTTGTGGCTTCGGCTCGGAGAGAACGGCCGGCCCGTCGGCTGGGAGGCGGTGCCGCCGCACTGCGTGCTCCAGACGCCCCAGCCCGGCGCCCCATTCTTCGCTGTCTCGTATGGCCTCTTCCATGGGCACGTGGCGGCCGCGCACATGCTCTGGCTCAAGCACCTCGACCCCGAGAATCCCCTGGGACGCGGCACCGGGCGGGGCATGGCGCTGGGGGACCAGCTCGACACGATGGAGGCCATTGACCGCGCGGCGAAGGCCACCTTCGAGCGCGGCGGCATCCCGGCTGCGGTGGTGGGCGTCGACTCGAAGCGCGACAGCTTCGAGGGCGAGGAGGCCGCCGAGGACCTGGAGAAGCGTTTCAAGGAAGAGCACAAGGGCCCAGAGAACGCGGGCAAGGTGTGGTTCGCCCCTGGCGGTGTTTCTCTCGCGCAGATTGCCGTCAACTACCGCGAGCTGCAGGCGGACGAGCTGGCGAAGGGCCTGCGCTCCTACGTGCGCCAGACGTACAACGTGCCGCCCGAGTTGCTGGGCGACACGGCCTCCAGCAACCGGAGCACGTCCGAGGCAGCGAAGTACCACCTTGCCGAGTATGCCGTGGCCCCGCGCCTGGAGTTCCTCCTCTCCTGGTTCCAGCACCGCCTGGTGCCGCTCGTCGACGCGGATGTCATCCTCGACTACGAGGACCCGCGCCCGCAGGAATGGGAGAGGGTTTTCCGCGCGATGACGACGCCCATCACCCCGGCCTTTACGCAGAACGAAGCGCGCGAGCTGGCCGGGCGTCAGGCGCTGCCGGAGCTGGAGGGAGTGCTCGGGCCGACGCTGCCGGGCCAGGGCGGTGGCGGCAACACCGTGGAGAGCGCCGCCGCCAACGCCACGCCGGAGCCCCCGCGCGACAGGACGGGCGAGGAGGGGCGCGTGTAGCGCCGCCCCTTCTACCGGGGCATGACCAAGCCCAAGTCATTCCAGAAGCTGCTGGAGTCGAAGCCTGCCGTGAGCGGCGCCACCAACGCCGCCCCGGTGTTCCGCATCACCTCCACATCGTTGGACAGGCACAAGGACCGAGTCCTCGCCATCAAGTCGGCGGGAGACGAATTCCGCGTGCCGCTGTTGTGGAACCACGACTCCTGGAGCCCCGCCATCGGCGTCGCGCGGTGCTTCCGCGAGGGCACCGAGTGGTTGATGGAGCCCA
>NZ_VIFM01000748.1 GCF_006636215.1 Myxococcus llanfairpwllgwyngyllgogerychwyrndrobwllllantysiliogogogochensis | reverse complement strand
TTGTGGATCACGGCGATGGCGTAGGCGCCATGCAGTTCGGCCACGGCGGCGCGCACGGCCTGGAACAGGTCGCCGTTGTAGTGGCTGTCCACGAGGTGGGCGATCACCTCGGTGTCCGTCTGGCTGGTGAACACGTAGCCGCGGGCCTGCAGCGATGCGCGCAGCGCCTCGTGGTTCTCGATGATGCCGTTGTGCACCAGCGCGACGCGGCCCAGGCGCAGCGGCTCGTCCGGGCCGGAGCCGTGGCTGAAGTGCGGGTGCGCGTTGTGCACGGCCGGCGCGCCGTGCGTGGCCCAGCGCGTGTGGGCGATGCCGGTGGCGCCTTCGACGTGCTCGGTGCGCACCTGCTCCAGCAGTTCCGCCACGCGCGCCGTGCTGCGGGCGCGGCGCAGGCCGCCGGTGGGCGTGGTGCCCAGGCTGGCGTCGTGGATCGCCACGCCGCAGGAGTCGTAGCCC
>NZ_VIFM01000747.1 GCF_006636215.1 Myxococcus llanfairpwllgwyngyllgogerychwyrndrobwllllantysiliogogogochensis | reverse complement strand
GGCCCAGGCCGAGCAGACGCGCATCCTGGCGCGCTTCCAGGAAGCCTGCGAATCGTTCGACGTGATCCTCGCGCCGACCACGCCGGTTTCGCCGTTCCCGTGGACGGAGCTGTTCGCCAGCCACATCAACGGCGAGCCCCAGGCCAACTACTACCGCTGGCTGGCACTCACCTACGTGACGACGCTCACCACGCACCCCGCGCTCAGCCTGCCCTGCGGCCTGGACGGCCAGGGCATGCCGTTCGGCCTGCAGGTGGTGGGGCGCTTCCGCGACGACCTGGGTACGCTGGCCACCGGTCGGGCGATGGAACACGCCTTCGCCGGCATCGCGGGCGTGCAGCGGCCGCGTCCGGCGCTGGACCGCCTCGGCCCCGTCGAGCCCGCGCTCACCTCCCTCGTCACCACCGGCCCGGATCCGCGCGACGCGCGCGGCCTGCCGCGCGCGGACGGATCGGGCG
>NZ_VIFM01000746.1 GCF_006636215.1 Myxococcus llanfairpwllgwyngyllgogerychwyrndrobwllllantysiliogogogochensis | reverse complement strand
GAGCTGAATCCGTCAGACCCGGACACATCGTTGGGCAAGGTCTCCCTTGTCTGAGATTTTTACACTCCCGATACGGGCATTTGCGCTTATGAAATCCATGCACATTGCCGCCAGCTGCGAGCTGGTCACCCGCTTGTCCACCCACCGTCGCGTTGTGGCGCTGGACAGTACCGATTTTACCGATGTGGCGGCAGTCGTCATCTCCGTGGCCGACAGTCGCAGCGGCATCCTTACTCTCCTCAGGCGTAGCGGATTTAACCTGCCGGTCTACCTGCTGAGTGAGACGGCGGTCGACAAGCCGGAGGGGGTGCAGGCGGTGATCGCCGGTAAAGATCAGGAGTGGCTGGAGCTGGAGGCGGCGGCCTGTGATTATGAAGCGCGTCTGCTGCCGCCGTTTTTCAATACCCTGACCCAGTACGTCGAGATGGATAACAGCACCTTTGCCTGTCCGGGGCATCAG
>NZ_VIFM01000745.1 GCF_006636215.1 Myxococcus llanfairpwllgwyngyllgogerychwyrndrobwllllantysiliogogogochensis | reverse complement strand
GTGCCCGCCAGTACTGCCCCGCCTGGAGAGTCTGGAAACGTGCCAGCGAGTGTATTTCTGCATCGGATTGCACTACGGCGCGATGGGTCATGGCTCGGATGTCCGCTCTCGTGGAGATCGTTCAGGGGCTCGGATCGCTTTGCGTCGCATTGGCGGGGATGCCACGCAGCACCTGCTTGCTGACGCGGTACTGGGTGCCCCGTTTGGTGGTCAGCACATGGGTGTAGCTGTAGCCTCCGCTATAGAAGCTTGCAGCCAGTTCGGACAGGTGGCCGCCTCCCTTCAACGCATTCATCACCTGATCAATGCCAGCCGATCTCAGTGCATGCGGCGCAGCGCAAAAAAGTTGTTTTTTATCGCTCAGCCCGTTCTTCTGAACGGCAGTGGTATCCGATACGGCGCCCCCGCACCCGCCGGCACGAGCATCGTGCAGCATGCGCCGCACCTGTCTCTTATACAC
>NZ_VIFM01000744.1 GCF_006636215.1 Myxococcus llanfairpwllgwyngyllgogerychwyrndrobwllllantysiliogogogochensis | reverse complement strand
AAATAATACGTAGCGCCGATCTGGCGCGATTTAAGCACGTTGCGGATACGGTGCTTAATTCCTGCTTCCGACCAGTGGCGCTGATATTCAAACATTCCGTTGCGGAAAATTTCTTCCAGCTTTTCGATCTGTTCGTCAGTAAACAGGTTCTTTTCTGGTGTCTTGCGGGGGCCGCGGTTGCGGTTTTGCACGTTGGGGTTAAGGTCCGCCTCATTACCGCCGTTGTTAAATTTACCGATACGGGCGTGGCGCTCGGACTGGCGCGCCAGCAGGTCTATTTCTTTAAAGTCTTTCCCTTCCTTGTGCTCCTTCATGATGAGCTGGCAATAGCGGGCGGCAGTGGTGAGCTGCATCTGATCGAGTGGGCCGTATTCGCCCCATTTGTCGCGCTTTTTCCAGCTGTGAACGGTTGCAACTTTTTCGCCCAGCATTTCAGCAATGCGGGCTACGCGGTATCCCTG
>NZ_VIFM01000743.1 GCF_006636215.1 Myxococcus llanfairpwllgwyngyllgogerychwyrndrobwllllantysiliogogogochensis | reverse complement strand
GCTCGTGAGCGTGGGCGGCGGCGGCCTGATCGCCGGCATCGCCGCCTGGTGCGAGGGGCGCGCCCGCGTCATCGCGCTGGAGCCCGAAGGCGCGCCCACGCTGCATGCCGCGCGCGCGGCCGGCCAGCCGGTGGACGTGACGGTGGGCGGCATCGCCGCCGACTCGCTGGGCGCGCGGCGCATCGGCGACATCGCCTGGCAGGTCTCGCAGCGCCACGTGCATGACACCCTGCTGCTGACCGATGAATCCATCCGTTCGGCCCAGCAATGGCTGTGGCGCGAACTCAAGCTCGCCGTCGAGCCTGCCGCCGCCCTGGGCATCGCCGCGCTGCAGAGCGGCGTGTACCGGCCCCGCCCCGACGAGACCGTGGGGCTCATCCTCTGCGGTGCCAACTGCGATCCGGCCGCCGTCGCCTGAGCGCCGCAGCCGCCGGGCGGGGGAGCAGGCGCTGCCGGGCGACG
>NZ_VIFM01000742.1 GCF_006636215.1 Myxococcus llanfairpwllgwyngyllgogerychwyrndrobwllllantysiliogogogochensis | reverse complement strand
CCTCAGCAGGATGACGCCGCCCCGCAGCCGTAACTTATCGGTACAGGAGACGGCCAGCGCGCGCCGTCTCCCTTATTTTCGCGTCACCAGCCGCGGGGGCATAATCTGGTTTCGCGTCTCGCCAGTCCCCTCTTCCAGCCGCCGCAGCATCGAATCCGCCAGGCTTTTCCCCATCTCCCGCGCCGGGGTGGTCACCCAGGTGAGGGGCATGTAGTCGAGGGCGGCCTCCGGCACGTCGGCAAACGCCGCCAGCGCCACCCGCTGCTCAAAGTAGCTCTCAACGCCATCTTCCCCGCTCTGTCTTCCAGCCCGTAACAGACCGAACCACGCGCCGGTGGCTACCACGTTGTTGTAGCACAGCACCGCGGTAATGGTCGGATTCTGGCGCAGCAGGCCGGTCATCGCCTCCGCCGCCTGCTTCTGACTGGACTCGCACTCCAGCACCCATTCGCTGTGAAACGG
>NZ_VIFM01000741.1 GCF_006636215.1 Myxococcus llanfairpwllgwyngyllgogerychwyrndrobwllllantysiliogogogochensis | reverse complement strand
CTCTTATATCGATAAGATTTCCCGGCGCTATCAGTTCGAATATGGTCGTGTGCGGATGTGGGGCTCGTTAGGCTGGGCAGCGGCGGCCTGGATTGTGGGTAAATATATCGACAGCAATCCTAATCTGGCCTTCTGGCTCGCCAGCCTCGCCATTGTCATCGCCGCCATCTGCTTTATGCTAACCAAAATTGAATTAACCGACGCCGATGTGGCGCGAAGCGAATCGCTGAAGGTCTCTCATGCCCTTGAGCTGGCGAAGAATGGTCAGTTCTGGATGCTGCTGCTCTTTACCCTGTTCGTCACGCAGATTTACGACACCTACGATCAGCAGTTTGCCCAGTACTTCTCGCTACAGTTCCCGACGCCGGAGGAAGGCAACCGCTGGTACGGGATCCTCGCGTCTATTCAGGTCTGCGGTGAAACCCTGTTCCTCTGCCTGATGCCATGGTTTGTTAACCGGACC
>NZ_VIFM01000740.1 GCF_006636215.1 Myxococcus llanfairpwllgwyngyllgogerychwyrndrobwllllantysiliogogogochensis | reverse complement strand
GGAGAGAAGACGATGCTGGAACTGCTATTTATTATTGGGTTTTTTGTGATGCTGCTGGTGACCGGCGTGTCGCTGCTGGGCATTATTGCCGCGATTGTTGCGGCGACGGCGCTGATGTTCGTCGGCGGACTGTTTGCGATGATGATTAAACTGCTGCCGTGGCTGCTGTTGGCCGTTGCGGTGGTATGGGTGATTCGGGCGATAAATAAACCAAAAATCACCCGCTACCGTAGCAACAACCGCTGGCGTTATTAAGGTAGTGAGTGGTAGGTCACAACCTGAGGAATTTTGCATAATACGGCGTAGGTTTTGCTTATGAAATCTGTCACTATTAGCACGTTAATGAATTCATCGCGCTGTACCCTACATACAGCCGAACTAAAAAAAGTAAGGGCTTCCGAATGGAAGCCCTAAACTTTTCCACCCTCCCGACTCTCCCGTCATACTTCGAACTACAGGTGCGTTG
>NZ_VIFM01000739.1 GCF_006636215.1 Myxococcus llanfairpwllgwyngyllgogerychwyrndrobwllllantysiliogogogochensis | reverse complement strand
CCCCTATTGAATAGGGCTATTCAATATGCGCGCGCCCGCTACGTAGGGGTACCTGAAAAAAGACTGCCACCACTGCCACCTAGAGATAAGTTATTGAATTGAAAGAAGAAAAAGGTGGCAGATGGTACTGCCACCCACCTGCCACCTCTGCCACCCCTTGGGGGCCCGTGCTGGAAGGTGGCAGCCGGTGGCAGGCGCTTTTTGAAAGACTGCCACGGAATTCCCCAGTGAAATCAACGGAGTGGCAGTGGTGGCAATGGTGGCAGTGTTTTTTGGGGTAATGCACCCTAGGGAGAGTGAGTCTTCGGTTCCCCTATTGAATAGGGCTATTCAATATGCGCGCGCCCGCTACGTAGGGGTACCTGAAAAAAGACTGCCACCACTGCCACCTAGAGATAAGTTATTGAATTGAAAGAAGAAAAAGGTGGCAGATGGTACTGCCACCCACCTGCCACCTCTGCCACCC
>NZ_VIFM01000073.1 GCF_006636215.1 Myxococcus llanfairpwllgwyngyllgogerychwyrndrobwllllantysiliogogogochensis | reverse complement strand
CCCGCACGTCCACCGCCTGGGCCCGCAGCGCGCGCGTCCCATCCCCCACCAGCCCGACTCCGCCCCAGCACCGCACGCCGCCCGTCTCCAGCAGCGCGCACGCGTGCAGGCTGCCCACCGACACCTGCCGGGCCAGACCCCGCTGCTCGGTGTCGGTGTCGGGGCACGCGGCGACGTCCTCGTCGCAGTCCTCGGCCGTGGTGCTCCGGATGGGGTCCAGGCACGCGCTGGTCGACGCGAGGAGCAGCACGAGGATGCCAACGCGACGCTTCATGGGACTCGACTCTCAAGAAAAGAGACAGGCGGGCGCCGCGGAGAAAGTGGCTCCGCGGCGCCCGCCCTTTGAACAGGGTATTTCTTGAACGAATGAGCCAGGGGAACGTTACGGCAGCGGGAAGAGATTGAGTGCGCTCCACGGTGAAGTGCTCGTGTCCACCGTCACCAGCCGGAAGCCCGCATCGATGCCAGGCCTGGGGGAGAGGGCGCCCGCGGCCACCGCGAAGACGCCCCGGCCCGCGAAGAACCCGAAGGGCACCTGGAAGCGCGCCGTCGGCGAGCGACTGGACGCCGCCGAGGCCGCCACGCCCACGTACACCTTGAGGTCGGGCAGCGACAGGCCCTCCGGCGCGGAGGCGAGTCGATAGGGAACGTCGTTGTAGGCCGCGTGCGCCGGGACGAGCCCACCCTCCAGTGGGGACACGTCCACCATCGGCGCGTCGGGCGAGGCATGCACCAGCCGCAGCCGCACGTTGCTCGCATCGGCGGTGAAGCCTTCGGAGAACGCGAGCAGCTCGAAGGGGGCGCCCGTCGGGTCCGCCAGGTCCTGACTGAGGAAGCCCGAGGCCACCGTCAGATAGGACTCCCCGGCGACCAGCGCGGGCGTGGTCCGGGAGGCGACGGGGGCACCCGCGGGACGCGTGCCGCCGTGCACGGAGGCGAAGAAGTCCAGCGTGTAGCTGCCAGGAGGCACCTGGAGGGAAGCCGAGAGCTGGCCGAAGGCGAGGTTGTTCACAAGTTCCGTGTTGCCCAGGAAGAGGTCCACGGCGGGCGCGTCCGGCGAAGCGTGAAGCGCATAGACGACGGGATTCTGGCGGACCAGTCCGACACCCGCGGCCAGCAGGCCGAAGCCCCCCGCGGCGCTCGGCTTCTGGGAAAGCTGTCCGGTGGCGATGACGAACACCTCCCCACGCGAGGGCAGGGCGGGCACGGTGAAGGCCGTCACCCGCTGGTTGGCCGCGCGGATGCCCACCTGGAGCGCCTGGCCGGAGGGCAGCTCCACGCCCGTGGCCCCCGTGTCCTGGAAGCGCTGCAGGCCGGTGATTTCAGAGGAGCCGTCATCCCCCACGTCGATGGAGACGGTGGGCGCGTCCGCGCCCGCGTGGACGATGCGCACCCGCGTCCTGCCGTCGGCGGGAGGGGTGAACCCCTCGGTGAGGGGCAGCACGCGGAAGGCGCTCGTCGCGTCGGTGGAGGCGAGCAGCCCCGCGGCCACCGCGCTCACGGTGTGGCCCGTGCCGAGCACGAGCGGACCGGTGGAGTAGACGGGCGCGGACGAGGCCAGCGCTCCCGCCGCGCGCACCTGGACGTTGTACGTGCCCGCCGGCACGGTGGCGTAGGCGGTGGCGTCACCGTACTTCACGTTGGTGAAGAGCGGCGTGGACTGGCCTTCCGCGTAGATGTCCACGGCGGGGGCGTCCGATGAGGCGTGGATGACGCGCAGCTTCGCCTGGTTGGACGGCGTCTGGTCGGGCGGCGTCTCGTCCTCGCCGCAGGCCACGAGCGTGGACAGCGTGGCGGCGAGCGCCGCGGTGATGCTGCGATGACGACTCCAAGGGCTCTTCGTCATGTTCCACTCCAGGGGTGTGGTCGTCGCCCATGGGGAGCGCGACCGTGTCTTCGGAGGGCCCTTACGGAACGAGCCGTGAAACCTGGTTGGTACCGTGTGTCCGGCACGGTGCGTCGAATGACTGTCCACCCGCGAGCAGTCGCCGGGCAGGTGGTGGAATGACGCAGCGCGGGCGCGACAGCCGGAGCGCTGCTGCTAGCGTGCGCGCACCATGAACCCTGGACTGCTTCCTCTCGTCGTGTCCCTGCTCGCCGCGCAGGCGCCCGCGCCCGCTCCGGCGGCACAGGCCCCCAAGGCCCAGGCCTCCGCCAGCAAGCCCTCGCAGGTGCCAGGAATCGCACCGCTGCCCGGGCAGCCGAACCTGTGGGTGAGCAACGTGCCGACGGTGCCGGAGGCGCTCCGTCAGCGAATGGAGCAGTACCTGGAGGCCCGCTCCGCGGCGCTCCTGGACACCAGTGATGACGGCAAGCAGTTGCTCATCACCACGCGCTTCGCGGACACCAATCAGCTCCACCTGGTGGAGATGCCCATGGGCGCGCGCACGCAGCTCACCTTCGCCAGGGAGCCCATCAACAGGGCGCTCTTCCAGCCCGGGGATTCGAACGTCATCTACTTCCTTCAGGACAAGGGCGGTGGGGAGTTCTTCCAGGTGTTCCGGTTGGACAGGCGTACAGGGCGCTCGGAGCTGCTGACGGATGGGAAGAGCCGGCACTCGGACGTGAAGGTCTCCCAGGATGGGCGGTGGCTGGCGTACGGCGGCACGGGCCGCAACGGCAAGGACACGGACGTGTACGTGGCGCCCACCGCGCAGCCGCGTCAGGCCCGTCGCCTCACGGAGCTGGAGGGCTCCTGGGCGCCGATAGCGTTCTCGAACGACGGCGCGAAGCTGCTGGTGGCGCAGGAGCGCGCCGTCGACGACGCGGACCTGTACGTGGTGGACGTGGCCTCCGGCGCGCGTCAGCGAATCACGCCCCAGGAGGGCAAGGGCGGCATCACCTCCGTCGTCTTCGCGCATGACGGCAAGAGCGTGTACCTGGCGACGGACCGCTACAGCGACTTCGCGGAGCTGTACCGGGTGGACCTGGACAAGGCGCCGCTCACCGCCGCGCCGGAGTCGCTGACGAAGGCCGTGAAGTGGAACGTGACGGACCTGGCCCTGTCGCCGGATGGCCGCAAGCTGGCGGTCGCCTTCAACGAAGACGGCTTCACCAAGGTGTCGCTGCTGGATACGCGCACGAAGGCCTTGGCGCCTCTGGACTCGCTGCCGAAGGGCGTGGCGTTCGGCATCAGCTTCCCGCTGAAGCGCTCGGACCTGCTGGCCCTGACGGTGGGGGACGCGAAGAGCCCCATGGACGTGTGGACGGTGGACTTGAAGTCGCGCAAGCCGACGCGGTGGACGCGCTCGGAGGTGGGCGGGTTGGACACGAACACCTTCGTGGAACCGGTGCTGGTGCGCTACCCGTCCACGGACGGCGTGCAGGTGCCGGCGTTCCTCTACCTGCCCCGTGGCGCGACGGGAAAGGTGCCCGTCATCGTCAGCTTCCACGGAGGTCCGGAGGGGCAGAGCCTGCCCTTGTTCAGCACCTTCGCGCAGTTCGCCACGACGGAGCTGGGCATGGCGGTGCTGGTGCCCAACGTGCGCGGCTCGGAGGGTTACGGCAAGGCGTACCGGGCCATGGATGACGGCGTGAAGCGCGAGCAGAGCCTCGCGGACATCGGCGCGACGCTGGACTTCATCGCCTCGCGCAAGGAGCTGGATGCCTCGCGCGTGGGCGTCTCCGGCGGCTCCTACGGCGGCTACATGACGCTGGCGTCGGTGGCCTTCTATCCGGAGCGCTTCAAGGCGGCGGTGGACGTGGTGGGCATCTCCTCGCTGCCCAGCTTCCTGGAGAACACGCAGGCGTACCGACGTGACTTGCGGCGCGCGGAGTACGGCGACGAGCGAGACCCGGCGGTGCGCAAGGTGCAGGAGCGCATCTCCCCCTTGGGTTCGGTGGCCAGGATTCGCGCGGCGCTCTACGTGCAGCAGGGGGCCAATGACCCGCGCGTGCCGCAGTCGGAGGCGGAGCAGATTGTCCAGGCGGTGCGCCAGCGCTCACCGGACGTCTGGTACATGCTGGCCACCGACGAGGGCCACGGCTTCCAGAAGAAGGCCAACCGCGACTCCGCGCAGATGACGACGATGATGTTCTTCGAGAAGCACCTGGGCGCGCCCCGGAGTCCCGAGGCCACGGGCACGAAGTAGGCGAGGGGCGACACAGGCGTACCCCTGGGGGAGGAGCGAGCAGGCCGCGTGGCTGCTCGCGTTGAATGCAAATCCGGGGGGTTGCGTCACGGCGCATGGCGTCGCGGTATGCGGTGCACAGAGTGACGTTCATGGACTGGTCATCCAGGCCAAGGAGCTTTCCCGATGAAACGCTTTCTGAGCCCGCTGCGGCGGGGTGTGCTGGTGGCGGCGGTGGTGTTGGGGGCGGGGGCCGCGGTATCCGCGCCCAAGCAGGACGCCATCAACCTGCGAATCGCTCGTGAGCAGTACAACCTGGTGATGACGGCCGACGAGGTGACGGGCCAGGACTTCCAGGTCGCGCGGACACCCGGTGGCCTGCGGGGGCGGACGTACCTGGGCGTCGTGGACGTGAAGCTCAAGGACGGCGAGGTGAGGGGCTCGCTGGGCAGCGCCCTGGTGAACCTCAAGGTGAAGCGGGACGGCGACACGCTGGAGGCCGAGGGCGGCTTCGGTGGGCGTCCGGCGAGCGTGAAGCTCACCCCGGACGAGATGAAAATCTACATCCGGGACTGCACGTACCGGCTGAAGGCGCGGGAGCCGGGGCGCTCCTACGCGGGCAAGCGCAGCTGCGACATGGCGACGGTGCCCGAGTCGGAGGTCTGGCTGCCGGACGAGTTCCTCGCGGCGAGCCCCGAGGAGAAGGTCACCCTGTTGCTGCTGGCGTTGTGAGTCCGGGGCGCGGCCTCAGCCGCGCGTGCGTGGCAGCTCCACGCTGAAGGTGGAGCCCACGCCCAGCTCGCTGCGCACGGTGATGTGGCCGCCCATGGCCTCCACAATCTGGCGCGAAATCCACAGGCCCAGGCCGAAGCCGCCGTAGTTGCGTTCGGACACGGCGCGCTCGAAGCGGTGGAACAGCCGCGACAGGTGCTCCTCGCCAATGCCGATGCCGCCGTCGCGCACCTCCAAGCGCACCGTGGCCTCGCCCGTCGTCATCACCACGAGGACCGGGTTGCCGCGCCCGTACTTCATCGCGTTGCTCACCAGATTCGTCAGCACCTGGTCGATTCGCAACTTGTCCCAGAGCCCCGCTGCTTCCGGCGCCAGCTGCAATTCCAGTCGAGTGCCCGTGCGCTCCAGCTCCGGCTCGAAGCGCTCCACCACCTCGCGCACCAGCATGACCAGGTCCAACGGCTCCGGGCTCAGCTCCAGGCGCCCGGCGCTGATGCGGGACACGTCCAGGAGCTCGTGGATGAGCCGCGTCTGCCGCTTCACCTGTCGGTCCACGACGCCCAGCGCGCGCTCCAGTCGCTCCGGCGTCACGCCAGAGGGTGAGCGCTTCAGGCTCGTGAGCAGACTGTGCACCTGGAGCTGCAGCGCGCTGATGGGTGTCTTCAGCTCGTGGCTGGCGATGGAGAGGAACTCCTCGCGCAGCCGGATGGCCTGACGCGCCTCGCGGTACAGGCGCGCGTTGTCGATGGCGAGCGCCGCGCGGCGTGCCAGCTCCTGCGCCAGCGCCAGGTCTTGCGCGTCGTAGTCCCGCCGAGAGGTGACGAAGCTCAGCGCCCCCAGCGTCTGTCCCCGCACCTGGAGCGGCACGCACAGCCACGCGCAGCAGCCGCCCGCGTCGGGGGGACGCACGCACTCCGGCGCGTCCTCGCTCAGCCCCGTGCGCAGCTCCGCCTCGCCGGAGGCCACCACCCGGGCGACGACGAGCAGGCCCGGCGAGGGCTGTCCGTCCATCGCGTGATACTCCGCGCTCGCATGGGCCGCGGCCACGCACTTCACCGCGCCGTCCTCGTCCGCGAGGAACAGGCCGCAGCACTCCGCGTAGGACGGCACCGCCAACTGCGCCACGCGCTCCAGTGTCTCCTCCTGCTCCAGGCTCGTGGCGAGGACTCCCCCCGCCTCGGCGAGGAAGCGCTGCGCGGCCTCGCTGCGCTGCCGCTCGGTGACGTCCACCGCCATGCTCAGCACCTGCTCCGGGCCGCCGGCGGCGGGCTGCACCAGCGCCGTCCACAGCGCCACCTGCAGCGGCGTGCCGTCCTTGCGCTTGCGGTGCATCACCGCGCCGCCCAGCGACTCGCCCCGGCCGGCCTTCTCGAGGTTGCGGCGGAACTCCTCGTGTTTGCCCTCGGGCACCACCGGCAGCACGGTGCCGAGCACCTCCTCCGCCTTCCACCCGAAGATGCGCTCCGCGGCCGGGTTCCACATCCGCACCGTGCCGTCCATGTCCACCAGGAGGATGGAGGCGGGGGAGGCCTGGATGATGGCCGCCAGTCGCTCGTTGGCCTCGGCCAGCTCCGCGCGGGAGCGCTGCTCCTGCTCCAGCAGTCGCGCTCGCGCCACCGCCTGCCCGCCGTGGTGGGCCAGGAGCTCCAGGAAGGCGCGCTCGTCCGGGTCGAAGACGCGCGCCTCGGAGAAGGCGAACAGCAGCACCCCCAGCGCGCGGCCCTCCACGAGCAGCGGCAGGCACACCGACGCGGGCGCGGGCTTGCGCACCACGCGGTGACGCTGCTCGTCCACCTCGGGATAGCGGTCCGACAGCTCCTCGGGTGACTCCAGCCACACCGGGCGCGCCTCCAGCAGCGCCTCCGTCATGGGCGTGCGTCCCTCCAGGGGCAGCACACCGAAGGCCTCCATGAAGGACCGGGGGTCCTCGTAGCCCGTGCACCTCAGGAGCCGCGCGTTCCCGGCCTCCAGCCGCCACAGCGCGCCGCGCGCAGCGCCCACCGCCTCCACGCCCTGCTCGACGATGACCTCCGCCACGCGCTCCGCCGAGAGCACCTGGGACAGCTCCGCCGTCACCCGCTGGAGTCTCGCCAGTCGACCCGCGGCGACCTCCGCCGCCTGCCGGGCCTGCTTCTCCGCCGCGTACAGGCGCGCGATGTCCAGCGCGAGCGCGGCGCGGTCCGCCAGCTCCTGGAGCAGCAACTGCTCTCCGGCCTCGACGGGCTGCGCCGCCGCCGGGTCCTTCCACACGGTGAGGGTGCCCAGGCTCCGTCCGCGCGCGCGCAGCGGCAGCACCATCAGCCGGGTGAAGGGGAAGTCCGCCAGCAGCCCATGCTGCTGCGGGGGCACCAGGCGGCGCAGCTCCTTCGGGTCCGAGTCGGGCACCCACAGCGCCTCGCCCGTGCGCAGCACCTCATGAGAAGGGCCTTCGTCCGCGCGCACCGCGGGAGGACTGAGCGTCTGGAACAGCAGCCGCGCCTCGGGGGTGGAGGCGGCCGAGGCCACGGTGCGCAGCCAGAGTCCATCCTCGGACAAGAGCCGCAGCGTGCAGGCGGCGCCGAGCAGCGGCACCACCAGGGCGCACAGGCGGTCCATGACGGCGGGAGGCTCCAGGCTGGCATCGGCCAGCACCCGCGACGCCTCCGCCAGCAGGGCCAGCCGCTCTTCCACCTCCGGGGCGTGGGCCCCGAAGTGCCGCGCGTCTCCGTATCGGGATGCTGACATGGTCCTTGTGCCCCCGAGGCAGCATGGGAGCACGAGAGAGCAGTCCCCGGGGATTCCCCCGACGCCCCCACGGGCCCTCCGCCATGGCCAACCAACATACGCCCGGGTCTGACTGTTCGTTCTGGACGCACGCTCCGTCGCACACCGAAGGGTGGAGGCAGGCGAAGGCTATTTAGTCGTACATGGACCTACCCGAGCGTTCGAATCCACGGAGGTGGTCTCCGCGTCCATTGCTCCTCCTGGGGGTTCGGCTAAAGGGAGGGCCGTGAAAGCCACCACCACCGGAGTACCGGGCGGCGAAGCGGTTCGGGAAGGCCCCGACACCTTCAAGCGCACGGCACTCCTGGCCCTCGGGGCCCTGGGCATCGTCTACGGCGACATCGGGACGAGCCCCCTCTACGCGCTGCGCGAGTGCTTCACCGGCCCGCACGGCATCCACCCCACGCCCGAGAATGTGCTGGGGGTGCTGTCGCTCATCTTCTGGTCCCTGCTCATCATCGTCTCGGTGAAGTACCTCATCTTCGTGATGCGGGCGGACAACCGGGGCGAGGGCGGCATCCTCGCGTTGATGGCGCTGGTGATGCAGCGGCAGAAGGGACAGCAGGCGCACACGGCCCGGCCGGTGCTCATCACCCTGGGCATCTTCGGCGCGGCGCTCCTCTATGGCGACGGCCTCATCACCCCGGCGATCACGGTGCTCAGCGCGGTGGAGGGCCTCAGCGTGGCCACGCCCGTGTTCGAGCCGTTCATCGTCCCCATCACCCTGGCCATCCTCGTGGTGCTCTTCCTGGTGCAGCGGCACGGCACGGCGGGCATTGGCGCGGTGTTCGGTCCGGTGATGTGCGTGTGGTTCTTCACGCTGGCGGCGCTGGGCGTGAAGGAGCTGGTGCACAACCCCGCGGTGCTGGGCGCGCTGTCTCCCACGCACGGTTTCATGCTCTTCGTGCACAACGGCTGGCATGGCTTCCTCGTGCTGGGCGGCGTGTTCCTCGTGGTGACGGGCTGCGAGGCGCTCTACGCGGACATGGGCCACTTCGGGTGGAAGCCCATCAAGCGGGCCTGGTTCTTCGTGGTGTTGCCGGCGCTGATGCTCAACTACCTGGGGCAGGGGGCGCTCCTGCTGCGTGACGCGAGCGCCGCGCGCAACCCCTTCTTCCTGCTGGCCCCGTCGTGGCTGTTGTACCCGCTGGTGGCGCTGTCCGCGGTGGCGGGTGTCATCGCCTCGCAGGCGCTCATCTCCGGGGCCTTCTCGCTGACGCGCCAGGCGATGCAACTGGGCTACAGCCCGCGCATGGAAGTGGTTCACACCTCGGCGGAGGAGATGGGCCAGATTTATCTGCCGGGTATCAACTGGGCGCTGATGGCGGGGGTCTTCACCCTGGTGCTGACGTTCCGCTCCTCCAGCGCGCTGGCGTCCGCGTACGGCATCGCCGTGTCCACGACGATGGTCATCACCTCCTTCATGGCCTACGTCGTCGCGCGCGAGCGCTGGGGCGTCAGCCGGAAGCTGGCGATTCCGGTGGCGGGCGTCTTCCTCACGGTGGAGCTGGCCTTCTTCAGCGCCAACGCGATGAAGCTGGCGGACGGCGGCTGGTTCCCGCTGCTGCTCGCCGTCATGGTCTTCACGCTGATGACCACGTGGAAGCGCGGGCGCGACATCCTCGCCGCCAAGCTGCGCGCCTCCAGCATCCCCCTGAAGGAGCTGCTGGGCAGCTTCGGCGACCACCCGCCCGTGCGGGTGCCGGGCACCGCCATCTTCATGACGGGCAACGCGGACGGCACGCCTCCGGCGCTCTTGCACAACCTGAAGCACAACAAGGTGCTGCACGAGCAGGTGGTGCTGCTGACGATTCAGTCGGAGGACGTGCCCCACATCCCCGCGGCCGAGCGCGTGGAGGTGGAGCCCCTGGAGCAGGGCTTCGTCCGCGTCGTCGCCACCTACGGCTTCATGGAGAACCCCAGCATCCCGGACGTGCTCAAGCGCTGCCGGGAGAAGGGGCTCCAGTTCCAGCTCATGGGCACCAGCTTCTTCCTGGGACGGGAGACGCTGATTCCCACCAAGCGGCCCGGCATGGCCGTCTGGCGCGAGGCGCTCTTCGCGTGGATGAGCCGCAACGCCCGCAGCGCCACCGCCTACTTCCGGATTCCACCCAACCGCGTGGTGGAGCTGGGCAGTCAGGTGGAGCTGTAGCCGACGCCCGCGGTTTCCCGGCCCTTCGTCTCCCGGAGGGCCGGGCTTCCTTCCAGGTGTCGCTCCGGCCCTGGAGCCTCCCGACTGGTGAGGCCCCGGGCGGAAAATGCCCCGGAAATTCCCCCGGCGGAAAACCCCCGCCCGCTGGAAAAGGCCTCCACCGGCCTGGAATGGGTGCCTGGACTGGAATCCTGCCGGTCCACCATCACTTTCCCTACGGTGTCCGGAAAGACGCACTGCGTCTGAGTGCTCAGTGACGGTGTAACTCTGCGGAAACACGGCGACGATTCGGGCGATAATGGGGTGAGTTGAACCCCATGCGAGCTCTGACGCTTCGCGTTGTGTGTGGGTTCTGGGTGTCTTTCGACACACTCCTGGTGACACGGAATCGGTGATTTTGTCCTGCTGGGACATAAAATTACCGCCGCACAGGCAACAACTGGCCCTCAGGTGCGAGAATGTTTTCACCAGACAGAAATATTTCTGTACTGGCGGAAGCCTGCTCGGTTACAGTGCTTTCAGGTGTCGCGCACAACCCTGTGTCCGAACTGAGGTCAGCCACCATGCTCGACGTCGCCCCCCACGCCGCCGCCTCGATCCTCTCCTCCGGTCTGTCGTCTTCCGCGTCGTCGTCGGTGGTGACGCCCTGGACGGAACAGCCGCTGCGCGACTGGTCGAACCTGGCGCCGCACACGGTGCTGAGCGCGCAGGAGCTCTACCCGCGCATCTGCGTGCGAGACCCGTACTTCGCGTTGAAGGACGTGACGGTGATGGGGCAGGGCGAAGTGGTGGCGCGCATCCCGGTGCAGCAGGACCCGGACGCGGAAGCGGGCCTCATCGGCATCGCGGAGGCGGGGCGCCACATGGCGATTCTCGGCTCCTGCGCCGCGGCGCTGGTGACGCCCAAGGACGGCCAGCACTTCTACCTGGCGTGTGGCGCGCGCGGTGAGTGGCTGCGCCGCGAGCCGATGGCGCGCTCCACGGACCTGCTCTGGGGCCTGGCGCAGGCGAGCTTCACGGGCAAGCGCACCGCCACGGCGCGCACGCTCTTGTCCGCGCCGGACGGCACCCCGGTGTTCCGCCTGGAGGTGGACTACAACGTGCTGTCCGCCGCCGCCTTCACCCGCCTGTTCGGCGAGGCCCGGGTGGAGATGCGCCGCGAGCCCCGTCGCGAGGACAACGTGCAGCGCACCCCCGAGGAGTGGGCGCGGCTGCGGCAGAACCCGTACGGCAAGGCGCTGGCCCTGCGCGACTGGCGCCCGGACGGTGAGAGCCTCACCGCGTCCCTGGGCCCCGTGACGGTGGACATGTGCAAGGGCCACTTCGCCCTGCACCCGGTGATGCCCGTGGCCATCGTCGCCAGCGGCATGACGCGCGTCGCGACCACGCTGCTGCGCAAGCTGGAAGGCGCGCCCTGGGCCCGCGTGCTCGCCAAGAACGTGAACCTCAAGGCGGACAGCCTCGCGTACGCCGGTCAGACGGTGGTGTTCGGCGCGGCGCGCCGCTCGCACGACGGCGCCGACCACGTCTTCACCTGCCAGGCCTCCGTGGGCGAGCGCGTCGTCGCCGAGCTCGACGTCACCTTCGAGCGCGTGGAGTAATCACTCCCACGTGATGTCGTAGTCCACGCGGTCGATGCCCTGCGGATGGGCCTTCGCCGTGCCCTTGAGCCCCAGCACCTTCAGCGCGCCGGTGAGGATGCCCTCGTGATACGCGGGCGGCAGCATGTCCCGGCGGACGCGCAACGTGCCGGACTTGGGCCCCGTCGTCACATACTCGCGGGTGCCGTACGTGACGGCCGCGCTGTAGCCCATCTGCGCCCCGGAGAAGAGCTTCTGTGGGTCTCCCCGGGAGATGATGCCGAAGATGAGCATCCCCGGGCCGGTGGAGTAGCGCGTGACGTTGGACTCGCCGCACGCGTGGTACACGGCGTTCTCGGTCCCCATCTCCTGCTCGAGCGCGTCCGCCGCGACATAGAGGAGGTTGATGAACTCCTGCACCGGATAGGTGCGCAGGTCGGAGTAGTCCTTCGCCAGGTCTCCCACGCGCAGCTTCTCCAGCGTGGCCAGTCCGGCCTTCTGCTGGACGAGGCTGAACACCGCCTTGAAGAACAGTCCGCGTACCGCGTCGCCAGGTTGCGTGGCCGCGAGGCGCGCGGCGAGCTCGGCTTTGTTGGACGGCATGTCTCGGCTCCTGCTCCGGTCCGGGCCCCGATGACGGAAGCGTGCTCAGCTTAGCCTCACTGCCAGAGCGGACGCAGGCGAAGGGCCCTTCGCGCGAGCATCCGCTGTCGCGAGGCGACTCGACACGTCCGGTGCCCGCCGCCTCCCTTCCAGGTCGCCTCCCGCTCACACCTCGTCGAGCAGCATCGGCTTGAAACCCGCCGCGTCGCACGACGCCAGCACGTAGCGCACCCCCGCGCGCTCCCCGGTGAACCCCGCCGGGATTCCCGTCGAGTGCAGGTGGCCGTACACGCAGACCTTCGGCTTGAACGCTTCAATCGGCTCGCTGAACGCCGTGGGCTTCTCGTTCGCGTACAGCGGAGGGAAGTGCACCGCGGCCACTCGCACCAGAGGTATGGGGCTGGCCGCTTCCTTCTTCTTCGCGTCCTCGATGGAGACCGCGAGCCTGCGCGTCTCCCGCTCCACGTAGCCGTCGTTGACGGGCTCGTCGCCCATCTCTCCGCCGGGCATGGGGGGCGCCTCGGGCGCCGTCCACAGCCGCGTGCCGGCAATCACCCACGGCCCCATCACCGCCGCGCTGTTGTGCAGGAACGCCTCCAGCGTGCGGAACGGCTCCAGCAGCTTGCGCAGCTTCGACGCCGAGTCTCCCCACCAGTAGTCGTGGTTGCCGCGCACCAGCAGCTTGCGCCCCGGCCTCGCGTCCAGCCATGCCAGGTCGTCCATCACCTCGTGCGCGCGCGTCGCCCAGGAGATGTCTCCCGCGACGATGACCACGTCGTCCGGCCGCACCATGTCGTCCCACGCGCGCTGGAGCGGAAGCGGGTGGTCCGTCCATCCGAAGCGATGCATGTCCTTCTGTCGCGTGGAGGGCAGATGGGTGTCGCCGATGCCGAAGAGCCGCATGCACCCCTCATAGCGGATGATTCGACCGCCGGGCCCCTGAACTCCACGTGCCCCCGCCCCCCTGTCTTCCAGCCTCAATCCGGCCCGATGCGAAAAGACGAGGAATACGAGAATTATCGTAAAATCAGTTTACGCCGGGGCTGTCTCGAAATGCGCCACTGCGACAATGGCGGCCATTCGGGGGGTGAGTGGAAGTAGGTCCGATGTGGGCGTGCTCGTCATTTCAACGGGTTGAAATGTTCAGTTGGATTTCTCGGAATGGGGCGGAGGGTGGAGAGGTGGAGCATGGATGCTCCACCTTGGGGGGCGCGAAGGGGTGAAAAGCGGGGATTGAGCGGCTGGCATGCATGCTGCTCACCGGACCGCGCTGCGCCGCTCCCGTGGACGGGGGCGGACCGAAGAGCTGCTGACCCCCCTCGAAGGAGCTCCCCATGCACGTGATGTTCAAGACGTTCGCGGCCACCGCCGCGGCCCTGGCCCTGTCTGCCTGCGGACCGCAGCCAGAGGCGCCGCAGGAGGCCCCCCCGGCTTCCACGGAAGTCCCCTCGGGCGCGGCGGATGACGCGGCCCGCGCGGTCGCGGACGCGGCCCGTCGTACGCCGACGGAGCTGGACGCGCTGTTCGCGCAAGCGGCGAAGGAGTTCGACGTTCCGGTGAGCCTGCTCAAGGCCATCTCCTATACGGAGACGCGCTGGGAGCATGTGAAGGGTGAAGAGGAGTTCGAGGGCCGCCCCGCGGCGTTCGGTCTGCTGGCCCTGCGCGGCGCCAAGGTGACGGACGGCGCGGCGCTGGCGGGTGTCTCCGCCGAGGCCGTGCGTGACGACCGGCTGGCCAACCTGCGCGCTGGCGCGGCGCTGCTGTCGAAGTACGCCACCGAGGCGGGCATCGACCGGACGGACCTGGGCGCGTGGGCGCCGGTCGCCGTGCAGCTGACGGACATCACCGACCCGGACGTGCAGGCGCACTACATCCACAATGACGTGTACGCGGCGCTGCGCGAGGGCGCGGGCGCGTTCACTCCCGAGGGCAAGGTGGCGGTGTCGCTGGACGGCGCCCAGGTGGAGGCGAAGTTCGCCCTGCCGAAGATGCAGGCGCTGGCGGCGGGCCCGGACTACGCGGCCTCCATCTGGCGCGCGTCGCCCAACTTCAACGCCCGTCCCGCGGGCACCAACGTGTCGATGATTGTCATCCACACGTGTGAAGGTGGCTACGCCGGGTGCTGGGGTTGGCTGGTCAACTCCGCGTCGGGCGTGAGCGCGCACTACGTCGTCAACGAGAGCGGCAGCGAGATTTCGCAGCTCGTTCGCGAGTCGAGCCGCGGTTGGCACGTGGGCGCCAGCTACGCCTGCAGCCTGAACGGCAACGTGGATTGCGGCCTCAACGGCGTGTCGGTGAACCACTTCTCGGTGGGCATCGAGCACGGCGGTTTCGCCAGCCAGTCGTCCTTCCCGGCGGGCCAGATTGACGCGTCGGCGAAGCTGTCCTGCGACATCACCAAGGGACAGGGCATCACCCGCGACAGCTACCACATCGTCGCGCACGGCCGGCTCCAGCCGTCCTCGCGCACCGACCCGGGTCCGAACTGGCCGTGGAGCAGCTACATCTCGAAGATCAAGAGCTACTGCGGTGACGGCGGCACGCCCACGGGCACCATCATCGTGGACAGCCACAACGCGAACAACGACTCCACCAAGGCGCGCACGGACGTGCCGGCGTCGTGGGCGGCGGGCACCAGCGCGGGCTACTACGGCAGCGGCTACTACTACGCCTCCACGCAGCCCATCTCCGAGCCGGTGGTGTTCAACTTCTACATGGCGTCCGCGGGCACGAAGACCATCGACGGGTGGTGGGTGGCCGGCACCAACCGCTCTGCGGCGGCGCCGTTCATCATCAGCCACACGGGTGGCGACAGCACGGTGACGGTGAACCAGCAGGCCAACGGCGGCGCGTGGGTCGCCCTGGGCACGTACAGCTTCGCCGCGGGCTGGAACCAGGTGAAGCTCAGCCGCTGGGCCACCGAAGGCTACGTCGTCATGGCGGACGCCATCCGGGTGCGATGACGTGAGGAAGCAAGGCCGAGAACGGATGCCGCGTTCCTGGCCGTGGCGAGCGCGGTGGAGTCTTGCCGCGCTCGCCGTGCTCGGTGTCGGATGCTCCGGCCGGTGTGGCGGGGCGTCGGGCGCCGGGCCGCTGTCGAAGGAGGAGGCACGCGCCATTCCGGGCGTCGTGGTCTTCCTGTCGGAGCGGGCGGGACAGAAGGACGTGTGGCAGGTGGGTCCCGACGGGACGGAGACGCAAATCACCCGAGGCCCCGAGGACGACTACCCCGGCCCGGTGTCTCCGGACGGGAAGTCGTTGCTGGTGGTGGCCGTGCGCGAGCAGGGCGGGATTCAATTCCAGCAGCTCCGAGTCCAACCCCTCGCGGGTGGAGACGCGGTGCCGCTGCATGCCCCCCGGGCCCGGGCGCGCAACGCGAGCTGGGCGCCGGATGGCTCGTGGCTCGTGGCGGAGTCGGATGCCCAGGGCTTCAGCGACCTGGTGCGCCTGGAGCCGCGCGAGGGCGCGCCGGAGGTGCGGCTGACGCAAGTGAAGGAGGGCTGCTTCGAACCCTCCATCTCGCCGGACGGCAAGGAAGTGGCCTTCGTGTGCAGTCGCGAGGGCGACCCTGAAATCTACGTGACGAAGGCGGACGGCACGGAGGAGCGGCGTCTCACCGCCTTCCACCGCGAGGACCGCTCTCCGCTGTGGAGTCCGGATGGACAGTGGCTCGTCTTCGTCAGCGACCGGGAGGACAAGGAGCGGCTGTACCTGGTGCGCCCGGATGGCTCGGACCTGCGCGCGGTGTCGGGGAGCGGCTTCTCCGGCGACGAGCGCGAGCCGGCCTTCAGCCCGGACGGACAGCGGCTGGTCTACGTGAGCCGCGCGCCCGAGGGACTCAGTCGCCTCTGGATGGTTCCGGTGGCGGGAGGCGCGCCGGTGGCGCTGACGGACGGAACGCACCGCGACGACATGCCGGCGTGGAGCCCCGACGGGAAGTACCTGGCCTTCACGTCGGAGCGCGAGGGCAACACGGACGTGTACCTCATGCGCGCCGATGGCAGCGGCCAGACGCGGCTCACCACCGCGAAGGCGCCGGACTGGCTTCCTCGCTGGGCGGCGCGCCGCTAGGTCTCAAGTGATTCCCTTCGACCCGGGCCCCTCTGGAAGAAGAGGCGGCTCCGGGCTCGCGGGGTCCTTGGGGGCCGTGGGCACGCTGAAGCAGAAGGTGGCGCCCCGGCCCGGCTCGCTCTCCACCCAGATGTGGCCGCCGTGCGCTTCGATGATGAGCCGGCAGATGTAGAGCCCCAGCCCCAGGCCCTGGGTGTCGGACGCGCTGCCCTGTCGCGTCCGGTAGTACTTGTCGAAGACGTGCTCGGTGTCCTCGCGTGCGAGCCCCGGGCCTTCGTCTCGCACCGACACCACGACCCAGCCCTCGCGAGACGACGCGCGCACCACCACGGGCTTGTCGGGTGGGCCGTACTTGGCCGCGTTGCCCAGCAGGTTGGACAGCACCCGCTCCAGGCGTCGCGCGTCCACCCAGGTCATGGGCAGCGGCGTCGTCACCTCCAGGCGGAAGCGCTCGCGCAGGTCCGGAGGGACGTCCCGCTCCAGCACGTCCTCGAGGAAGCGCGCCACGTCCGTCCGCTCGCGGCGCAGCTCGATGCGGCGGGACTCCAGGCGCGAGCCCTCCAGCAGCTCTTCAATCATGGAGCTCATCCACGCCACGTTGCGGAGGATGGCATCCGTGAGCAGCTCCTCGCGCGCCAGGTGACGCTCCTTCAGTGCGCGCAGCAGCATGCTCGCTCGCAGGGTGATGCCCTGCAGCGGGTTGCGCAGGTCATGGGAGATGAGGCTCACGTACTCCTCGCGCAGCCGCTCCAGCTCGCGGTGGGGCGTGAGGTCATGGCCGGTGACGACCACGCCGCGCTGCTCGCCTTGCGGCCCGAGCACGGGCGCGGCGGTGATGAGCACGGGGGTCGTCCTTCCATCCGGGCGCACGAGCTGGACCTCGACCGGGCCCACCACCTCTCCACTCTTCGCCGCCCGGCTCGAAGGCAGCTCCTCCATCTTCATGGGACGTCCGTCTGGATGGCGCAGTCGGCTCAGGTACGAGCCGCGCTTCGCTCGCGCCGGAAGCGGCCCGAGCAAGGTCTCCGCGAAGGGGTTCGACACCAGGGTGCCCTGCTCCGGGTCGATGAAGAGCACACCCACCGGTGCGTGATTCAGCACGGCCTGGAGCAGACCGCGCTGCACCTCCGCCTCCTCGTGGGCGGCTCGCAGGCGGTCGGTGGCCCGCTCCCGTTCGGTGACGTCGCGGAGCACGGCGAGCAGGCTGCCACCCTCGGGGCCGGGAACCTGGCGCAGGCGTGCTTCCAGGGGCACCCGGGTGCCATCGGCGCGCAGGCCATGCATGGCGCGGGCATTCGACAGGCCCCCCAGGCTGCGTCCGCCGAAGAG
Source organism: Myxococcus llanfairpwllgwyngyllgogerychwyrndrobwllllantysiliogogogochensis (assembly GCF_006636215.1). Lineage (GTDB taxonomy): Bacteria > Myxococcota > Myxococcia > Myxococcales > Myxococcaceae > Myxococcus > Myxococcus llanfairpwllgwyngyllgogerychwyrndrobwllllantysiliogogogochensis. The sequence goes on along the minus strand of NZ_VIFM01000073.1, from coordinate 26,925 downwards.
CCCCTCTGGCACGAGCAGCTCCACCTCGCGGCCCAGCAGTGACTCGCGCGGATGGCCGAACACGCGCTCCGCCTCCGTGTTGACGAAGCGCAGCAGCCCCTCCGGGTCCACTATCAACAGCGGCTCCGGTGTCGTCTCCAGCAGTCCCCGGTAGCGAGCCTCGGAGGCCTCGAGCGCCGCGGTGGCGCGTCGACGTCCCGCCTCCAGCGTGTCCAGGGCCCGCGCGGACAGCAGCACCAGCACGGCGCCGCCCGCGCTCAACAAGGTGGCGAAGATGGGCAGCTTCGCCTCGCGACCGAGCATCCCCTCCAGGCTGAGCAGCGACAGGGCCGCGCCCAGGAGCGACGGCCCCAGGATTGCCACGGGCACGAGCCGACGCGCGAGGAACCCACCGAGCGTGTCCCGCGTGATTCGCCCCGCGAGGCCCCGCTCCGGCCGCGCGCAGAGCAGGCCCACGCCGAGCAGCAGTACCCCCAGCGCCGTGTACAAGCCCATGCCGCGCCTGGGGGGAAGGGACTCGCCGCCCGACGCGAAGAGCGGACCGAGCAGCAGTCCATTGAAGCCCAGCAGCGCGACCAGCAGCGCCGCCACCACGAGCGCGTCCCGCCACACCTGTCGAGTCCCGGCGCGGTCCGGTAGCAGCAGGGCACTGCCCAGGAACAGCACGCTGAGGGGCGTGAGCGGGGAGGGGAGAATCGTCGCGCTGAGGACACCGAAGGTCCTCGCGAGGAAGGACTCCAGCGCCGGTGGCAGGCCCGCCACCTCTTGCAGCAGGCTGATGCAGGCGATGAGGCACATGCCCACCGCGCAGAGGGAGGACAGTCGTCGGCGCGCGCGGGAGGGGCGGGTGGGCAGGTACAGACCGAGCGCCACGCCTCCGAGCACCAGCGCGACGCCCGTCCGTGGCGCTGTCATGGGCATGCCCGCGGCTTCTGGCCACGGTGAGTGCGCGAAGACGGCCCAGCCGGCGAGCGAGAGCAGCCCCAGCAGAGGCGCGCCCGCCACCGCGACCCATGCGAGCGCGCGGGCCATGGCCTGGCTGCGGGACTGGGCCCTCCAGGTCCGATTCATCGGCGTCCCCCCGGAACGCACGGGTGCTTCCGCCAAGGGTGGGCGGCCGTGTCACGCGCGGCGGCCCGCTGCCTCGTTCCTCACGCACCTGTCCGGGACATGGATGCGCATGCGCGTCCCCTCGCGCGTCGCACGGCGGGGCAGGGTGCCCGCCTGAGCGCCGCTCACGGTGGCGGATGCAGTCCGGGGTACAGGGTGAGCACCAGGCCCCAACCGGGAGCGACCGCCACGTTGCGAGCCACGTAGGTGTCCACGCCCTCCACGCCCAGCCGGAACGTCTCCGCGTCCCCGGCGGTGTGGACGTAGAGGAACAGGCCCTCCGCGGAGGTGCCCGCCTGGTTGACGCCGTTCAGGTCCGAGGTCGGGTAGTAGATGCGCTCCGTCAGCTCGCTCCGGTCCGGCACCACGCGCACGCCGGCGCGAGGCTGGCCGTTCTCGTCGACGACGCGGCCCAGCGCGAAGCCCGCGTCGCGAAGGGTGCGGGCCCGGTCTTCCGTGTGGCCGCGCAGCAGCGGTTCACCCATGGCCGTGCACAGCGCGTCGTGGAACTGCTCCGGCAGGGCCCAGGCGCTCGCTTCGATGACATCCGTGCGAGGCCGCGCGCCGGTGAAGACGCTGTCGTAGACGACGGTGACGGTGCGCACGAAGCCCGGGCCGTTGAGTCCCACGGCCAGCCCCTGGTGCACCTCGCGCACGGGGACCTCCGCCACGGCGAAGGCGCCGTCTTCGGCGATGGCGCCCGTGCCGAACGTCGCATTGAGGTCATTCACCGCCACGCGCAGCGGCTCCTCGATGGCGACGGGCATGCCGCCGAGCGAGGGCACCGGTTGTCCCAGGGACGTGAGCAGTCGCGCGGCCTCGGGCAGCACCTGCGCCTGCCCGCTGACGCGGATGCGGAGGTTGTCCAGGTCCACCGACTCGGCGTCCTCGGTCTGGAAGCCGGGGTCCGGAGCAGGTCCGCCGGAGCCGCAGCCGGACGACACGAGCCCGAGAAGTACACAGGAGGCCAGCAGGATTGGGCGCTTCATCGGTCGGCAACATTTCCATGCCCCCGTCGAGCGGCAATCCGCCCGCGAACGCTCCGTCCCCTGTCCGACGCCGCAAACACAGACACCGGGCCGTCACTCGCCTGGGAAGCACGAGGGACGCAGCCCGGTGTCGGAAATCCATCAGCTTTGGAGGGCGGGGGTGCCGCCCGTGGGCTCAGCGCCAGCCGCCCTTGTTGTCCTTGGAGTTGCTGGAACCACCGCGACCACCCGGCGCCGACGAGCCGCCACCCGAACTCTTCGGGGCGCTGCTGCCGCCACCGCTGCCCCAGCTTCCACCGGAGCTCCGGCCTCCGCCGCTGGTCCCGCCACTGTTGCTGCCGCTGCTGCTGCGTCCGCCACCGCTGCCCCAGCCGCCGCTGCTGCTTCCTCCACCGCTGCTTCCGCCGCTGCTGCTTCCACCGCTGCTTCCACCGCTGCTGCTCCCGCGTCCGCCACCGCTGCCCCAGCTGCCACTGCTGCTCCCGTTGCTGCTGTTTCCGCGGTCGTTGTCGTTGTCGCGATTGCCTCGGCCATTGCCACCACCGGAGCTGCCGCCACCGGAGCCACTGCCGCTCGGAGGAGTCCCGCCGTTGTACCCGCCACCACCGGAGCTGCCACCACCCGAGCTGCCACCGCCGCTGTTGCCGTAGCCGCCACCGGAGCTGCCACCGCCGGAGCCACTGCCGCTCGGAGGCGTCCCGCCGTTGTTGCCGTAGCCGCCGTTGTTGCCGCCGCCGGAGCTGCCCCAGCCACCGCCGTTGTTGTCGTCATCGCGGTCTCGCCCCTGGCCGCGCCCGGGACGCGAGCCGCCGCGGTCATCATCCCTGTCCCGCCCGCTGTTGCCCCGGCCGTAACCACCGCCGTTGTTGCCGCCCGAGTTGTTCCCGCCGCCCCAGCCGCCGCCGTTGTTGTTGTCCCCGTCGTACCGGGAGCCGCCGCGAGGAGGCTGGGTGCCCCAGCCGGTTCCGGAGGGAGGAGGCCGGTTCGAGGGACGGTCGTCGTTGCGAGACACGGAGCCGCGAGAAGCGGGGCGCGACCTGGCCCGGCTGTAGCCGTAGCCCGCGGAGGCGGCGTGGGTCCGGTCATACACGTAGCCGCGGTTGCGCTCCCAGCGGTACGCCCGGCCCGCGTTCGGGTAGTAGTCGTGCGAGTGACGCCCGTGCAGGCCGCACGACGCCCCGAGCGGATCCAGGTGGAAGTCCCAGTACCAGACCATCGTCGGCCCTTGGTAGTAGTAGACGTCGTCCGTGTAGACGTAGTGCGTCTCGGCCGGGCGGTAGCCGTGCGTGTGGACGTGGTCGTACGGGCACCAGCCGCCACCGTCGTGGTCCGGAATGGGGTGGTCGCCCGAGAACCGGTAGTCCACCACCGCCACCACGGGGCGGCGGGCGGCGGGGCCGTGATAGTGGGCGTAGCAGCCCGTCCCCATCATCAGGGCAAGAGGGATGGCGAGTGCGAGCAGTCGGCGCATGTGACGAGTCTCCCGTGCGAAGGGCACTTCCAGCCAGTCCCTCTTCGCGACCACGGGCTGAAGACGGGCGGCCCGGGAGGAAATTCACGCCGGACTCCTTCTTGCCCGCCTGCTCCCTCTTTAACCGGGGGTGTGCCCTGGTGAACACCGTGCCGGCTGGTGTAGGTGCGGTGTGAGCGCGATGCGAGCGCCGGGGCTTTCTGGACCCGTCGCGCGAGGAGAAGGGCACCCATGTCGGAATCGGATTTTGGTCGGGGCAGGGGGGCGATGTGCCCGTTGCACCCGGATCACGTCGCGCAGCGGACCTGTACGCGCTGCGGCAACTTCATGTGCGACACGTGCAGCGAGGGCGGCACGCAGGTGCACTGTCCCACCTGCCGTGAGCGCGAGGGCCTGGGTCAGGCCTTCCCGTTGGACCGCCACAACTGGTCCATTGGCGGGCTGCTGGAGGTGTGCTGGGAGCGGTTCAAGCGCGAGTGGGTGATGCTCAGCGTGGGCGCCATCCTCTTCTTCGCGGCCGCGATGGTGGGCAGCTTCGTCTCGCAGATTCTGTCCTTCATCGGCGGGCTGTCGGGCAGCACCACCGTCACCGTGCTGATGGTCATCGTGGGCACCGTGGTGTCGTGGGTCATCCAGGGCATGGGCACCCTCGGCATCACCCGCATGTGCCTGGACGTGCTCCAGGGCCAGCGCGCCGACCTGGGGCGGATGTTCTCGCAGTTCTCCAAGCTGGTGCCCTACCTGCTCACCCTGCTGCTGTCGTTCGCGGTGATGCTCCCCGTCATCATCCTCTGCTTCGGCGCCGCGCTCGCGGTGTTCCTCGGGATGACGGGGATACCGCTCGACGTGGGGAACTCGGCGGCGGCGGTCGAAGCGGCGATGTCGAACGCGCCCACGCATGTCTACGTGGTGATGTTCGTGGTGGGCATCGGGCTCTACATCTTCCCTGGGCTCTGGCTCGTCATGCCGCTGGTGCTCATGCAGCCGGCGCTCGTGGATGCGGAGAACCCGGGTCCCGTGGAGACGCTGAAGCGCTGCTTCGCCGCCGCTCAGGGGCAGCGCATGGGCATGCTCGGCACCATGTTCATCGGCGCCGTCATCTTCATCGTGGGCATCTTCCTGTGCTGTCTGCCGGGCATCCCCGCCCTGGCCTTCTTCCAACTGCTCCTCGCCGGCCTCTACCTGTCGCTCAGCAAGGGCGCGGAAGAAGTCTGACGTCGCTCGTCGGGGCCCGCGAAGGGATGCGGGCCCCGGTGCGGGACGTGCGTCAGTGCACCAGCCGCTCGGAGGAACCCGAGCGGGGCGTGGCCACCCGGCCCATGCAGGCCAGGATGTGCTCGCGGTACTCGGTCAGCTCGCGCAGACCGCACAGCATCCACCGCCCGCCGATGACGAGCGTGGGCACGCCGCGCACGCCGCGGCCCGTCGCGTCGCGGTGTTCATCCAGGATGAGCCGGCGTGTCTCCTCGGAGCGGAACGCGGCGGAGAACTCGTTCATCGCCAGGCCCACGCGCGACGCCAGCTCGAACACCACGTCCGGGCGCGACACGTTGACGCCCTGCTCCAACGCGGCGCGCTGCATGGCCCGCGCGAGGAAGGCGCGCGCCTGCGGTCCCTGGAGTCGCGCGGCCTCGAGCGCCGCCAGTGCCGGCACGCTGCTGCGCGGTGGGTCTCCACCCAGCCACAGGTCCGTGGACAACAGCGGAGCGGTCTGGTCCGACTCGCGTTGCGCGCGCTGCACTTCTTCCACGAGGCCGCGCTTCTCGCGCTCCGTGGGAAGCACATCGTGCACGCGAAGCGGATAAGGCCTCACGCTCCAGCGGACGGCTTCGCCCAACTCCTGGCGCAAGACGTCCAGGCGCAGGTCGGCGAGATAGCACCAGGAGCACAACACATCCTGGTACACGGTGATCTGCAGCGGCTTGTGCAGCGTTTTCATGGGGGGCCGCCAGATTAGAGGCCACGCCGCGCTGCTGCCAACTCCCCATGACACTCGGCCGCTGAATGCATTCCTGTGTTCCTGAGGAGCATGCGAGGTAGCTGTGGCCCAGGCTGCTCGCTTGCTTCAGGGCATGCGAGCAACCTCCACGGCCCTCCGTGCCTACTCTCCGAAGGCCTGCGGACCACCCGACTTCGACCCGGCGTAAGCCAGCGCGTGGTCGATGATTTCTCCCGCGATGTCCCGTCCCGTGGCGCCCTCCAGTCCCTCGAAGCCAGGGCTGGAGTTGATTTCCATCAACCGGGGGCCCGCGTGGCCCTCCAGCATGTCCACGCCGGCGACCTCCAGGCCGATGATGTTCGCGGCCCGCACAGCGGCTTCCATGTACGCGGGAGGAAGCTCGATTGCCTGCCCTTCACCGCCGCGGTGGATGTTGGAGCGGAACTCGCCCTTCTTCGCCTTGCGACGCATCGCGCCCACCACCCGACTGCCCACCACGAGCGCGCGCACGTCGCGGCCCTCGCTCTCCGCGACGAACTCCTGGAGCACGATTTCCTGACCCAGGTCCCAGAACGTGTCCAGGATGGTCTGCACCTCCGGCAGCGTGTGAGCGATCATCACCCCCACGCCCTGCGTGCCCTTGATGAGCTTGATGATGACGGGCAGCCCGCCCACCTCTTCCACCAGCCGGCGCACGTTGCTGCGGTCATGCGCCATCACCGTGCGCGGGATGTCCAGTCCGGAACGCGACAGGAACTGGAGCGCGCGCAGCTTGTCGCGGCTGCGTGCGATGGACGACGGAGGGTTGAGTACCGGAACACCCATCATCTCGAAGTGATTCACCACCGCCAGCCCATAGGCGGTGATGGACGCGCCGATGCGCGGCACGACGACGTCCACGCCCTTCATCTCCACACCGCGGTACGTCATGCGCGGTGCGCCTTGCGCGAGCAGCAGGCAGCAACGCAGAGTGTCCAGCACCAGCGGCCGGTGGCCCCGCTCCCGAATGGCGGATACCAACCGGCGTGTCGAGTAGAGCGAGCGCTTCCGGGACAGGATGGCCACCGTCTTCTTCACGCGTGAACGACGCGGCGCGGGGCGCTCGGGTGCCGGGGACCCAGGCGTGGCCGGGGCCTTCTTCTGCTGGATTTTTCGGGGAGACATGGGCGGAGCACCCGAGCGTACCATGTACCGCCGGACGGGGCGGGTGACGTGGTTCGCGTTTGCTATCCTCGAACGCAGATGAGCGCGACAGATCCGCATCCCGACGACATCCACACCAGCCCCGGAGATGCCGCCGGGTTAGACCTTGCCCACTCTCCGCTGCTGGGAGAGACGCTCGTGGTGGACCCGCGTACCACGGTGAAGCTCCACAAGTGTCGGCTGGCCGTGGCCTCCGGACCGGACACCGGACGCTCCGTCGTCAGCGACAAGGAGCGGCTGCGCTGCGGCGCGCACCCGGGCAATGACCTGGTGCTCGTGGAGGACCGCACTGCCAGCCGCCACCACTTCGAAATCCAGTTCACCGAGCGCGGCTATCTGCTGGTGGACCTGGGCTCCACCAACGGCACGTTCCTGGACGGCCGCAGAATCGAGCGGGCCTATCTCTCACCGGGCTCGCAGATTCGCGCGGGCTCGTCCGTGCTGACCTTCGCGCCGCTCGATGAGGAGGTCACCATCGAGCCGGACCGCGACGGCGAGCTGTGCGGCATGGTCGGCCAGAGCATGAAGATGCGCCAGATATTCGGGCTCATCAAGAAGATCGCCCCGCTCGATGTCTCCGTCATCATCCAGGGCGAGACGGGCACCGGCAAGGAGCTGGTGGCGCGCGCCATCCATGAGCTGTCGGGTCGCAACAAGTCGCCCATGGAGGTGCTCGACTGCGGCGCCATCCCGCCCAACCTCATCGAGAGCGAGCTGTTCGGCCACGAGAAGGGCGCCTTCACCGGCGCGGTGAGCGGACGCCCCGGCGCCTTCGAGCGCGCGCACGGCGGCACCATCTTCCTGGACGAACTGGGCGAGCTGCGCCTGGACCTGCAGCCCAAGCTGTTGCGCGTGCTGGAGAACCACGAGGTGCGCCGCGTGGGCGGCAACGACGTCATCGAGGTGAGCTGCCGCGTCATCGCCGCCACCAACCGGGATTTGATGAAGGAGATTCAGGCGGGCAACTTCCGCGAGGACCTCTACTTCCGCCTGTCGGTGATTACGATTCAGCTCCCGCCGCTGCGCCAGCGCCGCGACGACATCCCCCTCATCCTCAAGGAAGCCCTCGCGGACCCGGAGGTCGTCCTCAAGCACGGCAAGAAGCGCTTCTCCGCGGAGTCCATGAGCCTGCTGATGTCCTACGCGTGGCCGGGCAACGTGCGCGAGCTGATGAACGTCCTGTCTCACGTGCTCACGTTCAGCGAGGGCGAAGAAATCCAGCCAGCCAGTCTCCCGCCCCGGGTGCGGGGGCAGGCCCGCGAGGGGCCGCTGCCCTTCAACGAGCACCTGTCCTTCAAGGACGCCAAGGAGCAGCTCCTGGAGAACTTCGAGCGGGAGTACGTCACCAGCGTCCTCACCCGCTGCGAGGGGAACCTCTCCCGCGCCGCCCGGGAGAGCGGCCTGCACAGGAAGTCCATCGAGCGGCTGGTGAAGAAGTATCAGCTCGATACCAAGGGCATGAAATCACGCTGATCCACGCCCCTGGGGTCGCCGCGCCCCGGGGGATTCCCGTGACACACGCGACACACGCGCTGCCCGGCCTGTAGCGCTGACTGGGAGACAGCCCCTTTGCGACGGGCAAGTTGACGTATGTCTTCTGGGGGGTAAATCCCTGGAACATGCGTGCTGCCATGAATTCCTACCCTCGAAGGAATGTTGGCCAGTCAGGACAAGCCATGGTGGAGGCGGCAATCACCCTGCCGCTGGTGGTGTTCCTGTTGCTGGGCACGTTGCAGTTGTTCCTGATGTTGCAGGCGCGCGTGCTGGCGCAGTACGCGGCGTTCCAGGCGACCCGGGCGGGAAGCGTGGCGCATGGCGAGTGCGAGCGGATGACCCACGCGGCCATCCTCGCGCTGCTGCCCTCGTTCCACTCGTTCCTGGGCATGTCGAGCGCCACCGACGAGGTGCGGCATGGTGGCGGGGGTGGCGCGCCGGCGAAGCTGGCGGCGGCCTTCGGCGCGCGCCGGGACAACCGCTACCGGAGCGGCCTGGACGGCGTGCACACCGGCGGCATCGTGTGGATCAACCGGGCGCTGGTGGGGGGCGGTATCGACGGCCCGCAGGACCGCGCGTTCGACGACCCGGGGCACCTGCGGCGGCTGGAGGTGCAGCTCATCTACTGGTACCCGATGCGCATCCCGTTCGCGAACTGGGTGATGTCGCGCATGTTCATGGCGCAGATGGGCATCCAGGACTACACGGCCGCCAATCCGCTGATGCCCGCGGAGCGCAACGCCAACTGGAACGCGGGGGAGTTCTCCACGCCGCTCAACCTGGCGGGTGACATCCGCTCCGAGCTGGCCTCGCGGGTGGCTCGCGAGGAGTACGTCTTCCCCATTGAAACCAGCTTCACCATGCGGATGCTGACGCCCGCCAAGCGGCGCCACTTCGCCACCATGGACTGCCCCCGATGAAGCGCTCCCTGTCTCGCGGTCAGACGCTGGTGCTGTTCGTGCTGGGCACCTTGTTGATGGTGCTCATGGTCACCATGACGCTCTCCTTCTCCATGAAGGTGCGTGAGCGCATCGAACTGCAGACGGTGGCGGACGCGGCGGCCTACTCCAACGCGGTGGCCACCGCGCGCACCTTCAACAACATCGCGGTGATGAACCGCGCGCAGATTGGCCACGCGGTGGCGCAGGCGGGCGCCACCAGCCTGGTGAGCTGGGCCAGCCTCTACCGCGCGCAGCTCAACGCGGCCAACACGGGCTTCGGCATTGGCAAGAAGCCCTACCAGCTGGCCATGGCCACCGGCTGTCCCTGCGCCGCGAAGAGCTCGTGGTGTCGGGAGAAGTGCCGCTGCGGGCGCCAGGGCGTGTCCGACCTGGGGATGCTCCAGACGCAATTGCGCATCGAGCAGGCGCGCGTGGAGGCCGTGTTCCAGTCCATGGACTTCATGGTGAACCTCCAGATTCTCGCGCACCAAATCGCGCAGGGAGCGTTCTACGTCGCGCAGCAGGACAACTACCGCGACCTGCGCGACGCCCTGGGGAGCCAGCACTTCACGAACAGGATTCTGCGCAACATCGAGGGTCCGGGGAAGTTCGTGGGGGACTCCGCCTGGAGGGTGCCCGACATCGGCGGCGTCAACGAGGGCGAGCTGAGTGGCGGCATCGCCTGCACGGACGACGGCGCCGTCTGTGATTTGCCGCTCACCGTCGCGCACGCCGTCAACGCGGCCATGGGCAGCCGCGGCTTCCACTTCGTCACCCACCGCCAGTGGCGACTGGGGGACTACACCGCGCACCAGGCCAACCTGGACTTCGTCATCTGGCTTCCGGACGATGTGACGGTGCTGCCCACCACCAACGGGACGACGTACTTCGGCAAGCCGGGGCGGAAGGTGCCGCTGCTGCCTCCCTATGCTCCCGCGCTCACGGGAGATGAGCAGGGCCGCATCGGCTGGATGTACAACCACCTGCTGCATGGCGGAAACCCCGTCGCCTGTCCCGCGAGCGTCGCGGGGACCCAGTCGACCACGGCGTCCCTGGTGTCGTCGGGGGGCTTCATGCCCCGGCCCGAGCACAGGTGGACGGGCGGTGCTGATGCCGGTGGCCCCTTCAATCACATGCTGGCGCCCTGCCTGGGTGGGCCCTCGTCGTGCCCTGGCATCTGGCCGCCGTTCCTGGACTACAACCTCACGCTGCTGCTCAACGGCGAGGGCAACAACTACGGCCAGCCGAAGAACTTCGCCGTCGTCCAGAGAGACTTGATGGCGCGCAAGCTGGACCCGTGGGACCTGTCCTTCCGCTACCGCTTCGAGTCCGGAAGCGCGGGCAACGTGTACGACGCGACCAGCTTCAACCTGGCGGATGGCACGCCCAACAGCACGCAGACGGCGCTGTCCACGGGCATCGCCTACTACCACCGCGGTGAGAGCCTGGGCTTCCACCACTGGAGCGAGCCGCCCAACCTGCTCAATCCGTACTGGCGCGCCACGCTCGTGGGCGCGGACATCGACAACAATGGCGTGCGCGACGCCATCGGGACGTTGGGAATCAGCTCGCCCGTCGCGGCGCAGACCTTCCAGGAGCTGCGCAACGCGGGCTTCAAGGGGCTTCAGTGATGACACCGCGCCGCTCTCGTCGTCAGCGCCGGAACGCTCGGGGCCAGGCCCTGCTCGAAGCGGCCATCGGCACCACGCTGTTCGTCACCATCATCGCCTTCGGCATCCACTTCGCGGAGGTGGGCTTCCTGTCGCTGAAGGTGCAGGAGGCCGCGGTCTCCGCGCTGTGGGATGGCACGCACGGGGAGATGCACACCATCCCCGTCTCGTATGACGACGCGGAGGACTCCATGCGGGATGCCGCCGCGAACGCCGAGGCGCGCTACTCGGACTTCAAGGGCCTGTCCTCCGCTCCGGGCGCCGGCCGCATCACCCAGGTATTCACGCAGGGCACCGGCATGCAGGTGCGCTGCGGCATGGACGTGGGCGTGGGCTGGACGGGCGCGATTCCCACCCGGCTCGTCTACCGGGACAACGGCGGCACGGCGTGCGGCGCCCAGGCCACGCTGAGCACCTGGCGCTTTCCCAGCTCGTTCCTTGACGGCCCCTCGGACGGCGCGCTCTACCAGAAGCAAAACCTGGACAACTCCCTCACCAACCTCCGGGTCTGCGCGGTGGGCCGCGCGGTGGGCGGCACCTGCAACGGCCGCTTCTCCATGCTCGTGGATGACTGGGGGCTCGCGGGCCCGCTGGAGTCGGCCACCTGCAACATCTTGATGCAGGACCAGCTCATCCCCTGCACGAACGCGCCCATGCACGCGGCGGTGTGGTCCACCTACGCGCCGACGACGCTGCCCATCCCCACCGCCGCGAGCAACCTGGCGCAGGCCACGCTGTTCTGGAACCCGCTGCCTCCCACGGCGCTCGCCATGGTGGGCCTGGGCATGATGGAGAAGACCTTCTGGATGAGCGCGGCGGGTGAGGACGTCGTCAACTTCATCCAGGCCCCGCCCCTCATGGACCCCATCTCCCGCATATGGCCCACGACGCCGGGCTCCATCATCGGCGTCACCACGTTCCCGTATGGCGCGGCTCACCTGGAGCGCTTCGGCAATGGCGGCTGCTTCCTGGGAAAGGACTGTGATTGAGATGACGCGCGTGTCCCTCTCGGGTGGGCGCTGGATGCTGGGCCTGGGCGCCGTGCTCATGGCTCAGCTGGCGTTGGCGGATGGCAACCAGTGCAGCATGGAGTGCACCACCAAGGCCGACGCCACCATGCGCTCGTGCATGGACCGGTGTCCCTCGCCCTCGGACGACCCCACGAAGCCCGGGCCCTTCCAGTCCTGCGCCCTCCGCTGTCAGGAGAAGCAGGACAAGAAGTTCAACGAGTGCGCGGAGCGCTGCGTGGACCCGGAGGGCCTGGAGTCGCCCCGCAAGGGCAAGAGCGGACGGGTCCGTTAGATGGCGCGCGTGAGGAGCGGAGCCTGGGGTCTGCTGGTGTGGGGGCTGCTGTCCGCCGGACAGGCAGCCGCCCAGCGCACGCCCTTCAAGTGGGAGGTGCCTGGCGTGGTGGGCGTGGTGGAGGTGACGCAGCCGGTGCTCTCCAGCGGCGTCCCGGTGAAGCTCAGCGCGGTGCGCAGCAAGGCGCGGCCGGAGGACATCCTCCAGGCGCTGGTGGACCGCTTCCTGTCGTGGGGGCTGCACGTCCCGCCGGAGTCGCGGCAGCCGCAGCTGTTGCGCGAGCCGATGATTACCGCCATCGACACGCGCGCCTTCGTCTCCTACACGGCCATCCTCCAGCCCAATCCAGACGGGACGACGACGGTGTTCCTGGGACAGGCGGACCTGTCACAGGGGCCGCGTCCGCAGTCCAACGTCGCGCCCATCTATCCCGGGGGCGTGGGGATGATGCAGACGGACATGGAGGGGGCGCGGACGCTCGTCTACTCGGTGAGCGCGAAGGCGGCGGACGTGGAGGTCTTCTACCGCAACGAGCTGACCCAGGCGGGCTTCGAGGAAGTCGAGCCCCGGGTGTATCGCTCCAGTCAGGATGAGATGCAGCTCAAGCTGACCCCGGCCAAGGATGGCAGGCTGGCCGTCATCATCGTGCGGCGCACCGTTTCTCCCGAGGACGCGAAGCCCGCGGGTGATTGAAGCGCTGAACCGAGCGTGTTACGGGCGCTGTCGACATGAGCGACACGCCCTCCCAGGACAAGGACTTCAAGGACTCGGTCAACCTGCCGCGCACGGAGTTCCCGATGAAGGGGAACCTGGCGCAGCTCGAGCCACGGATGCTCGGCTGGTGGGCGGAGCGGGGCATCTGGGGAAAGATTCTGGAGAAGAACGCGGCGGGTGAGCCCTTCGTGCTGCCGGACGGCCCGCCCTACGCCAACGGCCACCTCCACGCCGGCCACGCGCTCAACAAGGTCCTCAAGGACATCGTGGTGAAGTACCGCAACCAGGTGGGCCGCCGGTGCGACTTCATCCCGGGCTGGGACACGCATGGCCTGCCGATTGAGCAGGCCGTCGAGAAGCGGCTGAAGGACAAGAAGGTGGACAAGCGCACCCTGTCGCGCGACGCCTTCCTGGAGCAGTGCCGCGCGTACGCGCTGGAGTTCATCGACATCCAGAAGGCGGAGTTCCAGCGGCTGGGTGTGTTCGGCTCGTGGGACGCGCCCTACAAGACGCTCGACTTCGCGTACGAGGCGCAGGAAATCCGTGAGCTGGCCGTCTTCGCGCGCCGGGGCATGCTCTACCGCCGCAAGAAGCCCGTGTACTGGTGTCTGTATGACCAGACGGCGCTGGCGGAGGCGGAAGTTGAGTACGAGGAGCACGAGTCCCCGTCCGTGTACGTGGCCTTCGCGGCCGGCCCTGAAATCGCCGAGCGGGTGCCCGCGCTGAAGGGCAAGGACGTCGCCTTCGCCATCTGGACGACGACGCCGTGGACGCTGCCGGCCAACCTGGCCATCTCCGTCAATCCGGAGCTGGAGTACGTGTTCTACCAGCTCGGCTCGCGCGTCATCTGCGTGGCCAAGGACCTGTTGCCCAAGGTGCTGGCGGAGGTGAAGTCGGACGAGCTGGCGGTGAAGCACGTGGAGTTGCCGGGCGGCGAGGTGTCCGCGGCGGCGCTGGTGGACCCGTCGCGCATCCTCGCGTACGCGCAGGGCCAGGATTTGGAGCACCTGACGTACCAGCACCCGTTCTACGAGCGCCGGGGCCGCATCGTCCTGGGCGAGCACGTGACACTGGATGCCGGTACGGGCCTGGTGCACACGGCGCCGGGGCATGGCCAGGAGGACTACGAGGTCGGCCTGCGCTACGGGTTGGACATCTACAACCCGGTGCGCCCGGACGGCCGCTACGACGACACGGTGGGCGAGGCGCTCACGGGCAAGCGCGTGTTCGAGGCGAACCCGCTCGTCATCGCCGTCCTGGTGGAGAAGGGCGCGTTGCTGAACGACGCGAAGGACACGGTGGCGCACAGCTATCCGCACTGCTGGCGCTGCCACAACCCCATCATCCTGAGCGCGACGTACCAGTGGTTCATCCCCATGGACGTGCCGTTCCACGGGGAGAAGACGTTCCGCCAGGAGGTGCTGGCGGAGGTGGACAAGGTGGAGTGGGTGCCCTCGTGGGGGCACAGCCGCATCCGGGGCATGCTGGAGACGCGGCCGGACTGGACCATCAGCCGTCAGCGCACGTGGGGCGTGCCCATCTGCATCGCGTACTGCGAGGGCTGTGACGAGTCGCTCGTGTCGCCGGAGCTGATGGAGAAAGTCGCGGCCCAGGTCGAGAAGGAAGGCGTGGGCGTGTGGTACCGCACGCCGGTGAAGGACTTCCTGCCCGAGGGCTTCAAGTGCTCGCGCTGTGGGCACGGGGAGTTCCGCCGCGAGACGGACATCCTCGACGTGTGGTTCGACTCGGCGTGCATGTTCTCCGCGGTGTTGGAGCGCCGTCAGCGGATTCCGGCGGACCTCTTCCTGGAGGGCAGCGACCAGCACCGGGGCTGGTTCCACTCGTCCATGTTGGTGGCGGTGGGGACTCGCGACATGTCGCCCTACAAGGCGTGCCTCACGCACGGCTTCGTGGTGGACGGCAAGGGCGAGAAGATGTCGAAGAGCCTGGGCAACGTGGTGGCGCCGGAGAAGATCATCCAGCAGTACGGCGCGGAGGTGCTGCGCCTGTGGGTGGCGGCGAGCGACTACCGCAACGACGTGCGCCTGTCGGACCAGATTCTCAAGGGCCTGTCGGAGGGCTACCGGAAGATTCGCAACACGGTGCGCTACGCGCTGAGCAACCTGTATGACTTCGACCCGGCGCTGCATACGGTGCCGTACGCGGAGCTGCTGCCGCTGGACCAGTGGGCGCTGGGCCGGTTGTCGGAAGTCGTCACGCGCGTGAAGCAGGCGTACGAGGACTACGAGTTCCACCTCGTCTACGCGACGGTGGTGGACTTCTGCGCTGGTGACTTGTCGGCGGTGTACTTCGACATCCTGAAGGACCGCCTCTACACGTGGCGCACGGATGGGAAGGCGCGGCGGGGTGCGCAGACGGTGCTGCACGAGGTGGCCTCCGTGCTGCTGCGGCTCCTGTCGCCGGTGATGAGCTTCACCGCCGAGGAGGCGTGGGGCTTCCTGCCCGGCAAGGCGACGGAGAGCGTGTTCCTGGCGGGCTTCCCGGAGGCGCGCGCGAAGCTGGAGCCCGCGCTGGCGGAGCGCTACGCGAAGCTGTTCGCGTTGCGCGAGGCGGTGCAGGGCGTGCTGGAGGCGGCTCGGCGCGAGAAGCGGATTGGCGCGTCGCTGGAGGCGCGGGTGCTGTTGATGGCGTCGGCTCCGGTGCGGGAGTTCCTGAAGGCGCACCTGGATGAGCTGCCCGGCCTCTTCATCACCAGCCAGGTGGAGCTGGTGGACGCGGAGGGCATCGACGCGATGTCGCTGGACGTGACGCGTGTGTTCGGTGAAGGCGTGAAGGTGCTGGCCGAGGTGAAGCCGGCGCTGGGCCACAAGTGCCCGCGCTGCTGGACGTACTCGGAAGCGGTGGGGCAGGGCGGCGACGTGTGCCTCAAGTGCCGCGAGGCGCTGGCCCCGTAGGCCACCTGTCCGGAACGTCCACGGGCTCGCAGCTCTTACGAGGTGCGAGCCCGTCGTGTCTTCCGCGTCAGCAGGGCCCGCGAGGTTTCGAGGGAAACGGGCCTGAGTCCGTGGCGTTGAGGGGGTTCAGAGGGCCGCGCACTCGGCAACGGGGCGGTCGTCGGCCAGCTTGGAGTCGCAGTCGAGGACGTTCGCCAGCCCCGTCAGCGGCTCCACCATGAGCAGGCTGCGCGCGCGACCGGAGGTGAAGGTGAAACGGAGGTTGCCCGGTGCCGCAGCCGTCAGCGCGGCCGCGTTGTCGAGCTGTCCCTGCATGCAGCCTAGCAGTGTCGCGGGGGCCACGGGCTTCACCGCGCGGCCCACGCCAGGCAGGTAGCAGAGGCCGTGAATCGCCTGCGCGCTCATCGTCTCCGGGATGACGATGTCCGGCCCCACTTCGTCGCAGCAGTCGGAGTTGGCGCGGCAGGTGGTGTTCACACACGCGGCCACGGGGCACGTGTTGTTGTCCCAGTCGTTTTCGCACTTCAGTCGCTCCCAGCGTGCCACCGTCCGCTGGCTGCCGTCTGGCAGCGTCACGTTCGGCTCCACCACGAAACGCACGGGCTGGTTGGTGGCCAGCGCCCGTTGCCGGGCGCGGAGCGCGGAGGACCACAGCTCCCGGGTGGCCGCCGCCTCGCGCTGCCCCTCGATGGGCCGTTGAATGCCCACCAGGGCCATGGACAGCATCAGGGCCACCACGGCCAGCGCTGTCATCAACTCCAGCAACGTCATTCCCCGCGTACGCATCTCACATCCCCGCGGGCAGCAAGCCCGCTGACACGAAGTTTCTCGGCGCCACCTGGAAGGTGAAGGTCCGCCGCTTGAAGCCATCCAACGGGAAGTTCTCCTCCGTCTCGTTGGGCTTCACGAGGTTCTGGTCCGAGCGCCGTGTGCGGATGACGAGCGAGATTTCGACCGCGCGCACCCGCTGCCGCAGCAGGCTGCGCAGCTCCGTGTCGGATGCGGGGGCATTGCCCGGCGGGCCGGAGTCCGCCTGGCACAAAGCGCCAGCGGCCAACGTACACGCCTCGATGGTGGGCCGGGCGGCGGCGGCATCCGGGAACCAGCGGTAGGCCGCGTTCGGTGCCGCCAGGTCGATGACGGCCTGACGAATCTTCATCTGCTCCACATCGCGGCTGACCGCCACCCACGTCGCGGTCCCTGGCGCAAGGTACTCGAGCGTGGGGATGTTGCCCGCCCAGTTCACCCGGTAGGCGGCCCCCACCGTGCGCATGACGAGCCACCCATCGCTCTTCCAGATGTCGCTGGTTTGGTCACTGCAGGGGCCCGTGTTGATGGCGTTGTTGTTGTTACCGGGGTTGGCGTTGATGCGGTCGGCCGCCTGCTGCACCTGGGTGACCTGGATGTGACACGCGACGTTGCCCGTCGGGTTCACGAGGATGGCTGGCGTCCGTTGCCCGGCCGGTGGTTGCAGGTTGGTGGGCGGATTGTCCCCCGTGCAGAACGTGGAGGAGTTGCCCTCTCGAATGGGGCCCGACCCACCACCACACGGCGCCATGACGACGAGGGAGCGAGGGTCGCCCCAGTAGAGCTGCAGCACATCCGAGCGCATGTCGGCATAGGGCGTGCCCGCGGGCGGAAGCCGGAAGGTGGGGTCCGCCGTGAAGACCGGCGCGAGCGCGACCTGCATGTCTGGCTCGTCCCACACTTGGATGGCGAAGCGATTGTCGCCCTCGGAGAAGGTGATGGGCGCGTTGCCCATGCCCAGGCCCGCGCGTGTCACGTCTCCGGCGAGCAGCTCCTTCACCGCGCGCCCGGTGACCTGCGCGACCATCGTCTGTTCCTCGAAGACGGCGCGCCGCTGCATCTGCATCCCCGCCACCAGCCCGATGCCCAGCACGACGACTCCCAGCGCGCTGGCAATCATCACCTCCAGGAGCGTGAAGCCCCGGGATTCATCCCTGCTCATGGTGCCACCCTTGTCTGCATGACCACCACCTGTCGCCCCGTGCGCCCCGGCTCGAGCCAGCTCACGGAGACGCGCACGTTGACCAGGTTTCCAATCGAGCCCGCCTGACCCGGGACCAGGTCGCGCGCGATATCCGGAGAGCCCCGGGAGCCCCCTTCGATGGAGCCCGGGACCCTGCTGTAGTCGACGTCCACCGCCACCTCGTACTCGCGCGCCACCACGCCCGCGGCGGGTGCGACCGTCAGCAGGTCCCCCTGGGCTGTCTGCCACATCTTCGTGCGCTGGTTGTCCAGCCCCGCCAGATTGGAGCAGGGCGGCTCCGCCGAGCACCCCATGGAGGCGATGTTCTCCAGCCTGCGCTCGGCGATGAGCTGCGCCTGGGTGGCAGTAAGAGTGCGGCGGTTGGAGGTGCTGATGTGAGTCACCAGCGTCATCACCGCCGCCACGCCCAACAACATCACCGCCATCGTCGCCATCACCTCCAGGAGCGTGACGCCCCGGGAGGCGCGTGACAGCCCGTACCTCATCGCGGCAGCCTCCCGTCCGGAATCGGGTCATACACGAGGATGCGCGAGCGCGTGGCGCCCGGGTTCGCCGCGCCGTTGTTCCACTTGTCGTCGCCAACCATCTTCATCTGACCGGTGGCGGTCAGGACGAACAGATGTTGGTCATGCACCACCGGCGCGCTCACGCCATGGCCTTCCAGGGAGGTGCCGGCCAGGCCCACCTCTCCGTTCGCGTCGGGTACCTGCGACGCTTGATAGAACTTTCCGCTGTCCGTCTCGCTCAGGTTGCACAGGTCCGCGGACGCGCCCACGGCGGTGGTGGCGTACACCTTGTCTCCGCTGAGCGACACGCCGCCCCACACGGCCTGACCGGGGTCCAGCGGCTCCATCCACAGGGGCTCGAGCAGCTCGCACGCCTCGGAGCCGTCCGGGTCCGTGTCCTCGAAGGCCATCAGGTGGTAGCGGTAGCCGGCCTTGTTCGCCGGTCCGTCTCCGTATTCATCCGGGTTGTCGGCGGTGCCGAAATAGAAGCGCACCACTGGCTCCGCGGCGTCTCGCACCACCCTCACCGCGATGTTGGAATAGATCTGCTGGAAGTGGGCCGTGTTGGCGGGGTTGTTCGCCGACGTGTCGTCGGTGGCCGCCACCGACGCGCTGGCCACCTTGCACGTCTCGACCTTTCGACCCGCGCGCCGGGCCGTGGAGATGTCCTCCAGGTTGATGCGGTACACATTGCCCGCCGTGGTTGGCACGTAGATGACGTCGTAGTTGCCATCCCGGTTCAGGTCCACCAGCGCGCTCTCCGCAGCGACGCCAGAGCCGTCATCCAGGGTGATGACACCGGCATACTGGCCGCTGGCGCCGTTGCCGAAGTTGAGCGGCTGGCCGGTCTTCATGTTGAGCAGATAGAGCGCACCGGCGCGGCTCGCCGAGGGGTTGTAGTCGGTGCCGACGATGGCGGTCCACACGCCTTCGGTGCCGGACCCCCAGCTCAGCCGCGCCACGGAGGGCGCGTGGCGCGAACCCGTGCCGTCCGGGAGCTGCACGGCCGCATTGTTGTTCGCCGCGTTGGTGAAGAAGTTGAGAATGGTGGAGTCGGCCAGGTTGAACTCCCACAGCGGTGTCGGGAAGTAGGTGGCGTCCGGGTTGGTGATGTCGAGCGCGAAGACGGCCGGGCTGTTGCGGCCGGACGCGGAGACGAGCACCGTCTTGGCTCCTTCGGTCTTCGACTCGATGGTCCGGGGGGTCCACGCGGGCTGGCCCGGAATCCCGAAGTCCACGTTGGCGATGGTGGGCGAGGCATCCATCTGCGGCCTCGGCGGGTTGGCCAGGCTCACGTGCTGAACGTAGTTGTTGATGTAGCGGTTGAGCAGCAGGCGCGGCAGGTAGGCGAACTTCTCCTCACCCGAGCCGTAATTACGCGGGGTGACGGGGTCGACGCAGGCCGCGCCCGTGGGATTGAAGTAGCCCCGCAGCTGAAAGCCGTCAGCACACTCGTCTTCCGCCGAGTTCCGGAACTCGCCCGACTCGAACGCGTGCAGGAATCCATTCATCGTGCCCACGTAGGCCAGGGTGGGGCGGTTCTTGAGACGCTCCATGAAGTTGCGCCGGTAGTCGTCACGCTCAGACGCCCGCGCGTTCTGGAACCAGGTGTCCAGATACGGCGGCACCGCGATAGCGACGGTGGACAGGTTGATGCCGCCCATCGCCCAGGGGCGCTTCACGTTGGACGGCCCCGGGCCGTGGCGGTCTTCCCAACCGTAGATCCACTCGCGCAGGAAGTTGCGGTCGTTGGTCTCGTCGGTGATGCGCTTCGACAGGGGAAGGGTGATGGAGGGGGTGCCGCACTTGTCGTCGAAGTTCAGGTCGTAGACGTAGCGCCCGTTGGCGTAGACGTCGCAGAGCGAGTCCGGGAAGAGGGGGCTGGTGCTCGCGTCGTCGTCCAGTTGGTCGCTGATGGTGGTGCGGTCGCCGTTGCTGGCCATCGTGATGAGCGTGCGGTTGAGTGGATTGTCGGAGCCGCGGAAGGACATGGCCATCACCCGGCCAGCGTCCCAGCGCTGGACGACCTTCGTCACTGTCGGAACCTCCGGGTCGTAGAGCGAACGGAAGTACAGCCGGCCGCGCACCGAAAAGTCCTTGCGGCCATCGTACGCGCGGACGGCGGCCTCGGGCAGCCCATCACCCGGCCAGTTCTTTCCCCAGGCCTTGCCGGGGGTCTCGTTCACACCCCAGACAATGGCATTGCCCACCGTGGACGGCGAGGAGCGCGAATAGCTGCCCGCGCGCACGGCCTGATAGCCCACGTTGACGTTGTTGATGACGGGCACGCAGTCTTCGTTGGGACTGGTGATGTTCACCTTCCAGCACAGTTGCGAGCCGGTGAAGCCCAGCTCCAACATGTCCAGCTCCTTCGTCCGCTGTGTCGGGGTGTCGAACTGCACCGGAATCCACTGTGGAGTGAGGTTCGGGGTGCACGTCGCATTGGCGCCGCTCGTGCAGATGTTGCAGTCCACCGCGATGGAGTACTGGATGGTGGGAGGTGGGGAGTTGGGGCGCGAGCAGGCATTCGCGCTTTTCTCGGTCCAGCACGACGTGCCGACCGTGCGGCAGCTGGGAGAGGACCGGGGCGGAGCGGGAAGCACGTCGTCCTCGCGCGTGAAGCGCACTCGAGTGATGAGGAAGTCCTCGGCGAACTGGGGCGAGATGTCTCCATCAGTCGTGTTTCCTCCGGACATGTCACCCGAGTTGACGACGCCTCCGTTCACCTTGTTGATGACGAACACCACGTCGTTGAAGTCGCGGTCACCACCTCCGGGGATGTCCTCGAACCCCAGAATCCAGCGGTAACGGTCTGTCGAGGGCGCGCCCACGATGACGTGGGGCATGGGGTTGCGCGTCGTGCCTGACGGTCGCGTCACCACCACGCGCTCCATGGGCATGTCCAGGAAGTTGTAGGTGGCCTCCGTCCGCAATCGGTGGAGGCTGGTGCCAACCTGCGTCTTCGGTCCGTCCAGCCAACCGCACAGTCGCTGGGGCGGCGTGGCTCCTGCCACCGAGCACGCGTCGTCGGGGTCCCCATCGGGATTGTCCCGGTTGCAGCCCGCCTCGTACGGACAGCCGATGTTGCGCGCGGCCACCACGTTGTTGTCCTCGCCGTTCTGGTCCAGGTTCCAGGCGGCCTTGGAGAAGAAGACGGAGATGGGCGAGCGCAGGTGGAGAAGGCACTTGCCGTTCGCATCCTGCTTGAGGCAGGGGAAGACGGTGCCGTTCCCATTAGGACCCGGGGAGTGGCCCGAGGAGTAGTAGACGACCAGGAAGAAGACGAGTTCCCGTCCGCCCTTGATTTCGCCCAGGTCCACGGTGCGGTCGTTGGTGGTCAGCCCGGGGTCGGGGTTGGTGCCGCGGACGACGCCCCGGTTGTCATACCTGGACACGTCGTAGTCCGGGACGCCGTCGTCGCCGTTCGGCTCGATGTCGGTCACGGGAGCGAGGTTGCCGTAGGTGGTCAGTCCGTTGTCGTCGTCGGCGAGCAGGAAGACCATCTGCCCGATGCCCTCGCCGCCGTTGGCCACGTCCTTGGGCTCCAGCAGATTCGGGATGCGCGGGAACAACCCCTTGTCGGAATAGTCATCGGCGGCCGCGTTGCCGTTGCCATGCAGCCTGCCCACCGCCTCCGTGGTCATCAGGTTCCCTGTCTGGCCGGGACGGGCATCAGCGATGCGGTTCGCGCCGGTGAGGTGCGCATACGTGGCCAGGCAGTCCGCCCTCATGGCGATTTCGGGCTCGTAGTAGGTCTTGCCGCTCAGGTCGGTGAAGGTCGTCGTGCAGCGCCGGTCGGGGTTGCCACCGCCGGTGCGAGGGCCAACATACTTGTCCGCCGAGTCGGTGGACTGGACGTTGAAGAGGGCCTCGTGCAGGTCGAGGATGCCGTTCGCGTTGGCGTCCAGCAGGTCGCCAGCGGCGTTTACGTAGCCCTCGTTGATTGCGTCATCCAGGTACAGGTAGCCCAGCGCGTGCGAGGCGCCTGCTGACTCGAACACGTAGCTGATGGTGACGCGCTGGTCGAAGGGGAAGGCGATTTGCTCGGCGTTGAGCTCGACCTGGTTGGTGTTGAGCTGCAGGTATGCGTTCGTGGTCCCTGGGTTGCGGATGAGGATGGGGTCCTTGTTGGGGTTCGTCCCGCCGCTCATGGAGCCGTAGCCCGACCCAGGGCCCTTGAAGCCGGCCTGTCGGTCCTGGTCCAGGTGGGACTCACACAGGTTGGTGGCCTGCTGGGCCAGCGCGGAGGACGTGGCCAGCACGAGAAGGACTGCAAGGGATTGGATGAGGGTATGCATTACTTCTTCCCCTGGGCTGGGCGGGACGAAGACGAAGGAGTCGTCGGGCGCTTCTTCGCGCGGCGGCTGGCGAGATCTTCCTGGAGCTGCTGACGCAGCAACTCGTCACGCGACGGAGGAGGAGGCCGGGCGCTGAGCAGCAGGTAGGCATGAACCTGCTCCACCTCGGAAGGCGTGATGCCCCGGGTGTCGCAGCGGGTGTTCTTCTGGACCTGACTGGGGGCCGTGAGCCAGGCACGGAGTTGTTCCGGCGTGCGGTTATGCACGAGCTCACCCAGCTCGAACCGGCGCTCTTCCTTCTGACGCTGGGGGCTGGGCGCGCCTGTCTTGGCGAACTGCTTTTGCTGCGAAGCGGGCGGATTGAGGGTGTGGCAGCCCGAGCAGACCTTGTTGAAGGCGTTCTTGCCCGCGTCGTCGGCGCCGGCGAGGCCCGGCAGCAGCAGGAGCGCGAGGAGAGGAATGTGTTTCATTGGGAGCTCGTGGGACGGCGGGTTCTAGGGGATGGTCCGCACGACGGTAGTGTCGGGAGAGGATTGGTCCTGCGTGTTGTTGAAGGTGTTGTCCGGGCCGCAGCCGCGGCTGGTGCAGCCGGGGCCGTTGGTGGCCGGGGAGTTCTGGTTGGTGATGAGCGCCTGGACGATGGAGCGCGTGGGACGACCCTGGGGGCTCACCACCTCGCCGACGGCGGCAATCCACACCTGACCATTTTCGTCGTCGGTTTCGTCCCCGTTGTCGTTGTCATCACGCACGAAGACGCGGTAGCGGATGTTGCGCTGCTCGGGGTAGTCCATGTACGGATCGCCTCCCTCGCTGGCCTTCTCCGTCTCGGGCATGGTGGCCGGCGTCAGGCTCAGGTAGTTCCAGTTACCCGCGCCCGCTCCTGGCAGCAGTTCCCGCCAGGCGGGAGTGGCGCCCGCGATTCCAATGTCCGCGACGATGGCGCCGTTGAGGCCCGCGAGCACGTTGCTGTAGGTCTCGTTGGTGCCCAGCCGCAGGCGCATGGCCTCGCGACCCTCCGCCAGCCCCGCCTCCGCCGCGAAGAACGCCTCCTTCTGCCGGCGCGCATCCGCCTGGGTGTCCGCCTCGCGGCCCACCACCCGGTAGCTCAGCATCACCGCCATCGTCACCACCACGACGACGCCAAGCGCGACAAGCAGGGTGAAGCCTCCGCTCGCTCGGCTTCGGGGTAGGTTTCGGTGCGCCATCTCACGGACTCCTGTGCGCGCCGCTTGGGGGAAAGCGACGGAAGTGTCGCCAACTCAGCAACTCACGTGCCCGTGGCGGGAAGCCCGCAACCCACTGAAATCCTTGTGGTAAGGGTTTTTCACCAGGAGTTTTGGGTCATTAGCGACCTCGCAAAAAGTGCGAGGGCACATGTTTTTGCGAGGTGCGGGCTTCACTGCGGGAGTTCCCAGGCGTGTGGTGGCCTGGGCGTGGATCAGCGCTCGGATTCGAGTGCGCGCAGACGGTCCACCAGGGCCTGCATGCGCTCCTGGTGCGAGCCGGCCCAGAAAACCCGGCGGCAGTCGGGACATTGCTGGAAGTGCGAGTGACGTTCCGCGACACCTTCGGGCACACGGCCCGTCACCTCGTGAGGTTCGGCGGGACTCAGGTTTGCGTTGCAGGCGATGCACCGGGAGAACGGTTTCATCCGGGCTCCAAGCCCATAGCGACGCACCACTTCCACCAACTGCTCCACGGGGTCCGCCGCGCGAGGGAAGTAGCCGAGCACGACTTCACCTCGCTTGAGCACGCCGATGTCGCGGGTCAGCACGACGCGGTGCTCGGTGCTCGAAATCCGCGCGAGCTCGTCGTCCGCGAAGTCGTTGCGCCACAGGGTGTCGAAGCCGAGCATCCGAAGGAAGCCGGACAGCCGGCCCAGGCCCACGTCGAGGACGAAGCGGGGCATTCCTTCCACGGGCTGGAGGGCCGGCCACGCCTCCACGAACGAGCCCGGCGCCACCCGATGCGCGAAGCCCACGGGCTCCGCGTTGACGCGCACCCCGTCCACTTCGGGATGAGGCGGTCCGAGTGACTCGATGAGGTCCTTGACCGAGGGCGAGCCCAAGGGCGTCACCTGCAGCGTCTCCTGCGCGCGCTTCTCCGGCGAGAGGAAGTCCTTCAGTCGGCCATGGAGTCGAACAGTCACCACCGGGTGCTCTTGATTCCGCCGCGACGGTCCCGACGTCTCGGCCGAGAGGATTGGGAGAGGTTCGTCACCTGATTTTCACCGCTGTAAATGTACGATTTGGCGGTAAGTCGCAGGACTGACGCCCGGGTCGTCTCCTATACTCCCGCGCCCGTCCGCATGCCGGTGCTGGCGGTCGACACCCCTTGAATCGTCATCATGGAAGCAGGCCCGAGCGCATGAAGAAGACTTTTTCCTACCTCGCGTGTGCGGCGGTTTCGCTCACGATTCTCGCTCTGGCCTGTGGTGACTCGGATCCACCGAAGACGCCGCTGCCCCTGGAGGATGGCGGGGTGCTGTGGGTTCAGTGTGATCCGCAGCGAGGGGCGAGTGCCTGTGGCGAGGGCGAGGAGTGCCGCTACGTCCCGTTCTATGACCGAGCCATCTGCGTGCGCCCGTGTGGACCGCAGGCCGTGTGTGGTCAGGAGGAGGCGGCGTGCTGCCCCACGGGCGAGGAGCGCGACGGCGGCGAGACGACCTTCTGTCTGCCCAGCGAGGTCTGCGAGGCGACCCCGGATGCGGGGGATGACGCGGGCGCGGGGGATGGCGGAGACGGTGGAGAGGAGACCGACGGCGGCTCGTCGGGCGACGACGGTGGTGGGTCCACGCTGGACGGTGGCGACATCGAGGTCGACGCGGGCCCTGGTACCGAGGTCGACGCGGGTCCCGGCACGGTGGTCGACGCGGGCACTGAGATTGACGCTGGCACGGTGGTCGACGCGGGCACTGAGATTGACGCGGGTCCTGGCCCCGGGACCGACGCTGGCACCGAGATCGACGCGGGCACTGCGATTGATGCGGGTCCTGGTCCTGGGACCGACGCTGGCACCGAGATTGATGCGGGCACCGAGATTGATGCGGGCACCGAGATTGATGCGGGCACCGAGATTGATGCGGGCACTGAGATCGACGCGGGCACCGAGATCGACGCCGGTCCGGGTCCTGGCACCGACGCGGGCACGAGCACCGACGCGGGCACGAGCACTGACGCCGGCACGGGGACGGGGACCTACACGAACATCCGCATCATGGCGGCGAACATCTCCAGCGGGAACGGGCAGGACTACGACCCGGGCCACGGCATCCGCTTGATGCAGGGCGTGGACCCCGACGTGGTGCTCATCCAGGAGTTCAACTACCGGACCGACTCCGTGGCGGACATCAGCTCGTTGGTGAACGCGGTGGGCAGCGGCTTCCATTACTACCGGGAGGAAGGCGCGCAGATCCCCAACGGCATCATCAGCCGCTGGCCCATCATCCAGTCGGGTGAGTGGAACGACACGCAGGTCTCCAACCGTGACTTCGCGTGGGCGCGCATCGACATCCCCGGTCCCAAGGACCTCTGGGCGGTGAGCGTGCACCTGCTCACCTCGGGCTCGGGCGCTCGCAACAACGAGGCGAACCTCATCGTCAACTACATCCGGGCGCAAATCCCGGAGAGCGACTACCTGGTCATCGGTGGCGACCTCAACACCGACAGCCGCTCGGAGTCCTGCTTCTCCACGTTCGCGGGCGTGGTCGTCACCAGTTCGCCGTATCCGGCCGACAAGAACGGCAACGTCAACACCAACTTCAGCCGGGGCAAGCCGTATGACCACGTCCTGGTGGACGCGGACCTGAACCAGTACCGCCAGTCCACCGTCATCGGCTCCAGCACCTTCCCGGGTGGACTGGTGCTCGACAGCCGCGTCTACACGCCGCTGTCGGAAATCGCGCCGGTGCAGGCCGGAGACAGCGCCGCCTCCGGCATGCAGCACATGGGCATCATCAAGGACTTCCGCGTCCCCGCCTTCTGAGTCGGTGACGTTCGCGCGCGGCGGCCCAGGCTCGGGTCGCCGCGTGCGCTCAGAAGCTCCACTTGTGTTTGTTGCGCTCGATGAAGCGCGCCACCGGTGGGATGCGCGCGATGAGCGGCGTGAGCACGAACACCGCCGCCAGTCGCAAGGGCTTCACCACCTGCGAGGCCGCGTAGGCCGCCGCCCACGAGCCCGCCTGCTCGCCAGCGCTCGACGGCTGGAAGCCCAGCTTGATGGCGAAATAGAAGCCCACCAGCACCAGGCCGAAGATGGCGTAGTTCGTCACCAGCGCCAGCGGGCCGTACTCCAGCATCAGCGTCTTGAAGCGCCCCATCAGCGTCGGCTTCTCGGGCTTCGCCGTCTGGGTCGGGGCGGGTG
>NZ_VIFM01000738.1 GCF_006636215.1 Myxococcus llanfairpwllgwyngyllgogerychwyrndrobwllllantysiliogogogochensis | reverse complement strand
GTGCCTGGGCGGCGGCGGTCGGAGCGGACTGCGCGGGCGCAGCGGCCGCGCCGGCCTTGCCTTCGGTATCGATCTTGGCGATGACCTGGTCGGCCACCACGGTGGCGCCGTCGCCTTGCACGATCTCGGCCATCACGCCGGCGGCCGGCGCGGGCACTTCGAGAACCACCTTGTCGGTCTCGATCTCGATCAGGATCTCATCGATGGCGACGGCCTCGCCGGCCTTCTTCTTCCAGGTGAGCATCGTGGCCTCGGCCACGGATTCGGACAGTTGGGGGACTTTGACTTCTACGATAGCCATGACGATTCTTTCGATTCTTTCAGAACGTGTACGTGTCGCTGTGGGATGCGGATCGTGGGGGGCGCGCGGCGCTCACTTGGAGAGCACGAAGCCCTTGAGCTTGCCGAACGCACCTTCGACCAGCGCCTTCTGCTGTTCCTGGTGCAGGTGCGAGTAACCCACGGC
>NZ_VIFM01000737.1 GCF_006636215.1 Myxococcus llanfairpwllgwyngyllgogerychwyrndrobwllllantysiliogogogochensis | reverse complement strand
CGCCATGGGCTCCTTGGCTTTCCGGCGTGCGGGGCGGTGCCGGGCGGGAGTGGACCCGTGCACGAAGCACTGGCTGAAAAAGCGAAGGTTTTCGGATTTTCAAAAATTCTGCGCCGCATGTGATTCAAAAATGCTTTGCAGATAATCTTCTGCCCGGAAGGAAATAAACTGCATTCATCGGTTTCCGGAAGGTCTGGAAACGTTCTTCACGGTCCCGGGTGTTTCGCCGCAGCCCATCTCCACTGCAGGGCGCAGTGCGTACGGCGATGGCGCCGCGTTCGGCACCCACGGGGCCGCCATTCAGAAAAAGGAATATCCATCCATGGTTCGATCTATTTCCCATGCGTCCCGCCATTCCGGTGGCGTCCGCTCGCCGGCGCAGGACGGGGCTGCCGCCGCAGCGCAGTCCGCGCAGGAGCGCGAGCGGTCGACGGCCGGCGCGGGCCAACAGCCGGGCGGGTTGGCC
>NZ_VIFM01000736.1 GCF_006636215.1 Myxococcus llanfairpwllgwyngyllgogerychwyrndrobwllllantysiliogogogochensis | reverse complement strand
GATCAACATCAACCCGGCCGACGTGCGCACGGATACCTACCGCGCATCGGGCGCGGGCGGCCAGCACATCAACAAGACCGATTCGGCCGTGCGCCTCACGCACATTCCGACCGGCATCGTCGTGCAGTGCCAGGACGGCCGCAGCCAGCACAGCAACCGCGACGTCGCCTGGCAGCGCCTGCGCTCGCGCCTCTACGACTTCGAAATGCGCAAGCGCATGGAGGAGCAGCAGAAGCTGGAAGACACGAAGACCGACGTGGGCTGGGGCCACCAGATCCGCAGCTACGTGCTCGACAACAGCCGCATCAAGGACCTGCGCACCAACGTCGAAGTCTCCGCCACCCAGAAGGTGCTGGACGGCGACCTCGACGTGTTCATCGAAGCCTCCCTCAAGCAGGGCGTCTGACCACGCCCGGAAAGCAGCCAAGCCATGATGAGAGAAGGACAGGCCGCCACGGCCATCCAC
>NZ_VIFM01000735.1 GCF_006636215.1 Myxococcus llanfairpwllgwyngyllgogerychwyrndrobwllllantysiliogogogochensis | reverse complement strand
TGATGTGGATTTCGACTCGCAGCGCCACGATCCGTATCTATATGCTCTCCACCGGACTGGCGACGCTGGCCGGGATCGTCTTTTCCATTTATACCCAGGCGGGCTATGCGCTGGCGGGCGTCGGCGTCGAGCTGGATGCGATTGCCTCGGTGGTGATCGGCGGTACGCTGCTAAGCGGTGGCGTCGGTACCGTGCTGGGAACGCTGTTCGGGGTGGCGATCCAGGGGCTGATTCAGACCTACATCAACTTCGACGGCACCCTCAGCTCATGGTGGACGAAAATCGCCATCGGCATTTTGCTGTTTATCTTTATCGCGCTGCAGCGTGGTCTGACCGTGCTGTGGGAAAATCGGCAGAATGCGGCGGTGACGCGGGTGAGCGGGGCGGGGAGTCGCTAAGAAATGCTCCTCCCGCAGGCGCGGGAGGAGCGGGCAGGGCGCTTAGGGGTCCGGGAACGCTTTAAAAAC
>NZ_VIFM01000734.1 GCF_006636215.1 Myxococcus llanfairpwllgwyngyllgogerychwyrndrobwllllantysiliogogogochensis | reverse complement strand
CCCCCGGGCCCGTCAGGGCGGCGTTCAACGTGGGCGACGCTCGCCATCCCCTGGCCCCCACCGTCAGGGGGGCATTCAGCTCGGGCCCTCGACGCTCCCGCCCCCCTCTCCCGCCTCGCCACGAACTCCCGGACCCGTCAGGGCGGACCCTCGACGTCATCCCCCTCCCCTCGTCCCCCACTTGCGAGTCATGACGGGCACTTGGCGGACTCGGACGGGACGAACGGGGGCATTTGCCGCGTTGCCTCCCGGACCCTCCGCTGGTCGCGTGCTTCCGGCGGCGGACAGCCCCGCCCATCCTGGGTGAAATCCGTGGGCCCAAGCACCTCGCGGCCCGTTGGACGTTGCTAGAGAATCGGGAAATAGGCACCTCCGCCGGGAGTTGCCTCGCCACTGAGCGGACAGGACAGCGTGAACCTCGACACCCCGCAGAGCCCAGGCCCCGAGCCTGTCTCTTATACCAATCT
>NZ_VIFM01000733.1 GCF_006636215.1 Myxococcus llanfairpwllgwyngyllgogerychwyrndrobwllllantysiliogogogochensis | reverse complement strand
TGGCGGAGCCGGGCTGGTACGCGCCCGTGCCGCGCGGGCTCGAGGCGAAGATCTCCGAAAAGCTCGCCCACCTGCGCCAACTCGACGAGGCGGCCCGCCAGGGCGGGGCGGCGCCACCCGAGGCGCCACCCGAAGCCGGCTGACGGGCCCCGGGCGCGTCCTTTCGGATCAGTGCCGCTAATGCCCGATACAGGCTGCTGATGGCCTGCCGATCCCCGGGAAAACCCCGTCCGGCCGTGGTAAGGCGGCTGCAAGGCATCTGGCTACAATCCCGCACCAAACCCGCGTGGCACCCGTCCTGGCGGGTTTTTTGCTACATGGCATTCGGGCCCAAAAGGCTGAACCGATTCCCGGCCCCATAACGGGTGGGACGTTACCAACGAAGGACTTTCTCTATGGACATTTTGCTGCAGCAGATCATCAACGGTCTGGTCCTCGGCAGCATGTACGCCTTGATAGCCTTGGGC
>NZ_VIFM01000732.1 GCF_006636215.1 Myxococcus llanfairpwllgwyngyllgogerychwyrndrobwllllantysiliogogogochensis | reverse complement strand
ACTCTGGTTGCCGCCGGGATCCCGCTGGAAAAGGCGCTTGATGCCGTCGCCCAGCAGTGCGAAAAGCCGTCGCTAAGAACGTTAATGGCCGGGGTGCGCAGCAAAGTGCTCGAAGGCCACTCGCTGGCGGAGGCGATGCGCGGCTATCCCGACTGCTTCGACGGGCTGTTCTACGCCATGGTGGCGGCCGGCGAAACCTCCGGCCATCTCGACGGCGTACTGACCCGGCTTGCTGACTATACCGAGCAGCGCCAGCAGCTCCGCGCCCGCCTGCTGCAGGCGATGATCTACCCCATCGTACTGACGCTGGTCGCTATCAGCGTGATCGCCATTCTGCTCTCCACCGTAGTCCCGAAAGTCGTTGAGCAGTTTGTCCATCTTAAACAGGCCCTGCCCTTCTCTACCCGGCTGCTAATGAGCCTGAGCGACATCGTGCGCAGCGCGGGCCCCTGGCTGGCGCTGCTGTCG
>NZ_VIFM01000731.1 GCF_006636215.1 Myxococcus llanfairpwllgwyngyllgogerychwyrndrobwllllantysiliogogogochensis | reverse complement strand
GTTGCTCCACTGTGCGGCTCAGCGGACCGGGGGCGCCCTGCAACTGCTCAGTGGCTCGCGTGCCCACCCAGCGCCGCAAGGCCGATCTGGCCCGCGCACGGTCGCGCTGCAAGTCGTCCCTGCGATCCGCCAGGGCTAGCGCCTCTTGGCGCGCCACCAGCAGATCGCCAGCGGCTGCAGAGCCGCCGGCGATGCGCACCGCCATGGTGTCCTGCAGCCGCTGGTTCTGCGTCAGCATTTCGGCCAGCAGTTCATCGCGCTGTTCGATGGCCTGCGCAAGGATCCAGGCCTGGCTCAACTCTTGGCGAAGCGCCAGCCGCTGGGAGGCCAAGGCGGCGCTTTCGCGCGCGACCCTGGCCTGAGCGCCTGCAATCTGCGCATCGCGCTTGGCCCGGTTGGGAACTTCCTGCATCAGCGCCAGGCGCTGCATGGTCATGGATTCCCGGCTCAGGCTGAAGCGGTCCATGCC
>NZ_VIFM01000730.1 GCF_006636215.1 Myxococcus llanfairpwllgwyngyllgogerychwyrndrobwllllantysiliogogogochensis | reverse complement strand
GAATTGCGAAGCGCGCCGCGGCCACGGCTGCGCGTATGCTCGGCGCATGGGTGAATTCGACCTGATCGCACGCTACTTCCGCCGCCCCGTGCGCCGCGCCGCGCTCGGCGTGGGCGACGATTGCGCACTGCTCGCGCCTGCCGCCGGCATGCACCTGGCCGTCTCCAGCGACATGCTGGTGGAGGGCCGGCATTTCTTTCCCGACGTCTATCCCGCGCACCTGGGCCACAAGGCGCTGGCCGTGAACCTGTCGGACCTCGCCGCCTGCGGTGCCCGGCCGCTGGCGTTCACGCTGGCCTTGTCGCTGCCGCGGGCCGACGAGGCCTGGCTGCAGGGCTTCTCGGACGGGCTGCTGGCGCTGGCCGACGCACACGGCTGCGAACTGGTGGGTGGCGACACCACCCAGGGGCCGCTCAACATCTGCATCACCGTGTTCGGCGAAGTGCCGACCGGCCAGGCGCTGCTGCGC
>NZ_VIFM01000729.1 GCF_006636215.1 Myxococcus llanfairpwllgwyngyllgogerychwyrndrobwllllantysiliogogogochensis | reverse complement strand
ACGGAGCAGGCACGGTGATCGTCTGGGACCGCGGCACCTGGGAGCCGGTGGGCGATGCGCGCCGGGGCCTGGCCGACGGCAAGATCGTCTTCAGGCTGCACGGCCAGAAGCTCGCGGGCCTCTGGGAGCTCGTCAGGATCTCCAAGCCCGGCGAAAAAAAGCAGGACCAATGGATGCTCTTCAAGAAGCGGGGCGACGCGTGGGCACGGCCCGGCACCGAGTACGACGTCATCTCCGCGCTGCCGGACAGCGTCGTCCAACGACCGCTGGGGTTGATAGAGGAAAGGGAGCCGCGCGACGCGGGCAGTCCGGGGGCCATCGGTGCGGAGGGCGCGCCTGCTGCGGCAAGGACGGACAGATCGAAACGGTTGCCTGCGAAGCTCGAACCCCAACTGGCGACGCTGGTGGCGTCAGTGCCGGCCGGTGACTGGATCGTCGAGCCCAAGTTCGACGGCTACCGCCTCCTGGC
>NZ_VIFM01000072.1 GCF_006636215.1 Myxococcus llanfairpwllgwyngyllgogerychwyrndrobwllllantysiliogogogochensis | reverse complement strand
AGACGTGTATAAGAGACAGGAGCAACCCCAACCGCTCCCCCACCAACTCCAGCTCCCGTACGTTGTGGGGCCATGGGTAGTCCGCCAGCAGGCGCCGGGCATCCGCGCCCAGCACTGGAGGCTCCCGCCGCACCCGGCGCGCGGCGCGCGCGAGGAAGCCCTCGAACAACACCAGCACGTCCGCCCGGCGCTCGCGCAAGGGAGGCACCTCCAGCTCGAAGCCCATCAAACTCCGAGCGAGCGACGCGTCCACCTCACCGTGGGTTCCCAGCAGTGTCACGGGAACCGACGCGGTGACGAGCAACCGCACGTCCACGGGCTCCTCGCCGCCCTGCCGCGCTGGCGCCACCCTTCGAGCCAGCAGTCGAGCCAGCCGCTCAGCGGCGCTCCGGGGCAGCGCCTCGACGTGCTGGAGCAGCAACGAGCCCCGGTCCGCGCGAAGCAACGCAGACGCCACGGGAGGCTGTCCAGGCGCGCTGGCGCGGCCGAAGAGGGCCTCCTCGACGACTTCCATGGGCTGACGGCAGTCCACCACCACCAGCGGCTCCAGCGCCCGGGGCGAGCGAGCGTGGACGACCCGCCCCAACATCGTCTTGCCCGTCCCGGACTCGCCATGGAGCACCACGGGAGCGGCGCTGTTCGCCGCCCGCCGAGCACCGTCCATCAGCGCGCGCAGCGGCCTGGACGTCCCGATGAGCACGGGCGCGGGCGACTCCGCCTCCATCCGGGAGCGCACCGCCGTATAGGCCTCGCCCCCCAGACGCCCGAGCGCCGCGAGCAGTTGCCCCTCGCCCCCGGTGAACGAGGAGTCCGAGCGCGTCGCATAGAGCACGCCGAAGGGCATCCCTCCGGAGGCCACGAGCGGCGCGCACATCTCCGTCTCCGACTGGACCAGCTCCTTGCGCTCCAGCGCCACCTGCGCCAGCGAGCGAGGCACGGACATGGACTCCGCGCCCGACACCGCCGCGGTCAGCAGCCCTGTGTTGCTTCCCAGCAGCGCCGCGGCCCGGTCGGCGCTGAGGGCTCGAGCGACTTCATCCGCCAGCCGCCGCAACACCATGGCCTCGCTGGTGGCCCCCAGCAGCGCCGTGCCCGCCGAGTACAGCGCCGCGGCGGCGCCCACGTGAGGCAGCACCTCTTCAATCGGGACGTGGCCAGGCGACGTCGGCCCGCCTTCCACGAGGGTCACCGGGGGCGGCTCGAAGACAGCCACCGTCAAACCCACCCGGACGCGGTCTCCGGGATGCAGCACCACCTCGCCGCTGATGCGCGCGCCGTTCAGCAGCGTCCCGTTGCGAGAGCCCAGGTCCGTCAGTCGGACCTCTCCCTCGTGGACGGTCAGCTGGGCGTGCTTGCGGGAGACCTGGTCATCGCGCAGGGGGATTTCGCAGGACGGGCTGCGGCCAATGGCCATGTCCGAGAGCACCTCGAAGCGGCGCCCCGCGGACGGGCCAGTGAGCAGCAGGAGTGCGGGCATGGGGCGCGGAGCCTAGCGTCCCGGAGGACGCGGGCAAGCGCCGCCGTGTCGCCCTACATCGGCCTTTCGGCGTTCAACAGGGTCCGGATCTCCCCTTCATCCAGGGCGCGGCCCTCGCGGCTGAGCGCCAGGGCGTTGACCTGGGTCTCTTCGACCTCGACGTGAGCGCCCTTGCGCCACTCGGTGGTGTGCACCGCGCCATCCACGAGCTTGCCGACGAGGGTGCCGTCGTCCCGGGCCATGAGTTCCAGCCAGAGGTTCTCCACCACCGTGTTTCCATCCGGGTGGGTGTCGAAGGGGGCTCGGACGAGGAAGGTGAGCGGCTCCATCAGCCCCCGGCGCTGGAAGCGCGCGAGGAAGGAGGGCAAGAGCGCCTGGGCCTCACGGCGCATGGACTCCGTCTGCTCCTCGGGCTCCTGGGTGAAGCGCTCCCGGTACGGCGCCAGGAGCTGGGACGTGTTGTGGCGCCCCAGGGGGGACACCACCGTGAGGAAGAGGCCCTCATGCCCCTCGAAGGTCTCCAGCGGCACGCCCAGCAGGTTGGCGCGCGCCTCCTCGGAGGGCACCACCATGAACGCCTGCCCCTCGCTGGTGCCCACCTGGGAGCGCAGCGCGGGCCCCTGACCGAAGGCCAGGTCCGTGCACAGCTCGTGCAGGAAGCTCTCCGCGGGCAGCAGGTCCTGCTCCGCGAGGTGGAAGATCTCCAAATCCCGGGCGCCGAACTTCTCCATGCCGTGCGAGTGCACCCACAGCGGCGTGTCGCCCTCCGTCACCTCCACCGCGTGCAGGTGGACGTGGTCCCGGATGTCGAAGTCCAGCTCGGTGATCTCCACCACGTCCTCGGGCTCGTGCAGCTTGAAGGCCGCCAGGTCCACGAGCACGCCGGGCACGTGCTCCAGCAGGGTGCGCACGGCCCACAGCGCCTCGAACACGGGCAGCGTGGGCTGCGCCCCACCCGGCTCCAGCGACAGGTGGTAGTAGGCCTTCGCCTTGCTCAGGCGCGTGAAGGCCTCTGGACTGCCGCTGTACGCGGCCTTGTTGAACTTGGGCAGGCCCTCGGGGCCCACCGTCAGCCGGACATGCACCTCCGAGCTGTCCGCCCGGAGCACGAAGCCCTGGCCGTCCTCGTCTGGCGTGAACTCCACCTCGTCCGTCGCGAACGAGGCTCGCAGGGCATCCAGCGGTGCGGGCCCTTCTTGCTCGGTCGCCAGGAGGTAGACCTCCATCACAGGTGCTTCTCGATTTGCTGAAAGAGGTCCACGCGGTCCACCAGGTCGGTCAGGTAGTCGAGCTTGTCGGTGGCCAGCACCAGGACTGGAGACAACCGGTAGGCACCGAACCATTCCTCATACAGGGCATTGAGGCGCTGGAGGTAGCGGGTGGGGATGTCCTTCTCCATGGAGCGGCCGCGCAGGCGGATTCGCTCCTTCAGCGTCTGCACGGGGCAGCGCAGGTAGATCATCAGGTCGGGCGGACGCAGCGACTCGGAGATGGTCTCGTAGAGCTCGCAGTACGTCTTCCAGTCCCGCTTGTCGATGAGCCGCTGGCGGTGGAGGTTCTTGGCGAAGATCTCCGCGTCCTCGTAGAGGGTGCGGTCCTGCAGCACGGTACCGGGCGTGCGCTCCAACTCCCGGTGGAGGCGGAACTTATGCGTCAGGAAGAAGAGCTGTGAGCGGAAGGCCCACGTCTTCATGTCCTTGTAGAAGTCCGCGAGGTAGGGGTTTTGGTCATTGGGCTCGAAGGACGGGGTCAACCCGTACTTCCGGCAGAGGAACGACGTGAGCTCCGTCTTCCCGGCGCCGATGTTGCCCGCGATGGCGATAAACTTTTTCCTGGCCACGCCACCCCTGCTTGTAACCCCGCCAAGCTGCGCGCACCAGCAACAAGGTAAGGAAGGCTCGTGGTAGAAGAAGTGCATGCCCCCGAGCCGTCCCTCTCGCCGCGCCCCTGGGCGCCGCCACCTCCCGGGGTGCGGCCGCCTGTCCGGCCGTCCGGGACAGGACATCTGGCCTCGGGGCTGCCCTCGGGCCGCGACTTCCGTCGGCCCGACGAACCGGCCCCGAGGAGGGGGCTGAGGGATGCGTAAGCTCTTCTGTGTCGTGACGGCGGGCGTGTGGACCCCCATCAGCTTCGTCCTGGCCATCCTGGCGATGGTGTTGACGTTGAGGCCGGCCAACTCCGTCTGGGTGGCTCGCAGGATCTGGTCCCCGGTGTTGCTCTGGGCGGGTGGCGCGAAGTTGGAGGTCCTGGGTCAGGAGAAC
This sequence comes from Myxococcus llanfairpwllgwyngyllgogerychwyrndrobwllllantysiliogogogochensis, assembly GCF_006636215.1. Taxonomy (GTDB): domain Bacteria; phylum Myxococcota; class Myxococcia; order Myxococcales; family Myxococcaceae; genus Myxococcus; species Myxococcus llanfairpwllgwyngyllgogerychwyrndrobwllllantysiliogogogochensis. Next base: position 41,124 of record NZ_VIFM01000072.1, on the reverse strand, counting down.
GTGGACCCGCGGCGGGCCACCATCTACGTGGCCAACCACCAGTCCACCATCGACATCCCGGCGCACTTCATGGCCGTGCCCGTGCCGTTCCGTTACGTGGCGAAGGACCAGCTCAAGTGGGTGCCGTTCATCGGCTGGTATCTCGCGCTCGCCGGTCACGTCTTCGTCAACCGGAGCAACCGTTCCAAGGCCATCGCCTCGCTGGACGCGGCGGCGGCGAAGATTCGCGGCGGGACGAGCATCTTCCTCTACCCCGAGGGCACTCGCTCCCCGGACGGCCACATCCTGCCCTTCAAGAAGGGCCCCTTCGCGCTCGCGCTCAAGGCCCGCGTCCCCATCTGCCCCGTCACCATCGAGGGCTCCGGCAGCCTGATGCCCAAGGACAGCTGGAACATCACTCCCGGCCCCATCCGCGTGAAGATTGGCAAGCCCATCGACACCACGGGCTTCGCGGAGAATGACCGGGAGGGCCTCGCCCGCGCCGTGCGAGAGGTCATCATCGCCGACAGCCTCGCGCTGGGCGGCAAGGGTGGCGACCCCGAGGACTCCGTCGCCGCCGCGGGCCTCGAAGGCATCAGCGCCGCCCGCGCCACCTCCACTCCCTGAGACGTTCTCCCGTGCCGACGACTCCCGCCTTCCGCTTTCGCCCCTGGGCCCGCGCCGCCGTACTGGGCCTGGGTCTGCTCGCCGCCGGCTGCGGCCACACCACCTCGGCCACGACGGGCGCCCCCCGGCCCACCGACGAGCGCTCCCGGGCGCGGGCGTACCTGGAGGAGAACCAGCCGCAGAAGGCGCTCGGACTCCTGAAGGACCTGCACGCGAAGGCCCCCGAGGACCTGGACGTGGCCCGCACCCTCACGGAGGCCCAGGTGAAGGCGGGCCGCACCGACGCGTGGATCGAGGAACTCCAGGCGCGCATCGCCACGAGCGAGCGGGCGGTGGACCAGTACATGCTCGGGCTGGCCCTGTTCTCCCGGGCGAAGGACGCCGGCGCGCCGGCAGTCACCGCCTTCGAGCGAGCCATCACCCTCTCGCCGGACACGGCCGAGTACCATCACCGCCTGGGTGTCGCCCGCCTGGAGTCCGAACAGTACGCCGCCGCCGTGGAGCCCCTGCGTCGCGCGGCGGCGTTGGCCCACGAGCGCACCGCCTGGCGCCTGCCCCTGGCCAAGGCGCTGCACCGCACGGGAGACCCGGCGGGCGCGGTGGAGGCCCTGGGCGTGGTGGTCCGAGGCCGGCCCGCCCCGTCCGACGTGGCCACGGCGCGCGCGCTGATGGAGCAGATCAGCGACCCCTTCGGTGGCATCCCCAAGGCAGCCGAGGCCAAGCTCGAAGAGGGCCTGCGCTACCTGAACGACCTGGATGCCCCCCAGCACGCCATCCTCGCCTTCGAGGAGGTGCTGCACGACTACCCGGATCTGGCGGTGCTGCACTCGCTGCTGGGCCTCGCCTATCAGCGCCTGGACGACGCGGGCCGCGCGGTGGACGAGTTCAAGCAGGCCATCGAAAGCGCTCCTCGCGACGGGAAGAACCACCTCTACCTCGGGGAGCTTTACGCCTCCCGTCAGCGTCCGGACGCGGCCCGTGCGTCGTTCGAGAAGGCCGTCGCGCTGCATCCGCTGCTGGACGCGGCCTGGTTCCGGTTGGGTGACCTGCATCTCGATCGCAGGGACCTGGCGGCGGCCCGCGAGGCCTTCATCGTGGCGGTGTCCCTGTCGCCCGACTCCATCCCCGCACGGGGAAAGCTCGCGCTCGTGTACCAGCTCGACGGCGACTACCCCGCCGCGGAACGCGAGCTGCGCTACGTGGTCGAAAAGGACCCGGAGAATGTGGAGTTCTCGCTGCGGCTGGGGCTGCTCTTCACCGAACAGTCGATGAAGTCCACGCGTCCGCAGGTGAGGAAGACGGCGGCCGAGGAGGCCGAGCGCTGGCTCTCCAAGGTGCTGGAGGCGCAGCCGGAGAACGCCATCGCCTCGCGTGCGCTGCAATCCCTCAAGGGCCAGTAGCCACCAACGGGTCGTGCCCTCTACACTTCGCGCTCGATGAGTGATGGCCGCAAGTCTCCGCGCACGGCAACCAATCCCGGCACGCAGCCCCGGACGCCGAGCAGTCCAGGCATGCCTCGCACGCCGACGGATCCAGGCACCCTGCGGGTGATGTCCGCCGCGCGCACCGCGCCGCTCCAGAAGGGCAAGCAGGACGGCGCCCTCGGACAGCGGCTCGCGGGCGAGGCGTCCAATCAGGCCCTCAATGCGCTCTCCATCCTGAAGGAGTTCGCGGGCGACTTCCGTCAGCGGGATCGCTTCTTCAAGTACAAGGCGTCCATCGTCGCCGGGTGGCTGGCGTTGACGGTGGCGAGCTTCGCCATCGCCTGCCCCGGCAGCTCCGTTCAGACAGGGGACATGGACGCGCGGCTGGTGCTCAGCGACAAGTTGGACCGGCCCTCCATCACCATCTGGAACGAGAGCAAGGAGGCGTGGAAGGACGTCACCCTCATCGTCAACGGCCAGTACCGCGCGGCCGTGCCTTCGGTGGGCGCTGGTGAGTTCATCACCATCACCCCCAAGCAGCTCATGGGCACCAGCGGCGCCGCCCCCGCGGACCTGCGCTTCAACACGCTGGAGATGCGCAGCAGCGACGACAGCGCGAACCTCACCGAGGACCTGCTCAACGAGTGGAAGCGCCTGCTCGGACCGAAGTAGCTCCGTGAAGCCCCGCAAACACGAAGGGCGCCCTTCCCCACGGGAAGAGCGCCCTCTGCGTTTCCACCAGCCCCTCCTCACGAAGGGGCATGGAGACGGGCCTTACTCGGCCTTGGTCTCTTCGGCGGGAGCGTCGGCGGCGGGCGTGGCCTTCTTCTCGGGCCGGTCCACCAGCTCCAGCAGCGCCATCTCCGCGGCATCACCCCGGCGGAAGCCGAGGCGGATGATGCGGGTGTAGCCGCCGGGACGCGTGGCGTAGCGGTCCTTGTACTCGCTGAAGACCTTCTGCAGCACGTCGCGGTCCTTCACCGTCCGAGCCGCCAGACGCACGTTGGAGAGCCCACCACGCTTACCCAGCGTGATGATGCGCTCCGCCAGCTTCCGGGCCTCCTTGGCCTTGGGAACCGTGGTGCGGATGGCCTGGTGCTCGAGCAGCGAGGTGACCATGTTGTTGAGCATCGCGAGCCGGTGGCTCGTGGTGCGGTGCAGCTTTCGTTGTCCGACCTTGTGACGCATCGTCGTGCTCCGGGTCCCCGCGTGGGGGCCACCACTCCGGCCGTATCAGGTACCGGGTGGGAAGGGCGAACCCGACACGAGGCTCGCCACTGCTGGTTGGGCCTGGTCAACCGCACCAGTCCCCTTCCCTCCGCGCCGCGTGCTGCCATGTCGCGGGCACGGAGGAAAGTACCACGAAGACTCTACGCCTTCGGCGCCGCCGGGGCCGGAGCCTGCTTCGGGGGCCAGTTCTCGAGCTTCATGCCGAGCGACAGGCCCATCTCCGCGAGGATCTCCTTGATCTCCTTCAGCGACTTGCGGCCGAAGTTCTTCGTCTTGAGCATCTCGGCCTCGGTGCGCTGCACCAGGTCGCCGATGGTCTTGATGTTCGCCTGCTGCAGGCAGTTGGCGGAACGCACCGACAGCTCCAGCTCATCCACCGAGCGGAACAGGTTCTCGTTCAGCTTCGCCTCTTCCTTCGGCGCCTCGGCGATGACCGGCTCCTCCGTCTCGTCGAAGTTCACGAAGACGGTGAGCTGCTCCTTGATGATCTTCGCCGCGTACGCCACCGCGTCCTGAGGGGACACCGAGCCGTCCGTCCAGACCTCGAGCGACAGCTTGTCGAAGTCGGTGACCTGACCGACGCGCGCGTTGGTGACCTGGTAGTTCACCTTGCGGGTGGGCGAGAACAGCGAGTCGATGGGGATGGTGCCGATGGGCGCGCCGATCACCTTGTTCGAGTTGGCCGGCACGTAGCCACGGCCGCGGCGGCACGTCAGCTCCATGCGGAGCTTGCCACCCTCGGAGATGGTGCAGATGTGGTGACCCGGGTTGAGGATCTCCACGTCGGCGTCGGTGATGAGGTCGCCCGCCTTCACTTCCTTGGGCCCTTCCGCCTCGATGCGCAGCGTCTTCGGCTCGTTCGTGTGCATCCGAAGGAGGACTTCCTTCAGGTTCAGCACGACGTCCGTGACGTCCTCGGACACCTCGGGGATGGTGGTGAACTCGTGGTCCACGCCCTCGATCTTCACCGAGGTGATGGCCGCGCCCTGCAGCGACGACAGGAGCACCCGGCGCAGCGAGTTGCCCAGGGTGGTACCGAAACCACGCTCCAGCGGCTCCGCGATGAACTTCCCGTAGGTGGGCGTCAGGCTGTCCTGGTCCACCTCCATGCGGCGCGGCTTGATGAGGTCACGCCAGTTCTTCGCAATGTACGTATCAGCCATGGTGTACGACTCCTCGAGACGTGCGCCACCACCGACTTACCCACCGGAAGGGCGGGAGGATGGCCACGTAGGGGACTGCGATAAAGCACGACGCCCCGGCCTCGTCGGCCAGGGCGTTGAGTACGTCGTCCAGGCCCGAATTGGCCTGGCGCGGCGATTACTTGGAGTAGAGCTCCACGATGAGCTGCTCCTGGATGGGCATGGTCAGGTCCTCGCGGTTGGGGACCGTGCGAACCGTGCCCTTGAACGACTTCTTGTCCAGGTCGATCCACTGCGGAACGCCACGGCGGTCCACCGTCTCCAGCGCCTCGGAGATACGGAGCACCTTGCGGCTCTTCTCCACGACCTCGACGGACGTGCCGGGCTTGATGGAGAACGAGGGGATGTTGACCTTGCGGCCGTTCACCTGGAAGTGGCCGTGGCGGACCAGCTGGCGCGCCTCGTTGCGGGTATCCGCGAAGCCCATGCGGAACACCACGTTGTCCAGGCGGAGCTCCAGCTGCTGCAGGAGGTTCTCACCCGTCTTGCCCTTGGCGGCGGACGCGCGGTGGTAGTAGCCGCGGAACTGGTTCTCCAGCAGGCCGTACATGCGCTTGACCTTCTGCTTCTCGCGCAGCTGCACGCCGTAACCAGAGAACTTCACGCGGCCCTGGCCGTGCTGGCCGGGGGGATACGGGCGGCGCTCGATGGCACACTTGTCCGTGTAGCAGCGGTCGCCCTTCAGGTACATCTTGAGGTTTTCGCGCCGGCAGATACGGCAAGCGCTCGCGGTGTAACGGGCCACAGACTTCTCCTTAAAGGTGATCTGGAGCCGCCCCCACGCCGGTGGCGCGAAGGGCGGCCCGGACGAAGGGGTTAGACGCGGCGGCGCTTGGCCTGACGGCACCCGTTGTGCGGGATGGGCGTCACGTCGCGGATGAGGTTGATCTTCAGACCGGCGGCGGCCAGCGCGCGCAGCGCCGACTCACGGCCCGCGCCCGGACCCTTCACGAACACGGACACGTTCTTCAGCCCGTGCTCCATCGCCTTCGCCGCGGCATCACCGGCGGCCACCTGAGCGGCGAACGGGGTGGACTTGCGGCTTCCCTTGAAGCCACGCGCCCCGGCCGAGGACCAGGAGATCACGTTCCCGGACACGTCCGTGATCGTGATGATGGTGTTGTTGAACGTGGACTGGATGTGGACCACGCCATTGAGAATGCTCTTCTTGCCCTTGCGCTTGGCCTTCTTCGCGGCAGGGGCCTCGCCCTCGGTGCCCGTGGGCGCCGCAGCCGAAGTATTGGTCTCGTCAGCCATGTGAGTTGCTGCTCCTGAGAGGAGGTGATCGACGCCGGCACCTCACGGGCCGGCGCTGCGGTTTACCGAGCCGGAGCGGCCGGCTTCGCCCGAACGATGCCGCGCTTGGGACCCTTGCGGGTACGCGCGTTGGTGTGGGTGCGCTGGCCACGGACAGGCAGGCCCTTGCGGTGACGGAGACCCCGGTAGCAGCCCAGATCCATCAGGCGCTTGATGTTCATCGTCACTTCACGCCGGAGGTCACCCTCGACCTTGTAGCTGGCCTCGATGATCTCACGGATCTTGCGAGCCTGGTCCTCGGTGAGGTCCTTGGTCCGGGTGGTGGGATCGATGCCCGCCGCCTCGATGATGTCTTGCGCGGACTTGTTGCCGATCCCGTAGATGTACTGAAGCGAGATCACGGCGCGCTTGTTGGGCGGCAGGTCGATGCCGGCGATACGAGCCATCTTCGGTCTTCCTTCTGGAGTGGAGTTGGTCTGGAGCCAACAGCCTGTCGGCGGTTAGCCCTGGCGCTGCTTGTGCCGGGGGTTGGAAGCGCAAATCACGCGCACGATGCCCTTGCGGCGAACAACCTTGCACTTGTCGCAGATCTTCTTGACGGACGCCCGAACCTTCATGGAGCGAACTTCCTTCCTTCGAACAGATGAAAAGCCATGAGGGTCGCCACCCTAGTCCCAGAGCGGCGCCCTTTTCTACTTCGCCCGGTACGTGATCCGTCCGCGCGTCAGGTCGTACGGAGACAGTTCGACCTTCACCTTGTCTCCCGGGAGGATGCGGATGAAGTGCATCCTCATCTTGCCCGAGATGTGCGCGAGCACCTTGTGGCCATTATCCAGCACCACGCGGAACATCGCGTTGGGGAGGGGCTCCATCACCGTCCCCTCAACTTCGATGGAATCATCCTTCGGCAAGCGTCAAACCCTCTTCCCGGACCACGAACCTTCTGGAAGCGCGGCGGATTATCACTTTGGTCCGCAAGTGGCAAGCGTCCCGCGCGGGAAAACTCGGATTCCTACCAACCCACCATAACACCCTCATATTTCACCCGCAGTCCCGGCCCCTTCACGCCCCTCGGGTGAGCACCTCGGCTCCGCCATCCGTGATGAGGATGGTGTGCTCGAAGTGGGCGGACAACTTCCGGTCCGCCGTCACCGCCGTCCAGTCATCGTCCAGGAGCTCCACCTCGTGGGTTCCCTGGTTCACCATCGGCTCCACCGCGAGGACCATCCCCGACCGGAGCTTCATCCCCGCCCCCGCCTGCCCATGGTTGGGCACGTGGGGGAGCTCATGGAGCTTCCGGCCAATCCCATGGCCGGTAAAATCCCGGACGACAGCGTACCCCCGAGCCTCCACGTGCCGCTGGACGGCATGCCCGATATCCCCCAACCGGTTGCCCGGCTTCATGGCCTGGATGGCCTTGTGGAGGGACTCACGCGTCGTGTCCAACAGGGACCTGGCCTCGGCTGACACCTTTCCCACCGCCACCGTCCTGGCCGCGTCCCCGAACCACCCCCGGTACGACACCCCGAAGTCGAGCTTCATCAGGTCGCCCTCGGCCAGCTTCCGCCGCTTGCTGGGGATGCCGTGGACCACCTCATCGTTGATGGAGGCACATAGCACACACGGAAAGCCGAGGTAGCCCTTGAACGCCGGCCTGGCGCCCCGCTCCGCCGTCAGCCTCTCCGCCAGGGCATCCAAGTCCCAGGTGGTGATTCCCGGAGCGACCGCCTTTTCCAGCGCGTCCAGGACATCGGAGACAATCCGACCCGCCTGGCGCATGAGGGCTATCTCGTCCCGGGATTTGCTCGCCACCTGGCTCATCAGCGCTCCGTACGCGCCATCCGCGCACGGAGAACGGGTGGCAAGCGGCAATGGGCGCCGCAAGCGCCCAACGTCCGCTCGCCGGCCCGTCCGGCCATCAGACCTTGCCCCGACCCGCGGCGCTCTTGATCTCCTCGTAGATGCCGTCTGGCGAGCCCACACCGTCCACGCTCTTGAGCACGCCCTTCTTCGCGTAGAAGGCCTTCAGCGGGGCCGTCTCCGCGTCGTACTTCTGGAGGCGCTTCTCGATGACGTCTGGCATGTCATCCGGACGCTGCACCAGCCCCGTGCCGCACTTGTCACAGTACCCCGCGCGCTTCGGCGGGCTCTGATCCACGTGGTAGACGCTGCCGTCCACGGGGCAGACGCGCCGGCCGGAGCCACGCTCCACCAGCGTCGTGTGCGGCACCTCGAGCGAGACGACCGCGTCGAGCTGCTTGCCCAGCCGCCCCAGCATCCTTTCCAGCGCGTCAGCCTGGCCCGGCGTGCGCGGGAAGCCATCCAGCACGAAGCCCTGGGCCACGTCTGACTGCTTCAAGCGCTCCTCGACGATACCGATGACGACTTCGTCCGGCACGTACTGGCCCGCCGCCATCAACGGACCCGCGACCTTCCCCAGCTCCGTCCCCTCCGCCACTGCCTTGCGGAGAATGTCACCGGTGGAGATCTGCGGGATGTGGAAGTCGGCGAAGAGCTTCTTCGCCTGGGTACCCTTCCCCGCGTTCGGCGGTCCCAACAGGATCAGGTTCATGTGCTCCTCTCAGCTCCCAAGGAAGGCACGGAAGTCGTCGGCCACGAAGCTTCCAAGCGCCCCCCATGTGCACCACCGAATACCTTGAACGACTCCATCCCGGAACGACGAGGCGCCCCTCCCCACGACGGGGAGAGGCGCCCGGGACGTGGAACGTCGTGACTCAGGCCGCCACGCGCACCCGGCCGCGGATGCGGGGGCCACGCGGCCCGGCGAAGCCTTCGTAGTTGCGGCTGATGAGGTGACCCTCGATCTGCTGCACCGTGTCCAGCGCCACGCCCACCACGATCAGCAGCGCGGTGCCGCCGAAGGTGAAGCGAACGTTGAGCATGCCGCTGATGACGGATGGAATCACACAGATGACCGCCAGGTACAGCGCACCACCGAACGTGAGCCGGTTCAGCACTCGCTCGATGAACTCCGCCGTCTGACGACCCGGACGAATGCCCGGGATGTAGCCGCCCTGCTTCTTGATGTTGTCCGCCACGTCATCCGGCCGGAAGGTCAGCGCCGTGTAGAAGTAGGCGAAGAAAATGACCATCAGCACGAAGAGGCCGTTGTAGATCCACAGGTTGCCTTCGATGGCGCGCTGCAGGTCCTGCAGGAACGGGAACCACGTGCCCAGCGTGGCCGGGAACGACAGCACCGCGCCCGCGAAGATGGGAGGGATGACGCCAGCGGTGTTGACCTTCATCGGGAAGTACGTGGCCTGGCCCGCGAACATCCGGCGGCCCGCCATGCGCTTGGCGTACTGGATGGGGATGCGGCGCATGCCGCGCTCCACATAGACCACCACCGCGATGATGAGGAGCATGAAGACCAGCAGCGCCAGGACCTCGGCCACCGCGATGACTTCCTGCCGCGTCAGGTCCAGCAGCGACTTGGCGCCCGGGAGCACGCCAGCGACGATGCCCGCGAAGATGATGAGCGAGATGCCGTTGCCGATGCCGCGCTCGGTGATGCGCTCACCCAGCCACATGATGAACGCCGTACCAGCCGTCAGGCTGATGACCGTCATGAAGGTGAACCAGACGCTGTCGTCCGGAACCACCACTTGGTTGAAGCCACTCTGGCCCCCATCGGAGCGCCCCAGGGACGCCAGCCACCGGGAGATTCCAATACCCTGGATGACGGAGAGGACGATGGTGCCGTAGCGGGTGTACTGATTGATCTTCTGCCGCCCCGCGGCGCCCTCCTTCTGCAGCCGCTCCAGGCTGGGGATGACCACCGCCAGCAGCTGCATGATGATGGAGGCGCTGACGTAAGGCATGATGCCCAATCCGAAGATGGACATCTGCTCCAGCGCGCCGCCGGAGAAGAGGTTGAACAGCGACACCAGTCCGCCCGACTGCTTCTGGGCGTCCATGAAGGCGTTCATCGCGGCCCGATCCACGCCGGGCGTATTGATGAAGATGCCGATGCGGTAGACGGCCAGCAGGGCTAGCGTATACGCAAGCCGGCTGCGCAGCTCCGCGATGCGGAAGACGTTGGCGAAGGCATTGAGAGCCACGGGGTAGCCATCCTCTTCGTGAGGGTTCTGCCAGGACGACAAAACGCCCCTGTTCCACGGACGGGAAAGGGGCGCAGAAGCCTACACAAGCGAAATGGCGCGCACCACCGTCAAGTGATGCGCGCCGAACATGCTCAAGCCTTGGGCTGCCGAGGGGCCTTGACGCCCTTGCCAGCATGGGCCTTCGCGGCCGCTTCGGGCTTGTGGGCCATCAGCGGAAGGACATCCACCGCGCCGCCCGCCTTCTCGACCGCGGACTTCGCGGCCTCGGAGGCCTTGTGGACACGGATGGTGACCTTCTTGGTCAGCGCGCCGTGTCCCAGCAGCTTCACGCCGTGGTAACGACCCTTGACCAGACCGACCTTCTTCAGAGAGGCCTCATCCACCGTGGAGCCCGCGTCGAAGTGGGTGTCCACATCCGACAGGTTCACCACCGCGTACACCGTGCGGTTGGGGGAGTTGAAACCAAACTTCGGAAGGCGGCGCTGCAGAGGGCTCTGACCGCCCTCGAAGCCCTCGAACCGCATATTGCCGGAACGGGCCTTCTGACCCTTGCCACCGCGGCCGGCCGTCTTGCCCAGGCCAGAACCCTGGCCGCGACCCACCCGCTTCTTGCGGTGCCACGAGCGCGAGGGACGCTTCAAATCGTGCAGAGTGCTCATTGTCTCAGTCCTCTCGTGCTCAGGCCTTGGTCTGCTTGGCCTGGTAGGCGCGCGCGCGATCCCGCAGGGCGATCTTGCGCGGCTTGCGGCGCTTCGGCGCCGGCGCCTCGGTGCTCACCGTCTCCAGGGAGACCAGGTGCTTCACCTTGAACGCCATCCCACGGATGGCAGGGGTGTCCTTGAGCAGGCGCTCTTGACCAAACTTCTTCAGACCCAGGCCACGGATGGTGGCCAGCATGTCCTCGGAAGCGCCCGCGTAGCTCTTCGTCAGCTTCACCTTGAGCGCCATGACTAGCCCCTCTGCTCCCCGGCGAGCTTCGCCGACTCGACGTCCTTGCCACGCAGCCGCGACACCTGCGCCGCGCTCCGCAGCAGCTTCAGGCCAGCAACCGTGGCCTTCAGCACGTTGTGCGGATTCCGCGAACCCTGGCTCTTCGTCAGGATGTTGCGGATGCCCGCCGCCTCAAGAACCGCGCGCACCGCGCCACCGGCGATGACGCCCGTACCTTCGCTGGCCGGCTTCAACAGCACCCAGCCGGCGCCGAAGTGCCCGAGCACCTCGTGCGGAATCGTGTGACCCATGAGCGGGACGCGGAAGAGATTCTTCTTCGCGTTCTCGCCACCCTTGCGGATGGCCTCGGGGACCTCGTTGGCCTTGCCCAGGCCGACGCCCACGTGTCCAGCGCCGTCGCCCACCACCACCAGGGCGGCGAACGAGAACCGGCGGCCGCCCTTCACGACCTTGGCCACGCGGTTGATGTTCACCACGCGGTCGGTGAGGTCCAGATCGTTCGGATTGATCGGAGTTGCCACTTGGAAATCCTTTCGAAAGCTAGAACTTCAGCCCGGCCTCGCGCGCGGCGTCAGCCACGGCGGCGATGCGCCCGTGATAGGGGAAGCCGTTGCGGTCGAACACCACCGCCTCGACGTTGGCAGCCTTGCACTTCTGCGCGATCAGGGCACCCACCCGCTTCGCGTCCGCCTTCTTGTCGCCTTCGTCCTGGCCCTTCAGGTCCTTGGACAGCGACGAGGCAAACGCGAGGGTCTTGCCAGTGGTGTCGTCCACCACCTGCGCGTAGATGTGCTTGAGGCTCTTGTAAACGGAAAGCCGCGGCCGCTCGGTGGTGCCCGAGAGCTTCTTGCGGATGCGGTTCTTCCTCTTGAGACGGGAATCGATCTTCGTCGGCATGGCTGCTTCCTTGTCCTTCCGGCGGCGATGCGGACTTCCGCCGCCGGATGATGCCGTCGGACCCCACGGGCCCGACGGGATTGGGAACCCTCAGGACAGACGAAACGACTAGGTCGTTCCGGTCTTGCCCTCCTTACGGCGGATGCGCTCCTCGGAATACTTGATGCCCTTGCCCTTGTACGGCTCAGGCGGACGCAACGAGCGGATGTTCACCGCCGTCGCGCCAAGCGCTTCCTTGTCCGCCGAGCGGAGCGTCAGCCCCACGGTGGGGAGGCTGTCCTCGGTGCGGGCCGCCTTGTCGACTTCGGCCGTCACACCCTCCGGCAGGTTGAACACCACCGGGTGCGAGTAGCCCAGCGCGAAGTGGATGGCCTTACCCTTCACCTCGGCGCGGAAACCAACGCCGCGGATGTCCAGCTTCCTCTCGAAGCCGGTGGACACGCCCTTCGCCGCGTTCGCGAGGATGGTGCGGGTCAGGCCGTGCAGGCTGCGCGCCTCGCGAGAATCATCCTCGCGCAGCACGTTGACCTGGCCGTCCTTGATCTCCACCTTGACCCGGGCGGGCAGCTTCACGGACAGCTTGCCCTTGGGGCCCTCGAAATTCACCTGCTGGCCGGCGACGATGGCCTTCGTCTTGTCGCCGAGCTTGATCGCCAGTTTTCCAATCCGACTCATGGTTGCCTCGGTCCTGTATGCCCGGGGCGCGCACTCTCACGAGGCGCGGCCACCAGGCAGCTGGCTAGTAGACGGTGCAGAGCAGCTCGCCGCCCGCCTTCTGCTTGCGGGCCTCGGAGTCCACCAGGATGCCGCGGGACGTGGACAGGATGGAGATACCCATTCCACCCAGCACCTGCGGGATGTCGCTCACGCCGCAGTAGCGGCGCAGGCCCGGCTTGGACACGCGGCGGATGCCGGTGATGGCGGGGCTGCGGTCCGGACCGTACTTGAGCTGCACGGTGATCTCGCTCTGCGGCGAGCCCTCGGGGGTGGCGACGGCGAACTCCCCGATGTAGCCCTCATCCTTGAGGACCTTGATGATCTCGAGCTTGAGCTTCGAGTGGGGAATGACGACCTTGTCGTGACGCGCGCGCGAAGCATTGCGCAGGCGGGTCAGCATGTCGCCAACAGGATCATTGACCGGCATGAGCTACCTTCCAAGCAAGAGCCCTCATCGAGCATCTCGCGTTCGCGGCCGCCGCGCCTGCCGGGCCCATCCCGGGGGTTCGCGCCGACCGCCACTGCTGAGGTTGAAACTTCGATTGAGCGAGCTCCTCCCGGAGCGCGCCCAGGGTGCCGATGAGCCCTTCCGAGCCCTTCAGCACCCTGCCCTTCCGGCTACCAGGACGACTTGGTGACGCCGGTGATCTCGCCGCGCAGCGCACGGTTGCGCAGGCAGATACGGCACATCTTGAACTTGCGAAGGAAGGCGCGCGGCCGACCGCACAGCGGGCAGCGGTTGTACTGGCGCACGGCGAACTTCGGCTTGCGCTTCGCCTGGGCGATCTTGGAGAGCTTGGCCATTGTCTTGAGGTCCTTGGCTCGAGGGCTTACTGACGGAACGGCAGGCCGAAGTGACGCATCAGCGCCAACCCCTGCTCGTCGTTCGCGGCGGTGGTGACGAAGCTGATGTTGAGCCCCTTCACCTTCTCGATCTGGTCGTAGTTGATCTCAGGGAAGATGATCTGCTCGCGCACGCCGAGCGTGTAATTGCCCTTCCCGTCGAAAGCCTTCGGGGACACGCCCTTGAAGTCACGCACGCGCGGCAGCGCCACGGTGATGAGGCGGTCCATGAACTCGTACATGCGAGTACCACGCAGCGTCACGGCGGCACCGATGGCCTGACCCTGACGCAGCTTGAAGTTCGCGATGGACTTGCGAGCGCGCGTGACGATGGGCTTCTGACCCGTGATCGCCGCGAGCTGGTCCACCGCCGACTCCAGGATCTTGTTGTTGGCGAGTGCCTCGCCGAGACCCATGTTGACGACGATCTTCTGGAGACGCGGAACCTCCATCGGGTTCTTGAGGCCCAGCTCCTTCATCAGGGCGGGCACCCCTTCCTTGCGGAAGCGCTCCTTCATGCGGGCCGGCTTGCTCTCGAGGCCTTCCTCGATGTTCGCCGCGAAGCCAACCTTCTTGGCCTCTTCCTTCTTGCCCCGCTTCGCCTTCTTTTCCTTCTGGTCCGGCTTCTTCTCGTCAGCCATCGTCGTATCCTCTGCTTCGGGGCGCCGTTGTGGACCCAGCGCGTCCGATCAGTCCTTCATCTGGAAACTGAAAACACCGCGAGGGCCCCGGAACCACCCAGGCCCTCGTTGCCTGCACTCCCCCCTACCCGCCCACCAGGGCGGGCAGAAGGGCGCGCATACATGCCCCAACAGGGACTCCTAGTCAATCAGCGCGTCGCAGTTCTTGCAGAACCGCTGGAGCTTCTCGCCCTCGGTCTTGACCCCCACGCGGGTCGGCTTGTCGCACTTGGCGCACACGACCTGGACATTCGCCAGGGCGATGGTGCCGGGCTTCTCGACAATGCCACCCTCGGGATTCTGGGGCGTCTTCTTCTGGTGACGCTTGACCAGGCGCAGACCCTCAACTGTCACGCGACCCGCCTCGCGGTCGATCTTCAGCACCTTGCCGCGCTTCGTCGCAGGACTCTTCTCGGAGGCTTCGGCCCCGGCCATGACCTGGACCGTGTCTCCCACTTTCATCTTCTGCATGGCTTCCTCGTCTCTCTGGCTGCTCGCCGTCCGGCCTGCGGTCCTCTCAGAGGACTTCGGGCGCCAGCGAGATGATCTTCATGAACTTGCGGGCGCGGAGCTCACGGGCCACCGGCCCGAAGATGCGCGTACCAATGGGCTCCATGTCCTTGTTGATGAGGACCGCGGAGTTGCCATCGAACTTGATGAAGCTGCCGTCGGGACGACCCACCTCGCGCTTGGTGCGGACGATGACGGCCTTGGCCACGTCACCCTTCTTCACCTTCGAGTTGGGCAGCGCCTCGCGGATCGACACGACGATGACGTCGCCGATGGACGCGTACTTGCGCTTCGAACCGCCGAGCACCTTGATGCAGAACACCTTCTTCGCGCCCGAGTTGTCCGCCACGTCGAGCACGCTCGTCATCTGAATCATCTGAGAATCTCCTATCGCCGGTGACTCCACCACACCGCCTCACGGCCGCGCAGGTGGAGGTGCGTGCTAGACGTTCTTGCTCTTCTCCAGCACCTCGACCACACGCCACCGCTTGTCCTTCGAGGCAGGCTTGGTCTCGGCGATCCGGACCCGATCACCCTCGTTGATGGTGATCTTCTTCGGATAGTCGTGGTCCTCCACGTGCGCCTTGTACTTCTCGCGCAGGCTCATGATCTTCCCGTACTTCGGGTGGGGAGCCCGGCGCTGGACGGTGACCACGACCGTCTTCTGCATCTTGTTGGAGGTGACGATTCCCACGCGCGTCTTCGGACGGCCGCGGGAGGAGGTCTCTGCCTTGGGCGCTTCAGTCGTTTCAGCCATCTTTGTTCTCACTGTCTCTCATGCACCCGGGCGCTCTCGCGTCCCGGATGGCCGCACGCACCCGCTTCCGGGCGAGCGCGCTTGGAGGAATCGCGACGTCGGCCTTAGGCCTTCGCCGCCTTCTTCTTCTCGCCGAGAACCGCCAGCACCCGGGCCAGGTCACGCCGGTGCAGGGTTCGCTCCGCCGGGCTGTCCAGCGAGCCGGTCCGCCGCTTGAGCTGGTCCTGGAACAGCGTCTCACGCAGTTCCGTCGCCCGCCGCTGCAGGTCGTCCGCCGACAGCTCCCTCAGTTCCTTCGCAGTCGCCATTGCTATCTCCACATGCGTGCGGGAGCCCACCCGAAGGCGGCTCCCGCCGCGGTGCCTAGAGGCTCAGGTCCGTGCGCGTCACGATACGCGTGAGCACCGGCAGCTTCGCCTGCGCCAGCTTCAGCGCCCCCGTGGCCACCTCGGTCGTCATCCCCTCCATCTCGTAGAGGATGCGGCCGGGCTTCACCACCGCGACGTAGTACTCCACGCCACCCTTACCGGTACCCATTCGGGTCTCGGCGGGCTTCTTGGTGATGGGCTTGTCCGGGAAGATTCGGATCCAGATCTTGCCGCCGCGCTTCACGTGGCGGGTCATCGCGATACGAGCCGCCTCGATCTGCCGGGACGTAATCCACCCCGGCTGCAGGCTCATCAGGCCGAACTCACCGTAGGTCAAGTCGCTGCCACGGTGCGCGGCGCCGGGCGTGCGGCCCTTGTGCATCTTGCGGTACTTCGTACGTGCAGGCTGAAGCATCGTCGCTGTCCTTCACTGCCCTGCCCCGGGCGCCCTCTCTCGAGAGCGCCCAAAGCGGGAGGGCTCTTAGCGGTTGGAAGGCATGGGGGCCTGGCCGCCCTTGCCCGGGAGAACCTCGCCCTTGCAGACCCAGACCTTGCAGCCGATCTTGCCGTAGGTCGTCTTGGCCTCGGCGAAGCCATAGTCGATGTCCGCGCGGAGGGTGTGCAGGGGCACGCGGCCCTCGCGGTACCACTCGTAGCGAGCCATCTCGGCGCCACCCAGGCGGCCCGAGCAGGCCACGCGGATGCCCTTGGCTCCGAACTTCATCGCAGTCTGAAGCGCCTTCTTCATGGCGCGACGGAACGCGATGCGACGCTCGAGCTGCGTGGCGATGTTCTCCGCCACCAGCTGCGCGTCGGTCTCCGCCTTGCGGACCTCGACGATGTTGAGGAAGACCTCGTTCTTCGTGAACTGCTGGAGGTCCTTCTTCACCGTCTCGATGCCCGCGCCGCGCTTGCCGATGACGATACCCGGACGCGCGGTGTGGACGTTGACCTTCACCTTGTTGGCTGCGCGCTCGATCTCCACCTTGGACACGCCCGCGTGGTTCAGCGACTTCTTCACGAACTCGCGGATGCGGATGTCTTCATGGAGCCACTGCGCGTAGTTCTTGTGCTCGAACCACTTGGAGTCCCAGGTCTTGATGACGCCAAGCCGGAACCCGATCGGATGAACTTTCTGTCCCAACGTGAATCTCCTTGAACGTCCGGGCTGGGCCCGACGGGTCCTACTTCTTGGCCTCGGCCAGCACCACATGGACGTGGGCGGTCTTCTTCTTGATCGGGGTGGCCCGACCCATGGCGCGCGGCATGAACCGGCGCTGGGTAGGACCCTGGTCCACCGAGATGGTCTTGACGTAGAGCGTGTCCACGTCGACCTGACCCTTGGACAGGTCCGTCGCGTTGGCCACGGCGCTCTTGATGAGCTTCTCCACCGGCAGGGCCGCGGCGCGCTTGGTGAACTTCAGGATGTTGAGGGCAGCCTCGACGGGCTTGCCCCGGATGAGCGCCGCAACGACAGACAGCTTGCGGGGGCTCATGCGCAGGAAACGCAGATGTGCAGTCGACTCCATGGTCATCTCCTCAGGCTCTCAGGCAATGCGCCAGGCTACTTGCCCGGGGCCTTGGCGACCTTCTTCTCCGCCGAGTGTCCACCGAACGTACGCGTCGGGGCGAACTCGCCGAGCTTGTGGCCCACCATGTTCTCCGTGACGAACACCGGGATGAACTTCTTCCCGTTGTGCACCGCGAAGGTGTGACCCACGAACTCCGGAAGGATGGTGGAGCGGCGGGACCACGTCTTCACGACAGTCTTCTTGTTCGTCTTGATCATGTCCTCGATCTTCTTGACGAGGAAGTCGTCGACGAACGGACCCTTCTTGATCGAACGAGCCATGGCTTGCGAATCCTCTTACTGGCTGCGCGCGCCCTGGCGGCGGCCGCTCACGATGAACTTGTCAGTACGCTTGTTGGTGCGCGTGGTCAGACCCTTGGTCTTCTTGCCCCACGGCGACACCGGGTGCGGGTTGCCCTGACCGGACTTACCCTCACCACCACCGTGCGGGTGGTCCACGGGGTTCATCGCGAGACCACGAACCGTCGGGCGGATGCCCAGCCAGCGGCTCTTACCCGCCTTACCGATGCGGATGATCTCGTGCTCGATGTTACCCACCTGGCCCACGGTGGCGCGGCACTCGATGAGGACCATGCGGACGGTTCCAGAAGGCATACGCACCTGCGCGTAGCGGCCCTCCTTCGCCATCAGCTGTCCAGAGGTTCCTGCGGAGCGGATGACCTGGGCGCCACGGCCCGGCTTCAGCTCCACGTTGTGGATGATGGTACCCACCGGGATGTTCTGCAGCGGCAGGGAGTTGCCCGGACGGATGTCGGCGGTCTCGCCGGCGAACACCGTGTCGCCCACATTCAGGCCCACCGGGGCCAGGATGTAGCGCTTCTCACCGTCCGCGTACGTCAGCAGGGCGATGTTGGCGGTGCGGTTCGGGTCGTACTCTACCGCGGTGACCTTGGCCGGCACGCCGTCCTTGTCACGACGCTTGAAGTCGATGACGCGGTAGCGGCGCTTGTGACCACCACCCTGGTGACGTCGGGTGATGTGTCCGTGCACGTTGCGGCCACCCGAGCGCTTCAGCGGCTCGGTCAGCTTCTTCTCGGGCGCGTCCTTGGTGATGTCCGCGAAATCGGACACCGTCATGTGACGGCGGGCGGCGCTTGTCGGCTTGTACTTCTTGATGCCCATGGTGTGTTCCTCAGGCTGACCTCAACGCCGTAGCGTCAGGCCGCCCCTCCCTCGAAGAGTTCGATCGAGTCGCCTTCCTTGAGGGTGACGACCGCCTTCTTGAAGTTGGGCCGCTTGCCGATGCTCCGACCCACGCGCTTGATCTTGCCGCGAACGACGTTCGTGTTGACGCCCTCGACGGTGACCTTGAACAGCGTCTCCACCGCGCGAGCCACGTCGTGCTTGGTGGCCTTGCGGTCCACGATGAACGAGTACTGGCGGAACTTCTCGCGGGCCTTGTCCAGCTTCTCGGTGATGAGCGGGCCCTTGATGACGTCGCTGAGATTCATGAGAGCGCCCCCTCGAGGGTCTTCGCGGCCGCGGAGGTGAGCACGAGGTGCGAGTGCTTCAGAACGGCCTCGAGGTTGAGACCCTCGGGAGGAAGCACGTCGAACTTCGCCAGGTTCCGCACGCTGCGGTGCAGGTTGGTGTTGCTCTTCTCGTCCACCACGAGAGCGTTCTGCAGCTTCAGGCGCTTGGTGAGCGCCTCGAAGGCCTGCTTGCTCTTGGGGGCGTCCAGGGAGAACCCGCTCAGGATGATGAGCGTCTTCTCCTTGGCGCGCAGGGACAGCGCCGACTTCAGCGCGCCGCGACGCACCTTGCGGGGCGGGCGGTAGAAGTAGTCGCGAGCCTTGGGCGCCATCGCCTTGCCGCCGCCCACCCAGTGGGAAGCGCGGATGGAACCCTGGCGGGCGCGGCCGGTGCCCTTCTGCTTCCAGGGCTTCTTGCCGCCGCCGCTGACCAGCGAGGTGTTCTTCACACCCACCGTGCCGCGACGCCGGTTGATCTGCTGCATCTTCGCGACCTCGTAAAAGAGGTGCGCGTTCGGCTCAGCGCCGAAGATGTCGTCGGAGAGCTCAATCTCCGACACCTTCTTCAAATCGAGGTCGACAACGTCAAACTTCGCCATGGCACTTTCCTCGCGGGGGTCGGAGTGAAACCACTCGGACGCCCACCCGCTTCCTAGGACTTGATCTCGACGTCAACGCCGGCCGACAGATCCAGCTTCATGAGCGCATCCAGCGTCTGCTGCGTGGGCTCGAGAATATCGAGCAGGCGCTTGTGCGTGCGGATCTCGAACTGCTCGCGGCTCTTCTTGTCCACGTGCGGCGAACGCAGCACCGTGAACTTGTTGATGCGCGTAGGAAGGGGGATCGGACCGGCCACCTTCGCGCCCGTGCGCTTGGCCGTCTCGACGATCTCACCCGCGCTCTGGTCCAGGAGCTTCGAGTCGTATGCCTTCAGCCGGATGCGGATCTTCTGTGTCGCCATTCGCAAGAACCTCTTAGAACGAACTTTGTGCCAACGCCCCGGGAGGCGCTACGACCGACGTCCCCTGGTTGTCACAGAGCCGTTTCTTCAGAACGAAGGGGCGCGGTGATTACCATCCCGCCCCGGTGTATGCAACTGGATTTCCTCCGGCTCCCTGGAAATTCCCCGAGGGGATGTCCATGGGAGCCGGGAGGAGGCCTGCTACTCGATCACTTCCGCCACGACGCCGGCGCCCACCGTGCGGCCACCCTCGCGAACAGCGAAGCGCAGCTCCTTGTCCATCGCCACCGGGGTGATGAGCTCCACCTCGATCGCGATGTTGTCGCCCGGCATCACCATTTCCACGTTCTCAGGCAGCTTCACCGTTCCCGTCACGTCCGTCGTGCGGAAGTAGAACTGGGGACGGTATCCCTTGAAGAACGGGGTGTGGCGACCACCCTCTTCCTTCGACAGCACGTAGATCTGCGCCTTGAACTTGGTGTGCGGCTTGATGCTGCCCGGCTTGGCCAGCACCTGCCCGCGCTCCATGTCCTCGCGCTTCAGACCACGCACCAGCGCGCCGATGTTGTCTCCCGCCCGGCCCTCATCCAGCAGCTTGCGGAACATCTCCACGCCCGTGACGACGGTCTTCTGCGTATCGCGCAGACCGACGACTTCAACTTCCTCGCCAACCTTGATGATGCCACGTTCCACGCGGCCCGTCGCCACCGTTCCACGGCCGGCGATGGAGAACACGTCTTCCACCGGCATCAGGAAGGGCTTGTCCGTCGCGCGCTGCGGCGTCGGAATGTAGCTGTCCACCGCCTCCATCAGCTTCAGGATGGCGCCCTCGCCGACCTCGCTCGTATCACCCTCGAGCGCCTTCATGGCGGAGCCAGGGACGATGGGAATCGAGTCGCCGGGGAAGTCGTACTTCTTCAGCAGGTCCCGGACTTCCATCTCCACGAGCTCGCGCAGCTCGGGGTCGTCCAGCAGGTCCACCTTGTTCAGGAAGACCACGATATACGGGACACCGACCTGGCGCGCCAGCAGGATGTGCTCACGCGTCTGGGGCATCGGGCCGTCCGCGGCCGACACCACGAGAATCGCGCCGTCCATCTGCGCCGCGCCCGTGATCATGTTCTTCACGTAGTCGGCGTGACCCGGGCAATCCACGTGCGCGTAGTGCCGGTTCTTCGTCTGGTACTCCACGTGCGCCGTGGAGATGGTGATGCCGCGCTCACGCTCTTCCGGCGCCTTGTCGATCTGGTCGTACGCCAGGAACGTGGCGCCGCCGGTCTTCGCCAGCACCTTCGTGATGGCCGCCGTCAGCGACGTCTTGCCGTGGTCCACGTGTCCGATCGTGCCGATGTTCACGTGGGGCTTGTTACGCTCGAACTTTTCCTTGGCCATGACAACTCCTCAACCGGGGCTGAGCCGGTCAACCACCCGGCGCGTCTCGAATCCCGCAAAACTCACTGCGAAGGTGCTGCGTCCTGCTCCAAACCCGCCACAACGTCAACTGAAATCGCCCGCAGGGCCGCCTGCCGTGGCCGTCAGTACCGGTTCAGCGCCGTCTTGGGCGCTGGCGCGTAGTGACTGAACTGCATCGTGTACGTCGCCCTTCCCTGGCTGCGGCTGCGCAGGTCTGTCGAGTACCCGAACATGGCGGCCAGGGGGACCTGCGCCTGGATGGCCTGCAACCGGCCGGGCCGGGGCGCCATGCCCATGACCTTGCCGCGGCGGCCGTTGAGGTCGCCAATCACGTCGCCCATGAAGTCGTCAGGCGTGACGATTTCACAGCTCATGATGGGCTCGAGCAACACCGGGGAGGCCGCGCGCACCGCGTCCTTGAAGGCCAGGGAGCCGGCGATCTTGAACGCCATCTCGCTGGAGTCCACGTCGTGCATGGAGCCGTCGTAGGCCTCCACCTTCACGTCGACCATGGGGTAGCCCGCCACCGGACCGTTCTGCAGGGCCTCGGCGACGCCGTCGCGGACCGCGTCCACGAACTCCTTGGTCACCGCGCCGCCCGTCACCTTGTTCTCGAAGGCGAAGCCCTTGCCAGGCTCGTTGGGCATCACCCGAAGCCAGATGTGGCCGTACTGGCCCCGGCCGCCCGTCTGACGGATGAACTTCCCCTCGGACTCCGTCTGGGTGGTGATGGTCTCGCGGTACGCCACCTGCGGCTTGCCGATGTTCGCGTCGACCTTGAACTCGCGCAGCAGCCTGTCGACGATGATCTCCAGGTGCAGCTCGCCCATGCCGGCGATGATGGTCTGCCCCGTCTCCTCGTTCGTCTTCACGCGGAACGACGGGTCCTCCATCGCCAGGCGCTGGAGCGACTGGATGATTTTGTCCTGGTCCGCCGTGGACTTCGGCTCAATCGCGATGTCGATGACCGGCTCGGGGAACTCCATCCGCTCCAGGATGATGGGCTGCTTGTCGTCGCAGAGCGTGTCGCCGGTGCTGGCCAGCTTCAGCCCCACCACCGCGCAGATGTCACCGGCGTAGCACTCGGTGAGCTCGTCCTTCTTGTCCGCGCGCATCTGCACCAGGCGGCTGACGCGCTCGCGCTTGCCCTTCACCGAGTTCCACACCGCCGTCCCCGCCTCCAGCTTCCCGGAGTACACGCGAAGGAACGTCAGCGTCTGGGACTGGAACGCCGGGTCGTTCATGATCTTGAACGCGAGCGCGCTGAAGGGCGCATCGTCCCGCGTCTCGCGGATGGCATCCTCGCCCTTGGGCGTCTTGCCATGCACCGGGGGGATATCCAGCGGGCTCGGCAGATAGTCGATGACCGCGTCCAGCAGCGGCTGCACGCCCTTGTGGCGGAACGCCGATCCGCAGAACACCGGGAACAGCTTCAGCGCCACACAGCCCTTGCGGATGGCCGCGCGGACCTCCTGCTCGGTCAGCTCCAGGCCCTCCAGGAACTTCTCCGTCAGCGCGTCGTCCTGCTCCGCCGCCGCCTCGAGCAGTTCCGCGCGCGCCGCCTCCGCCTGCTCGCGGTAGTCTTCCGGAATCTCCGCGACGTCGTAGCGACTGCCCTGCTCCGAGTCGACGAACACCAGCGCCTTCATCGTCAGCAGGTCGATGACGCCGCGGTGCTTGTCCTCGGCCCCCAGCGGCAGCTGCATCCGCACCGCGCGCGCGCCCAGCTTCTCGCGGATGGTGCTCACGGACATCTCGAAGTCCGCGCCCACCCGGTCCATCTTGTTGATGAAGCAGATGCGGGGGACCTTGTACTTGTCCGCCTGACGCCAGACGGTTTCGGACTGCGGCTCCACGCCGTTCACCGCGTCGAACACGGTGATGGCGCCGTCCAGGACGCGCAGCGAACGCTCCACCTCGATGGTGAAGTCGACGTGCCCCGGGGTGTCGATGATGTTGACGCGGTAGCGATGCTCACCGCGACTCCAGAAGGCGGTGATGGCCGCCGACGTAATCGTGATGCCGCGCTCGCGCTCCTGGACCATCCAGTCCGTGGTGGTGTTCCCCTCGTGCACCTCGCCCATCCTGTGGATGGCGCCGGTGTAGAAGAGGATCCGCTCGGTGGTGGTCGTCTTGCCGGCATCGATGTGCGCCATGATGCCGATGTTGCGGTAGCGCTCCAGGGGATGCTCGCGAGCCATTGCGTCGGTACCTCTCCATGAGGGCGGGAGGGCACAGGGCCCCGTCTCACGTACCCACCCGGACGATTTCAGAGAACCTGCTTCACCTAAAGAAACCGCCCGGATGCAACCTCTGCATCCGGGCGGGATACCGCGAGGCCGAAAGACCTACCAGCGGTAGTGCGCGAAGGCCTTGTTGGCTTCCGCCATCTTGTGCGTGTCTTCACGCTTCTTCACCGCGTTACCGCGGTTGTTGGCGGCGTCCATGATCTCGCCGGCCAACTTCTCCTGCATGGTCTTCTCGCCACGCGCCTTGGAGTACGTGATGATCCAACGCATCCCGAGGGCAACGCGACGGTCCTGACGGACCTCGACGGGCACCTGGTAGGTGGCGCCACCGACGCGGCGGCTCTTGACCTCAAGCACCGGCTTGACGTTGTCGAGGGCCTTCTTGAACGTCTTGAGGGGGTCTTCCTTCGCGCGCTCTTCGATGAGGGCAAAGGCTCCGTAGCAGACGCCTTCCGCGATGGACTTCTTGCCCTTCCGCATCAGGTCGTTGACGAACTTGGTGACGAGCCGGTCCTGGAACTTCGGATCCGGAAGAATCTTGCGCTTGGCGACTACGCGACGACGAGGCATCTCTTCTCTCTTCCCTTACGCCCCACTCTCCTTGGAGAGTCGCTGCAACCGGGGCTTCTTGATCTGCTGAAGGAAACAACCAGGACGCTCCCCAGGGTGCGGGGCTCAACGTCCAAACTCTGAAACAACGAAGGTGGTCTGCTGCTCTCAGCTCGGGCGCTTGGCGCCGTACTTGGAGCGGCTCTGCTTGCGGCCCGCCACGCCCACGGAGTCGAGCGTTCCACGAACGATGTGGTAGCGCACACCCGGGAGGTCCTTCACACGACCGCCACGGATCATCACCACCGAGTGCTCCTGGAGGTTATGGCCCACGCCGGGGATGTAGGACGTCACTTCGATTCCGTTGGTCAGACGAACACGCGCCACCTTGCGGAGGGCCGAGTTCGGCTTCTTCGGAGTCGTGGTGTACACGCGGGTGCAAACGCCGCGCTTCTGGGGGCACTCCTTGAGCGCGGGGCTCTTGCCCTTGATGTTCAGCTTCTCGCGGCCCTTGCGGACCAGCTGGCTAATGGTCGGCACTGATACCTCTTCCTCGGGTTGGCCACCGCCAGAAATACGGGGCGGCGCATATCTACCTACAGGACTACTGAAAAGGGCCGCGAGTATAGGGACCGACCCCACCGTGTCAAGCACGGCATGACGCAGACCCGAACAGGTCAGCGCCAGCGAGGTCATTCCCAGTGACTCGACAACCCAGGGTACAACAGGTCGCTCCTCTACTCCGCGTGCGCTCAGAAGTCGAGGACCATCACCACCGCGTCCTCGCCCTCGTCCGCGTAGTAGTTCGGACGGATGCCCACCGGCCGGAAACCGAACGCGCGGTAGAGCTGGATGGCCGCCTCGTTGCTCTTGCGGACCTCCAGCGTGGCGAGGCAACAGCGCCGCCCCTTGCCCCGCTCGAGCACCTCTTCCATCACCGCCCTCGCCACGCCCCGCCGCCGATGCTGGGGCGCGGTGGCGACGTTGAGCACGTGAACCTCGTCGTGGACGATCCAGAAGATGGCCAGGCCCAGGAGTAGCGGTGGCCCGGACTCCTGGGCCTCTTCGACCAGGAGGATGGTGGACCACTCGTGCTGGAGCTCGCGCTTGAGCAACTCCTGCGACCACGGATTCTTGAAGGCCGCCTGCTCCAGCGCCATCACCGCGGCCAGGTCGTCCACCGTCATCTGACGGATCAGGAAGCCATGGGGCGCGCCATCCTCCCGCAGCCGCCTCATCGCTTCGCCTCCCGCGTGAAGGGCGCCACCCGACGCACCTGCGCCGAGGCCCGGACCTGAGCGAGTTCCTCCACCGCCAGGGCCGCATACCGCTCGCGGAAGAGCTTCTCCCGGATGACGTCTCGCACCGTCTCGTAGTCCGCGGGGTAGTCCGCCGAGTGCTGCTCGTAGTAGCGGCGAATCTCCGTCTCACCCACCTGGGCCCTCAGCCGGATGCGGCTGTCCAGGACGCGCTCGGCCCGCAGCCCCCGAGCCAGGACCGCCTTGAGCCCCTCCAGGTCCACGTCCCCGCGCGCCAGGAACCGCGCCAGCGCCGCGGGGCCACCGATGCGTGCGCGGAAGGACTCCAACCGCGCCTCCACCTCGGAGGGCTCGGCGGGGAACGCCTGGAGCCGGTCGGCGTTGAGCACCTGGACCCGCTGGTTGATGACCAGCTCCAGGGCGCCTCGGAGGGTCTCCTCGTCAAGAGGGGCATCGAGAGCCTGGACGCCGCCTCGCTGGACGAGGGCCACCCGGGCCTCGAACTCCAGCTCGCTCAAGGACAGGACCCGACCTTCGATGATGGCGACGACCCGGTCCACCACCCTGCCCCGCGCCTCCTTGGAGGCACCCTGGGCCCGAGCCTCGGAGACGGGCAGCACCAGGAGCCAGCCCGCCAACCACAAGGTCCCCGCTCCTGCTCGGCGCGGCGCTGCCATGGCCTCCCTCATCTTTCGGCGACTTTATACATCCGAGACCAGCCGAACAGTCCTTGCTGGCGCACTCCCACCGACTGGTTACTTTCATTCACGTACAGCCCGGCGGGAACAAATGGCGGACGACTACTACCAGATCCTCGGCGTTGATCGGACGGCCTCGGAGGAGGCCATCAAGAAGTCGTACCGGAAGCTGGCTCGGAAGTACCACCCCGACGTCAACCCCAACAACAAGGGCGCCGAGGAGAAATTCAAGCAACTCGGCAACGCCTTCGAGGTGCTGTCGGACCCGAAGAAGCGCAAGCTCTACGACGAGTTCGGCGAGGACGCGGAGAAGATAGGCTTCGACGAGAAGAAGGCGGAGGCCTATCGCCAGTACCGGGCCGCCGCCTCTCGTGGCGGGGCGGGCGGCATCCCCTACGAGGGTGAGGACTTCGACCTGGGCGACCTCTTCAACGACCTCTTCGGAGGACGCAGAGGTGCCGGAGGTTCCAGCCCAGGAGGCTTCGACCCCGGAGAGGTGTTCAACCGAGGCAGGCGCCGCCCCCCCATGGGCCCCGAGCGGGGCAACGATTTGTCCACCCAGGTTCGCGTCACACTGGGGGAAGCCGTCAACGGCGCGGAGCGGTCACTGTCCGTCACCCGGCCGGGACGGGGGGGGACCGGCCCGGACGAGCCCAGCCGCCTGACGGTGAAGATTCCCGCCGGCGTCCAGACGGGCTCCAAGGTGCGGCTCGCGGGCCAGGGCGCTCCTGGCCTGCGCGGCGGCCCACCGGGGGACCTCTTCATCGAAACGGAGGTGCTGGAGCACCCCCTGGTCCGCCGCGAGGGCGACGACCTGCACGTGGACCTCCCCGTGACGGTGTCCGAGGCGATGTTCGGCGCGGAGGTGCGCGTCCCCACCTTCCAGGGCGAGGTCACCGTCAAGGTTCCGTCAGCCTCCCAGTCCGGTCGGCAGATGCGGCTCAAGGGGCGCGGGGTACCATCCCTCAAGGGCGGAACCCCGGGCGACCTGTACCTTCATCTCCAGGTCAAGGTGCCGGATACCGACACCCCGGAGACGCGGGCCGCCGCGGAGACCCTGTCCAAGGCCTACCGCGACGATGTCCGTCGCGAGCTGACGCTCTGACCGTCTTGTCTCTTGTCCTGGGCGCCGCCCCGTCATAGACGGCCCCTCTACCTTCTTCCTCCTTACACGTCGCCGCAGGAAACGGAGCACACGCGCACATGGGCCTCTTCGACATCTTCACGGGCGGCTCGGGGCCCGAGAAAGCCCTCAAGCTCAAGCCCAAGGTCACCCAGAAGTACGGCGACCCGGCGACACGGCAGAAGGCCATCCAGCAGCTGGGGGAGATGAAGTATCCCGAAGCCGTCTCCGTGCTGCTCGCCCGCTTCACCATCACCGTGGACCCGCTCACCACGGACGCTGACGAGAAGGAGCACACGTTCGAGCTGGTGAAGGCCTTTGGCAAGGACGCCGCCGTCCCGCCCATCGTCGAGTTCCTCAGCAAGACGGAGCAGGCCACCTCCTGGGCCCTCCGGCTCCTGGGAGAGCTGGTCACCGAGGAAGAAGCCACGGGCGCTTGCGTGAACGCGCTCCAGCACCTTTCCGCCACCTATACGAAGAACCCGGAGAAGAAGGTCGTCCTCCTTCACCACGTCACCGGTCGCGAGGACGCGCGCGTGCCGCCCGCCGTGCTCCCCTTCCTCGAGGACATGTCGGACGACGTGAAGATCGCCGCCCTCAAGGCGCTCGCCTCCTTCAAGTACGAGCCGGCGCTCGAGCCCATGCTCAAGCTGTTGACGGCCGACGAGACGGCCCGCCGGGTGCAGACGTCCGCGATTGCCGCCCTGGCGGACTCGGGCTTCAGCGTGGCGAGCCATCGGGCGAAGGTGGAGTCGCTCCTGGTGGAACCGTTCGTCCTGGACAAGGACGGCCGCATCCAGCGCCGCGCCTGAGGCCGGGCTGTCGGGCAGCCGACACGGCCACTGTCCTCCGGATGGCCCTGCACATCAGGGCCGTTCCCAGGCGCTCGGAACTTGAAGCAGGATTCTCCCGTGCGCTCGAAGAAGAAAGGGGCCCTGGCAGAGGTCGTGCCGCTGCGCCCCAACACCTCGAAGAAGTCCACCCGTCGCGCCGTGAAACCGCCTCCTCCGGCGGACTCCGACGCCACCGCGCGCGCCCTCCTGGAGATGGCGCGTCACCTCACCGACAACGCCGGCCCCACCGAGGCGCTGCGCTCCCATCTCCAGACGCTCCACGCACTGCTCAAACCCAAGGTCTGCTACGTGGCCCGCTACTTCCCCTCCCGGGAGCAGCTCCACGTCGAGCATGTGCGCGGTCGCTACGACAGCCGCGTCGTCGCCGCCGTCCCGGGCGAGGGCGTGGTGGGGCGCGCCTTCTCCGAGAAGAAACTGCTGCACGAGGCGGACACGCTCGCCGTGCCGCTCGAGAGCCCCCACGGCGTCACGGGTGTCCTCGTCGTCCTCGGCGCGCGCCGCACCGTCTCCGACACGGTGCTCCAGTCACTGGCCGCGCAGCTCGCCGCCGCGTACGAGGTGGCTCGACTCCGCGACGACAGCGCCCGCCGGAACAAGGACCTCCAAACAGCCATCGCGGGCCTCAAGAGTCTGGAGCAGAACCGCGAGGAGCTGCTCGGCAACGTCTCCCATGACTTGAAGAACCCGCTCACCACCATCAAGTCCTATCTGGCGATGATGGGGCGCGAGAAGCTGGGAGCCCTCACTGACTCCCAGCGCCGCGCGGTGCAGATCTGCGACCGGAACTCCGACCGCATGCTGCGCATGGTGAATGACCTGCTGCTCATGTCCCGGCTCCAGTCCGGGAAGATGCAGCTCAACCAGCGCCCCTTCGGCCTCAAGGCCGTGGCCGAGGAAGTGGTCCGCTCCCTGGGCGTCCTCGCCGAGCACGGCAAGGTCAGCGTGTCGATTCCACCCTGCCCCGAGGTCTTCGTCCGCGGAGACCGCGAGCGCATCGCCGAGGCCATCCACAACCTCGTCGAGAACGGCATCCACCACAGCGAGGCGGATGACACCGTCGAGGTCAGCGTCTCCGCCGAGGATGGGCTCGCCACACTCAGGGTGAAGGACAGCGGCCCCGGCATGTCCGCCGAGGCGCTGGAGCACGTGTTCGATGCCTTCTACCGGGCGCAGCCGGGCGTGCCTCGGCCGCCGGGCGCGGGACTGGGAATCCCCCTGGTGGGGAAAATCGTCGCGCTGCACGGGGGGCGCGTGGAGGCGAAGAGCGTGCTGGGCGATGGGAGCACCTTCGAGATGGTGCTGCCCATGTTCGCCGGGGCGGTGAGCTCGCCGGACCTGAACCAGGCGGCCCCCAAGGCGGGCGGCATCCTGCTCGTGGAGGACGACGCGGACTGCCGGGAGGTCCTTCAGCAGGTCCTCGAGCAGGAGGGCTACCGGGTGATGGCCACCTCGGGAGCCTCCGAGGCCCGCTCCATCCTTTCGCACATCCGGCCGGCCATGGTGCTGCTGGACCTGAGGCTGAGCGAAGAGGACGGGCAGTCGGTGCTCCGCTTCATCCGAGGCAACGAGTCGCTGGCGGACATCGTCGTGTACATCATCTCGGGTGCCAGCGAGGTGGCCTCGCTCACGTCCGGACAGGGCCTGGAGCGCATCGACGGCTTCTTCGAGAAGCCACTCCAGTTGCCCAAGCTGCTGGACACCGTGGCGGCGGTGGTGCGGCCCAGCCGCCGGGCTCCGGCTGTCCCCTAACGGGGAGGAATGGACCGCGGAACGAACAAGAGGTGGCCGTAAGCCGCCTCTGCTTGGCTAGTATCCGCGCCGTCCCATGAGCTCTTCCGTCTATTCCCGCCACCGCGCCGCGTTCGCCCAGGCCCTTGCCAGCGCCCTGGGCGTGCCGGCCGCAGACATCGAACCCCAGGTCAAGCCCGCCGATCCGGCGCACGGTGACTTGAGCTTCGCCACCTTCCCTCTCGCCAAGGCCCAGAAGAAGGCGCCTCCCGCCATCGCCGCCGGACTCGCCCAGACGCTCAGCGTGCCGGGGCTCGAAATCAAGGCGGTGGGCCCCTACGTGAATGCCCGCTTTGCCCTCATGCCCTTCACGGCGGAGGTCCTCGACGCCGCTCGCTCGGCGGGCCTGGCCTACGGCGGTGACGCGGACGCGGGACGCGGCAAGACGGTGACCGTCGACTACTCGTCGCCGAACATCGCCAAGCCCATCGCGTTCCACCACATCCGCACCACGTTCCTGGGCCACTGCATCGCCAACATCTACCGGGCGCTCGGCTGGCGGGTGGAGGGCATCAACTACCTGGGCGACTGGGGCAAGCAGTTCGGCCTCGTGGCCGTGGGCTTCCAGGAGTACGGAGACCCCGCTCGCATCGACGACATGGGCCACCTGGTGGAGGTCTACGTCAAGGCGAACACGCGCGCCGAAAAAGAGCCCGAGTTCGACGCGAAGGCCCGCGACTTCTTCCGCCGCATGGAGGCCGGTGACGCCGAGGCCCTCAAGGTGTGGAACCAGTTCCGCGAGACGAGCATCCGCGGCTTCAAGACCATCTACGCGCGGATGGGCATCGAGTTCGAGCACATCGAAGGAGAGAGCCGCTACCAGGGGAAGATGGACGCGGTCATCGAGCAGATCGCCAAGAAGCCCGGCGTGAAGGAGTCGCAGGGCGCGCTCATCGTCGACCTGCCCTACGCGGAGAACGAGCCGCCCATCCTCCTCAAGAAGAACGACGGCACCACGCTCTACGCCACACGAGACCTGGCCGCCGCCGAGGACCGGTACGAGCGGTTCCACTACGACAAGGCGCTCTACGTCGTCGCGCAGGACCAGGCGCTGCACTTCCGCCAGGTGTTCCGCACGCTGAGCGCGATGGGCCAGCCGTGGGCGGACCGCTGCGTTCACGTGGCCTTCGGCCGCATTCACGGCATGAGCACGCGCAAGGGCCTGGTGGTGCAGCTCAACGACGTGCTGGACGAGGCCAAGGAGCGCGCCTCCGTCAAGGTGAAGGAGAACCAGGAGGCCGGTCGGCTCCAGTCGAATGACCCGGACCTGCTGGCCGAGCAGATCGGCCTGGGCGCCATCGCCTTCGGCGACCTCAAGCACAAGCGCGCCAGCGACTACACCTTCGACTGGGACGAGGTCCTCAGCTTCGAGGGCCACACGGGCCCGTACCTCCAGTACGCCCACGCACGCGTCGTCAACGTGCTGCGCAAGGGTGGAGGCGTGCCCGCGAGCTACGACGCGAGCCTGCTGACGCTCCCCGAGGAGCAGGCCCTGGTGCGCGAAATCATGCGGCTGCCCGAGGTCGTCAAGGACGCGGCCGAGCAGTACGAGCCGAGCCTCGTGGCGCGCCTGCTGCTGGACGTGGCCGCCGCCCTCAGTCGCTACTACACGCTGGGCAATCAGGAGCGGGACAAGCGCATCCTCGTCGAGAACGATGACGCGCTGCGTTTCGCACGACTCGCCCTCACGGACGCGGCCCGGGTTACTCTCGCGGCGGGTCTGACACTTCTGGGCATTCCAACGCCCGAGAACATGTAGCCCCGGGGGCTGCCTTGGAAACCGCGCTGTCGCCGTCTGCGAATCAGGGAGAGTCCTTGCTGAAGGCCGAGTTCGGCCCGATGGGCCGGGCATTGGGTGCTCGCTATCTGGAGAGCGTCCACTTCCCGCCCGAGGCCGAGGATGAGCTGCGCAACCTGCACGCCAAGGGTTTCGTGGTGCATGTCATGCGCTCCACGGCCTGGGTGAACTTCCTCTATCTGACCTGGGCCATGGTGCGCAGGACGCTGCCGCCCATCCGCGCGGTGTCCAACCTGCGCCCGTGGTTCACCAAGCCCTGGCGCCAGACGAAGCAGTCCGGCGCCTTCCAGGAGCGCTTCGAGTACGCGCAGCAGAACGGGGGCAGCGGTCTGGTCTTCCTGCGCCGCACCGCGCTCATGCACGCGTCGGGGAAGGAGACCCACGAGGACCCCTTCCCCGCGCTGGTGGAGCTGGCGCGCAAGTCGGACCGGCCCGTGTACCTGGTGCCGGAGCTGTTCGTCTGGGAGAAGAGCAGCGCCCGGCTCAAGCCCAACTGGGTGGACGTGGTGTTCGGAAGCCCGGAGGCACCGGGCTTCCTGCACTCGATGCTGGCCTTCTTCCGCAACTACAAGCGCGCCCAGTTCCGCGTGGGAGAGCCCATCGACCTGCGGGCCTTCGCCGAGGAGAACCCGAAGGACTCGGTGGAGGTGCTCGCGCGCAAGGTGCGCAGCACGTTGCATGTGCACCTGTCGCGGGAGACTCGCGCGGTGTTCGGCCCTCCGGCCAAGCCCCACGAGCGCGTCATCGACGAGACGCTGCGTGACAGGCAACTGCGCAAGGTGGTCGACGAGCAGGCCGTCGAGTCCAACCGCAAGCCGGAGAGCGTGCTGCGCGAGGCTCGCCGCAATCTGGAGGCCATCGCCGCGAAGCCCAGCCCCACGACGCTGGCCTTCGTCGCGCCCGTGCTGGAGTGGGTGTTCAACCGCATCTACGACGGCATGCACGTGGACGAGGCGGGCCTGCACCGCGCACTCAAGGCCGCGACGCGCGCCCCCATCGTCCTGTGCCCCAGCCACAAGAGCCACGTGGACTACCTGGTGATGAGCTGGGTGCTCTGGAACCGGGGCTACGCGGTGCCCCTGGTCGCCGCGGGCGCCAACCTGTCCTTCTGGCCCCTGGGCAGCATCTTCCGCCGCTGCGGCGCCTTCTTCCTGCGGCGCTCGTTCAAGGGCGACAAGGTCTACGCCGCGTCCTTCAAGGCGTACGTGCGCAAGCTGGTGCACGACGGCATCCACCAGGAGTTCTTCCCCGAGGGCGGCCGCTCGCGCACGGGCAAGCTGCTGGCGCCCAAGCTGGGCATGTTCACCTGGCAGGTGGAGTCCGTGCTCGAGGGCGCGCGCAATGACCTGCTCTTCGTGCCGGTGGCCATCGACTACGAGAAGGTCGTCGAGTCGGGCAGCTACTCGAAGGAGCTGGCGGGCGGAGAGAAGAAGCCCGAGGACCTCAAGGCCCTGTTGAGCACACCCAAGGTGCTCGCGGCGCGCTACGGCCGCATCCACCTGGGCTTCGATGAGCCCATCTCCCTCCTGGAGTTCATGAAGGAGCGCGGCCTCAACCCCGACGAGCCCGTGACGGACGAGCAGAAGAAGGGCCTGGTCCGCGCGCTCGGCAACCGCGTCATGTACGGCATCAGCAAGGTGTCCACCGTGACGCCGCATGCCCTGGTGAGCACGTCCCTCCTGGCGCACCGCCGCCGCGGCCTGACGCAGCGGGAGCTGGCGGACCGCATCAGCATCCTGCGCCGCATCGCCCAGGAAGACGGCGCGCCCCAGTCTCGCGAGCTGGGCAACGCCCCCAGCAACCCGGAGACGATGGGCCCCATCCAGGACGCGATGCGCACCTTCATCGACGACGAGATGGTGCGCACGCAGGAGGCGAAGGGCGACGTCATCTACCAGGTGGAGGACAACCGCCGCCCGGAGATGTCCTTCTACAAGAACACGCTGATGAACCTCGTCTCGGCGCGCAGCCTCGTGGCCAACGCCATGCTGGCCGCCGGTTCGCCCGCGCCCTACGACGCGGTGAAGGCCCGCGCCCTGTTCCTCTCGCGCCTGTTCAAGGTCGAGTTCATCTACCGGGTGAACACGACGTTCGACACCATCTTCGCGGAGACGGTGGAGCGGCTGGTCCGCATGGGCCTGGTCATCAACGAGGGCGAGTCCCTGCGCGTGGCCCCCGAGCCCCACGCCCAGCCGGAGCTGGAGTTCCTGGCCGACCTGCTGCGCGACTACCTGGAGGCCTACCTCCTGGCGGCCATGACGCTCAACGACGTGGCCAACGGCGTCGCCGAGGACCGCAAGGCCTTCATCCGACTGGCGCTGGAGACGGGCCGCGCGGAGTACCACGCCGGCCGCGTCACCGCCGCCGAGTCCCTGGCCAAGGTGACGCTGGAGAACGCAGTCACGTACCTGCAGGACCAGAAGCTCCTCGTCGAAGAGGACAAGAAGCTCAAGCTGGGGCCGCAGGCCACGGACGCGGAGGCACGCCGGCAGCTCGCCGACGCCATCCGCGAGTACCTCAAGCGCTGACCCTCACTCACGCGGGCCGCACTGTCGCCATCGGCGGTGCGGCCCGTCAGCGAGGCATGTGAGGATGCGGACATGCTCGTCCGCCCTGCCCTCCTCGCCCTCGCGCTCTGTGGTGTCCCCCTCCTCGGCTGCAAGTCGACACCACCCGAGCGCGAGACGCCCTCGCGCACCTGCGGGGACTCCATCCATGACCTCGCATGGATGTCGGGGAGCTGGCGTCAGGACAAGGCAGGCAGCACGGTGGAGGAGCACTGGACGCACGCGGACGCCGGCACGCTCTTCGGGGTGAGCCGCGCCATCGTCCGCAACAAGACGGTGTTCTTCGAGTACATGCGCATCGAAGCCCGCGCCGACGGCCTCTACTACGTCGCCCAGCCCATGGGCCGCCCGGGCACGGACTTCAAGCTGGTGCGCTGCAACAGCAACGGCGCGCTCTTCGAGAACCCCCAGAACGACCACCCCAAGCGCATCTTCTACCAGCGCCCCTCGGCGGGCCGCCTCACCGCGCGAATCGAAGGCGACGAGAACGGCAAGGCCGTGGCCCAGGACTTCGACTTCACGCGGATGTAGCCGGGCGCGCTCGGCTCACGGCGCGGTGCGGAACACCACCCGCACCTCGGTGGCCAACGGGTTGCCCTCGTAGTCCGTGAGGACGTCGCGCAGCACCAGCGTGTACTGCGTGTTGGGCGACAGCGTGGAGCCCTCGGCGACCCTGGCCTCCACGGTGTACTCCACGTCGCCCCGCTCCACGTCCTGCTCCAGCTCCGGAACTTCCGGCGCGAGGACGGTGAGCGGGACTTCATCGCGCGCGGCGAACACGGCAATGCCGGGACGCAGGCTGCGCACGTCCATCGCCTCCGAGAAGGTGATGCGCAGCGTGCCATCCGTCGCCAGCACCCCACCGCCACCCGGGTCGGTGGAGATGACCCTGGGCGGCACCGTGTCGCGTCGGTCGTAGATGGCGTCCCCTGGCTCCAGACACCCCGAGAGCGACGTCACCGACAAGGCCACCAGCAGCGTGCCCCTCACGAAAGACTGGCGCGCGCGCATCACCGGCACCCCTTCTGCGCCAGGCTCTCCGCCGAGTGGCACTTGAGGCAGGCCCGGTCATTCGCGGACGCCAGCTTCTTGCACGTCTGCGCGAAGCCCGCCGGGTGCGGGTTGATCTGCCGCCGCGACGACAGCTCGGAGTGGCAGCTCGTGCAGGACTCCTCACGGTGGCAGGAGATGCAGCTCGTCAAATCACGCGACGCGGCGATGCCGTGGTGCTGCGGG
The DNA here is from genome assembly GCF_006636215.1 of Myxococcus llanfairpwllgwyngyllgogerychwyrndrobwllllantysiliogogogochensis. Classification (GTDB taxonomy): domain Bacteria; phylum Myxococcota; class Myxococcia; order Myxococcales; family Myxococcaceae; genus Myxococcus; species Myxococcus llanfairpwllgwyngyllgogerychwyrndrobwllllantysiliogogogochensis. The sequence goes on along the minus strand of NZ_VIFM01000072.1, from coordinate 6,039 downwards.
CCAGGCAGCTCCACCCAGGCCCTGTAGTCCGGGTGCACCTTCTGGTTGCGCGGACGCAGCGACTTGTCCGCGTCCATGCCCACGCCCACCCGTTCATGACACGCGGCGCAGAAGGACTGCGCACGGTGGCAGCTCTCGCACCGGGGCGAGCCCGCTCGCGCCTGCACCGGGTGCAGCGTGATGTAGTCGTTCGGGTGGATGGACAGCGGTTTCTGCATGCCGTCGTGGCACGTCTGGCAATAGCTCTCGCTGTGGCACTGCATGCACGTCATCCGGTCCGTCGACGCGCGCGCCCCGTGGTTGAACTCGTAGCGCGGCCCGTGGTCCAGGCCCAGCGGGTTGCCCTGCATGGGACGCAGCAGGCCCGAATCAAAGACGAGCTTCAGTCGCCCGGAGGGCTCCGTCGGATGGCACGTGGCGCAGGTGTTGGAGGCCACGTTGCCGTCATGGCACTTGAAGCACGTGGCCATCTTCGGCAGCTGGTTGCGCGTGGCGAGCTTCACGTCCGTCATCTCGCCGTGGCACACCGAGCACTCCACCTTCTTGTCCACGTGCTGCTGGTGGCTGAAGATGAGGTTGGCGGTGGGCATGGACAGCTTCGCGGGCTCCTTGCGCACCGTGGCGTCGAAACCCGGGTGACACGTGTTGCAGCTCGACTTCGGGTCCGTGGGCTTGCCCTTCCGCCCCGCCTCGATGTCGTGGCACGTCTCGCATTCCTCGTGCCCCGGGAGGTTGACGTCCTTGGGGGACTGACTGGCGCGGGCCGCGTCGTGGCACGTGGCGCACTCAGCCCCGGCCTCCAGGTGCTGCGCATGGTCGAAGCGCAGGGGCACGTGCTGCGCGGGATACACGGCGAGGCTGCGCTCGCGGGCCGTGGCGGCCCAGGCGACGCCGGCGCCCACCATGGTGGCAAGCGCGGCCAGGGCGAGCAGCGCGTTTCGGTTCTGGCGGTGCGGCAGCATCTACAGGCTCGCCTTCAGGTCGAAGAGCAGGAAGCCCTTCGTGTCCGAGTCGGTGAACGGGTTGAAGTTCTGCTCCACCACCAGGGAGAGCCGCGTCGCCCGCGTCAGCGCTCGACTGGCCCACACCTGGGCGCCGTAGAAGTTGCCACCCAGGCGCGCGTTGAAGCTGTCGAAGATGCGCGCGAAGGACACCCGCGCGTCCAGGGTGAAGCGCTCCCGGTCGAACGTGTAGCCGCCGGTGAGGTCCCCCCAGAGCTGGTCGCCGCCGTAGCCCGTGCGGTACGTCACATCCAACGCCGACCGGAAGGACCCCGAGCGCCACGCCGCGCCCGCGGAGCCACCGACGCTGGTGGACTCGGGAGCACCTTCGGCGTCCACCTGGGCGGCGATGGCGAGGTCCGGGTTGACGTTCTCGTTGTACTTGCTGCCAAGGCCCTGCACGTAGAAGCGCAGCGCGCCAGGGGTGAACAGGTCCACGCGCAGCCGCGCCTCGTCACGGGGCGCCCACGCGAAGTAGTACCAGATGGAGTCCGCGGCCAGCACGGGCGACAGCCGCATCACCTCCGCAGTGGCCGCGAAGCGCGTGGCATCCCAGCGCAGCTGCGTGCGCACCTGCGCCACCTTGCCCATCAGCACGTCGTAGTCCACGCCCGCCAGGACGTTGACCCCCAGCCCGCGGCCGTAGCGCGCCTCCACCGTGGCGCGCTCCAGGTTCGTCTTCCCCTCCACCAGCGCCTTGCGATAGCCGACCGACGCGTGGAAGCCCTTCACGTCCTCCATCAGCAGCTTCGCGCCGATGAGGGGCTCCATCGCATCGAGCGTCGAGTCCGCGCCCGTCACGCCTGCATCCAGGCGCCGCGCGTCGCTCTCCCGCGTCCCTTCCAACTGGTACACGGAGGAGCCCAGGAAGCTCGTGCCCTTTACCCACAGCCCGCCGTACACCTCCGCGCCCAATCCCAGGCGGCTCATGTACCGCACGCGCAAGCCGTCGAACGCGAGGATGTCCGACACGTCCGTGTAGAGCTGTCGGCCCAGGCGCCCCTCGAAGCCGCCCTTCGCGTAGCGCACGTACGCATGCAACAGCTCTGCGTCTTCGGACTTCAGACCGTCGACGCGCTCGGCCTCGCCCTTGGGCAAGCCGAAGTCAGCCCAGATGCGCAGGTTGGACTCGAAGCCCAGGTCCTGCCCGGTGGCGATTTCGAAGGCGCTGAGGCCCAGGTACTGGACGATTCGCCGCCGAGGAAGCAGCACCGGGTCATCTGGTGTGCTGCCACGCCACGCACGAATCTGGTACGCCTGCGCCTCGGTTCGCGCTTCCACCAAGAACGCCGACGCGTGCGACGTCGCCGCTCCCAGCCCCACGCCCAGGGCACACCACACACCCAGGGATTGTGAGAGCTTCCAACACGTCCGCTGCGCCGTTCGAGCCAGGATGAAGGACGTCAAGGTGCGCACAGTATAGAGAAGTCGAAGTGCGGACAGTTCAGCTTTTCGCTCCAAGGAGACGCCAAATTGGAAGATTCCGCTCCCAGCGACGCCCGGCCTCATGAGCCGACGGGTCCCTCCGAGCCGCCACCCCCAGAGCGCCCTGAGCCAGGGAGCCCACGGAGGCTCGCGCTGGCGGGGGCGGCGCTGGCGTTGGTGCTGTTCATCGCGGTGGGAGGTTCGGTCCAGTTCCTCAACGCGGCCTTCGGAATCTGGTTCACCGAGGTGTTCATCTTCCTGGGCCTGGGCTGGTTGCTGCCGCGGATGGGCGGATGGAAGCCCGCGCTGTACACCGGGCTGACGCCGCTGCCCGCGCTGCCCACCCTCTTTGGCTTCCTGCTGGGCGTGGCCAACTTCTTCGCGCTGGTGGTGCCCATCCAGTTCGTTGCCCAGAAGCTCGCGCCCGAGTGGCTGACGGAGATGTTCGACGGCTCGCGCCTCTTCGATCAGCAGACGCCCGTGGAGCTGGCCGTCATCCTCGCGGGCGTGACGGTCGCCGCTCCCTTCTGCGAGGAGCTGTTCTTCCGGGGCGTCTTCCAGCGGGGCATCACGCCTCGGCCTCCGGCATCACCGGTGAAGGCCCTGGTGATTTCCGCCGTGGTGTTCAGCGCGTTCCATCTGGACCCGGTGGGCTTCGTGGCGCGCGTGGAGCTGGGCCTGCTGTTCGGCTGGCTCTACCTGCGCACCGGCTCGCTGTGGCCGGGCATCGGCGCGCACGCGGCCAACAACCTGGTGTCCTCCGTGCTGTTCCTCGCGGCCAAGGCGATGGACCAGGGGGCGACGGACACGGACACCTCGCCGCTGGCCGTGCTCTCCCTGGCGGGACTGGGCTGGGTGGGGCTGCTGGGGCTGATGACCTTCGCGCGCCACCACGCGTCGGTATGGGGCGTGGGCGCGCCACACAGCGACGAGAGCGCCCGGGAGACTCGGCCGGTGCCGTCCCTGCCGACGCTGCTGTTTCCCTGGGTGGCGGCCGCGACGGTGTCCCTCGTCCTGCTGGGCGTCGTGGACAGGCGAGGCGTCTCCCTCAACCTCTTCGACGTGGCCAATCCCCTGACACCGCTCAAGAAGGACGCGGAGCCCGGGCTGCAGGCGGAGCGAGAGGCGTTGGAGGAGCTGCGGGCCGCCGCTCGTCGAGGCGCGGCCCCCATGGAGGCGTACCACGAGGAGCGGCTGCGTCAGGCCCGCGCCCACAAGAGCGCGGGCGGCCCCAAGCAGCCCTGACAGGCGAGAGGGGCAGCGCGGCCCCTCACACCTCAGACGAAGCGATACGAGCTGACGTGGAACACGGGGCCCACCATGGCGCTGGTGAGCACGTCACGGTCCACGTCGCCCTCGGCCTCGATGCGCTGGCCGTCCTTCTTGATCTTCCGGTCGCCACCCGCCAGTTGGTAGGTGGTGCCGTCGTCGCCTTCCAGCACCCAGACGCCCGTCTCGACGTCCCGGAAGACCACGCGCCCGGACAGCTTCAAGGCACGTCCTCCTTCTTGAGCATGGCCCGGGCGACGACGATGCAGAGGACGGTGTTGAAGCCCAGCCACGGCTTCGCCAGGAACGTGAAGGGCATCCACGACAGCGCGGGCGCGCCGGCCCACGCCGAGTACGCCAGGAAGCCCGCGAAGCCCAGCGCGAGTCCGCCCACCGCCGGACGCAGACCCTTCCAACCGATGGCCGGCAGCGACAGCAGGACCGGGATGAGCGCGCTGTAGAACAGCGGGCTCACCGTGCGACGGCCGAAGATGATGCGCTCCCAGTCGGGGATGGGCAGCGACGCCATCTCCACCACGCTCCCCGTCACGTCCGCCGAGCTCACGAACCACGTGCGCACGAAGTACACGCCCACCGTGGACAGCAGCAGCGGCACCAGGAAGGCCGGACGCAGGAGCGCGTTGAGGTAGCCCGGACGCTCGCGGCCCCGCAGGGTCAGCAGCACGAAGGCCAGCAGGCCCAGCGCCCAGTACAGCGGCGGCCAGCGCGACATCCCGCCACCCAGCGACGCGAGCGACGCCTCCGCGTTGAGCAGACCGTGGCCGTACTGCTCGGTCCACGCCTGGTCCGCGACCTTCGCCGCGCCGGCGTACAGCGCCTTCTCCACCGCGTCCGGAGTCTTCGCGCCAGCCGCGTACAGCATCGCGGCCACCGCGGCCACGTGCGGGGTGGCCATGCTGGTGCCCTGGTACGACGCGTAGACGGAGCGCGAGGGGTCTCTCGGGTCGATGGTGTTCTGGAGGATGCCACCCTGGTCGCCCTTGCGCTTGTCACCACCGGGCGCCGCGATATCCAGCTCCTTGCCGTAGGACGAGTACGGCGCGAGCGAGCCCTCGGGCCCCACCGCCGACACCGACACCGCGCCGGGATAGGCCGCGGGGAACTCCACGCGCGCGCGCCCACCGTTGCCGGCCGCGGCCACCACGGTGACGCCCTTCTTGCGCGCGTACTCCACCGCGTTGGCCATCACCTGCGAGTAGCCGCCACCGCCCAGCGACATGTTGATGACGTTGGCGCCCTTGTCCGCCGCGAAGCGGATGGCGTCCGCGATGTCCGCCGTGGTGCCGCCACCGAAGTGGTTGAGCACCTTCACCGGCATCAGCGTCGCCTCGAAGGCCACACCCGCCACGCCCTCGCCGTTGTTGGTGGCCTGGGCGATGGTGCCCGCCACGTGCGTGCCGTGCCCGTGGTCATCGTTGGCGTGCTCGTCGTCGTTCACGAAGTCGTAGCCCGGAACGAACTTCACGCCCTTCAGGTCCGGCACCTGCTTGAAGTCGTCGTGGTCCTCGTACGCGATGCCGGTGTCGAGCACCGCCACCACCACGCCCTTGCCCCGGCTGCGCTCCCACGCCTTGGGCATGTCGATCATCTTGAGGTTCCACTGCTGCGCGTACTCCGGATCATTCGGAGTGAAGCTGGCGCGGACCTCCATCAGCGGCTCGGCGGCCTCGACGCTGGGATGCTGGCGGATGCGCTCCAGCACGCCCTGCACGTCATCCACGCCCACCGCCAGGGTGAGGGCCTCGTCGGCGCTCTCCACGGAGTTGAGCTCCAGGTCCACGCCCCAGTCGGCCTCCCAGGCGTCAAACTGGGCCTGCGTGGTGCCGTCCTTGAAGTCCACGAGGATGGCGTGCGGGACGACATCCACGTCGTCCGCCAGGTTCTCGAGCGAGGCGGGAGGCGCGGGCGCACGCTCGGCGTCGCTCTCCGCGGACTTGCACGCAGGGGCTACCGTCACGGCCAGGGCCAGCGCGGCGCCACCCAGGGTCCATCGCACCATCCGCATCGGGCTACTCCTTGAGGAACGAGGCACGCTTCCGGAAGACCCTACGAACGAACGGCGAAACGATTGGGTCTGCGCAGACAGTCTGTACGTCCGCTCTCCCGGCGTGCAAGTGCGGGAGGCTGAAGAAATGTGAAGGAGTCCGGTGGGTTGCAGCGCATCGGTCATCCGCCGGAGAGCCGCTGGAGCCAGGTGGACACGGCCCGTCCCACCTGCGGCAGGTTGCGTTGGAACGTCGCCCCCGCGTCATCGATGACCTCGAAATCCCCCCCGGCCCGCGCCACCGCGGCCGCCATCGCCGCCCGGGGCATCCGCCCGTCC
>NZ_VIFM01000728.1 GCF_006636215.1 Myxococcus llanfairpwllgwyngyllgogerychwyrndrobwllllantysiliogogogochensis | reverse complement strand
GCTCGACGCCGCGCACTTCCGCCATCCCCTTGAGACGGCCAATCGCCGAATAGCCTGGGTTGGTTTTCTTGCGCAGATCGTCGAGCATCTGATGACCATGATCCGGCCGAAATGGGATCGGGCGCAGATCGCCGGCCTGTTTACGCCGCTGCTCTTCACGCAGGATAGCATCCACCACCGCCACCATATTGACGTCGCCGCTAAGGTGCGCCGCCTCGTGGAAGGTTTTTGGGTTTGCTTCACGGCAGGTAGAGCGCAGATGGGTAAAATGGATGCGATCGCCAAAGGTCTCCACCATCTTCACCAGATCGTTATCGGCGCGAACGCCATACGATCCGGTACACATGGTGAAGCCATTATTAATGCTGTCCACCGTCTCCTTCAGCCACTGCATATCTTCGATGGTCGACACGATACGCGGCAGGCCAAGGATCGGCCGCGGCGGATCGTCCGGATGCACAGCCAGGCGG
>NZ_VIFM01000727.1 GCF_006636215.1 Myxococcus llanfairpwllgwyngyllgogerychwyrndrobwllllantysiliogogogochensis | reverse complement strand
GGTACTCGAAAACCGTGCGCGCCACGTCGTGGAAGCTGTCGTCGTCCGTGGCCTCGTAGCGGACGCGCGACTCGAGGGACGCCCCATTGGGCAGGTACGCCACGGGCGACGGGGAGAGAAAGCCCTCTTTCCCAATGGTGCATCCGGGCGCCACCCACACGCGGAGACCATCGCGGTTGAAGTCCCCCAGGACGCTGGTGCCCGGCAGCCGCGGCACCGCACGCCGCGCCACCGAGCGCAGAAGCCCCTGCACGTTGTTGTCGCTGCCCGTCCACTGGGTGTGGACTGAGGGCAGGTGGTGCAGCAGCTCCTTACGCGAGTTGAAGGCGCGCCGAGGCAGCCGTGCCCCTTCCATGCTGGTGCCCTTGTCCGTGCGGATGTCTCCGAGGAACACCTCCCCCTCCTCGGTTTCGACGACGGCCTTGGGCGTGAAGGTGAAGGACGAAATCGCCTTCGCGTCTCCGCGCTGCG
>NZ_VIFM01000726.1 GCF_006636215.1 Myxococcus llanfairpwllgwyngyllgogerychwyrndrobwllllantysiliogogogochensis | reverse complement strand
ATCCCCAGGATCGGCAGGTTCAGGTGCGCCGTCGAGACAGACGCTGGCGCGCGGGTATCTGACATCGTGGAATTCATGGGTTGCTCCAGTGGTGAGTTCAACCGGCGAGTGCCGGCACGAGGGAGACTTTCAGGGTTGCCACGGGGTCAAGCTCAAGATGCCAGGCAGCGGGCTTTGGGGCGACCTTGCTGGCGCTTGACCTTGCTACCGTGGCAAGCCCAAAACTGCCCTTGCCGTAACTTTTTTCCACGAGGTGCACATGCTTGAATTTCAACTGCCCAACATGACCTGCGGCCACTGCGCCGGCATGGTCAGCCAGACTCTGAAAATGATGGATCCGGACTGCAAGATCGAGGTGGATATGGCCCACCGCAAGGTGTCGGTACAAAGCAGCGAGGACCGCAAGGCTCTCGCCGAGGCGCTGTCCGAGGCGGGCTACCCGCCCGCCTGAGGGGTTGGGTAGTTTCTGAGG
>NZ_VIFM01000725.1 GCF_006636215.1 Myxococcus llanfairpwllgwyngyllgogerychwyrndrobwllllantysiliogogogochensis | reverse complement strand
CTCCCCACAACAACGCAGCCGCCTCGGCCGCTGATGACCTCGATCGGTTCCTGATCGACCGCCATCAGGTGCTCAATCAGCTGCGCGAAGTGAGGGCTTCCGTCCAGGACCGTACCGGCGAGTTGATCTCCACCGCCATGGGCTTCCTCGGCGTGCCCTACCGCCGTGGTGGCAATACCGCCGACAGCGGCTTCGATTGCAGCGGTTTCATCCGCGCGATCTACGGCCAGACCGTCGGGCTCGCGCTGCCCCGCCGCGCCAATGAGCAGGCCGAGGCCACCGAGAAGATCGACAAGAAGGATCTCCAGCCCGGCGATCTCGTCTTCTTCAATACCATGCGCCGCGCCTACAGCCATGTGGGCCTCTATCTCGGCGAAGGCAAGTTCATCCATGCGCCCCGCTCCGGCGCCGAAGTCCGTGTCGAGGACATGAGCGCGTCCTACTGGAAGCTCCGCTTCAACGGCGCCCGCCG